>NZ_JAKWJU010000002.1:2908125-3231250 GCF_022524345.1 Streptomyces marispadix | reverse complement strand
GCCGCGGCGGGCGCGGCGGCTGCGTGGACGTCCTCACGCGTGATGACGCCGTCCGGGCCGGTCGGCACCACGGTCGCCAGGTCGATGCCCAGGTCCTTGGCGAGCTTGCGCACCGGGGGCTTGGCCAGGGGGCGGCCGGGCGTGCCGGTGCCGGGGGCGGGAGCCGCACCGGATGTGGCGGCGGCGTGACCCGCGTCGCCGCGGTGACCGTTCAACTCGCCCTGCACTGCGCCCTGTACGGACTCCTGCACGGCCTCCCGCACGGGCTGTGTGCCGCCGTCACCGTTGCGCGCGGCGTCCGGCGCGGGCTGCCCCTTGCGAGGGCGGCGCTTCGTGGAGGACTCCGCGACGCCGTAGCCGACCAGCACGGGCTGCCGCTTCTCGCCCTCGCCGGCTTCCGCTGTCTCCCCTTCGCCTTCCGCCCCGCCCACGGGGGCACCGGCCGGTGGTGCGGCCTCCGCGCCGCCCTCACCGCCGAGCGGACCGGCCGAAGGGTCGGTGTCGACGGCGATGATCGCGGTGCCGACGTCGACGGTGGTGCCCTCGGCGAAGCGCAGCTCGTGCACGGCACCGTTGAAGGGGATGGGCAGTTCGACCGCCGCCTTGGCCGTCTCGACCTCGCAGACGACCTGGCCGTCCGTCACCGTGTCACCGGCCTGGACGTACCACTTGAGGATCTCTGCCTCCGTCAGACCCTCACCCACATCGGGCATCTTGAACTCGCGGATGCGGGTCGCGCTCTCAGTCATCGTCACGACTCTCCTCAGTACGCCAGCGCACGGTCGACGGCATCGAGCACCCGGTCGAGACCCGGAAGGTACTCGTCCTCCAACCGGGCCGGCGGATACGGCGCATGGAACCCGCCCACGCGCAGCACCGGGGCCTCCAGGTGGTAGAAGCAGCGCTCCGTGATCCTGGCGGCCACCTCCGAGCCGGTCCCCAGGAATACGGGTGCCTCGTGCACCACCACAAGCCTTCCGGTCCTCTCGACCGACTTCTGGAGGGTGTCGAAGTCGATGGGCGACATCGAGCGCATGTCGACCACTTCGAGCGAACGGCCCTCCTCCTGCGCCGCGGTGGCCGCCTCCAGGCACGTCTTCACCATCGGCCCGTAGGCCGCCAGCGTCAGATCGGTGCCCTGTCGGGCGACGCGTGCCGCGTGCAGGGGCGCGGGGATCGCGGTGGTGTCCACCTCGCCCTTGTCCCAGTAGCGGCGCTTGGGCTCGAAGAAGACGACCGGGTCGTCGCTCTCGATGGACTGGCGCATCATCCAGTACGCGTCCGAAGCGTTCGACGGCGAGACGCACTTGAGACCCGCGACATGTGCGAACAGCGCCTCGGGCGACTCGCTGTGGTGCTCGACGGCTCCGATGCCGCCCGCGTACGGGATGCGGATGACGACGGGCAGCTTGATCTTGCCCAGGGCGCGGGCGTGCATCTTCGCGAGCTGCGTGACGATCTGGTCGTACGCCGGGAAGACGAAACCGTCGAACTGGATCTCCACGACGGGACGGTAGCCCCGCAGCGCGAGCCCGATCGCGGTGCCCACGATCCCGGACTCGGCGAGCGGGGTGTCGATGACCCGCTGCTCGCCGAAGTCCTTCTGGAGGCCGTCCGTGATGCGGAAGACGCCGCCGAGCTTGCCGACGTCCTCCCCCATGACGAGGACCTTCGGGTCGTTCTCCATCGCCGTGCGCAGGGATTCGTTGAGCGCCTTGGCGATGGGCATCTTCCGTACGTCCGGGGTGCCGGACGCGGTGGCGGCAGCGGCGGTGGATGTAGCGGCGGCCATGTCAGCGGCCCTCCCCTGCGGAGTCGGCTGTGACTGGATCTGGTGAGTCGGCGAACGACGCGAGGTACTCGGCGAACTGGGCGCGTTCCTCGTCCACGAGCGCGTGGCCGTCCGCGTAGACGTTCTCGAAGATCGCCATGGTGTCCGGGTCGGGCATGGTGCGGATGGCCTCCCGCACATGCTTGCCCATGGCCTCGCTCTCCTCGTCGATGGAGGCGAAGAACGCCTCGTCGGCGAGCCCGTCCTTCTCCAGATACGTCCGCAGCCGGGCGATGGGGTCCTTCGCCTCCCACTCCGCGCGCTCCTCGTCGCGGCGGTAGCGGGTCGGGTCGTCGGAGGTGGTGTGCGCGCCCATGCGGTAGGTGAACGCCTCGACCAGCATGGGCCCTTCGCCGTTGCGCGCACGCTCGACTGCGGCGCGGGTGACAGCGAGACAGGCCAGTACGTCGTTGCCGTCGACGCGTACGCCGGGGAAGCCGAAGCCCGCCGCGCGCTGGTAGATGGGCACGCGGGACTGGCGTTCGGCGGGCTCGGAGATGGCCCACTGGTTGTTCTGGCAGAAGAAGACGACCGGGGCGTTGTAGACCGCGGAGAAGGTGAACGCCTCCGCCACGTCGCCCTGCGAGGAGGCCCCGTCGCCGAAGTAGGCGACGACGGCCGAGTCGGCGCCGTCGAGGTTGACGCCCATCGCATAGCCGGTGGCGTGCAGGGCCTGGGAGCCGATGACGATCGTGTACAGGTGGAAGTTGTTGGTCGTCGGGTCCCAGCCGCCGTTGTTCACGCCGCGGAACATGCCCAGCAGCTTCGTCGGGTCCACGCCGCGGCACCAGGCGACGCCGTGCTCGCGGTAGGTGGGGAAGACGTAGTCGTCGTCGCGCAGCGCGCGCCCGGAGCCGATCTGCGCCGCCTCCTGGCCCAACAGGGAGGCCCACAGGCCGAGTTCGCCCTGGCGCTGGAGGGACGTCGCCTCGCTGTCGAAGCGGCGGGTGAGGACCATGTCGCGGTACAGGCCGCGCAGTTCCTCCGCCGTCAGATCTATGGCGTAGTCGGGGTGTTCGACGCGCTCGCCCTCAGGCGTCAGAAGCTGTACGAGTTCGGTGCCGGCGGTGCCGTTCGCGTGCGATGCCGCTGCGGTGGCGCCCGTCTTCCGCTTCCGACCGGGCTGCGGTTTCGCGGAACGGGACGCCTTGGCGGCCGACTTGGCAGTCTTCGCGGACTTGGCCGGCTTCTTCGCGCTCGTGGCCGTCTTGGACGTCTTCGCGCTCTTCGCGGCCTTCGCGGGCTTCGAACGCTCCGTGCTCTTGGGCGACTTGGCCGACCTGCCGTTCGCAGTGCCCGTACTGCCCGTACTGCCCGTACTGCCCGTACTGCCCGTACTGCTCGTAGTGCTTGTGCTGCTCGTGCTGGTCGCGCTGCCGGTGCCGCCCTGCGACGGCGCCGACTTCTTGGTGGCGCGCTTGCCTCCGGTGCCGCTGCGGCGCGACGTGCTGCGCGCAGTGCTCTCCACGGTCACGTGTGCTCCTCTTCTGTCCGGCCCCCGGGGTCGCCGGCGGCCTGGGGGTCCCCCGCCCGGAGGCGGAGGGAGGCTCGACCGGTCCCGTACGGCGCACGGGGTGGGTGCGGCACGGACGGCAACCGGACGGTGACGATGTCTCGGTTGAGGCCCGCTGAAGCGGTTCCAGGACTCCATACATGCATGAAGCGCCCCTGACCTGCAACTTTGCTCGGATTTCCAACTAAAGGGACTCGGCGGTCCGAGCAAGCCGAAAGATCGGGGACATCACTGGTCACAGCCTCGCGGGCCTCGCAGAGCCTTCCCCTACGCCTTCGGCGTGGGGAGGCCCCATGCACGGTATCCCGCGGCTCCAGAGTGCGGGAAGGGCGGAGCCGTGACCAGTGTGTGAGACTGAAAAAATGGAAGAAAGCACCCAAATCACTGTCTTCCTGCTCGATGATCACGAGGTGATCCGCCGGGGGGTGCACGAGATGCTGTCGGCGGAACCCGACATCGAGGTGATCGGCGAGACGGACAACGCCGCGGACGCGCTCGACCTCATTCCCGACGCGGCTCCCGACGTCGCCGTACTGGACGTGCGCCTGCCGGACGGCAGCGGCATCGAGGTCTGCCGGGAGCTGCGCTCACGCGCCCCCGAGATCGCCTGCCTGATCCTCACCTCCTTCTCGGACGAGGAGGCGCTCGTGCACGCCGTACTGGCAGGCGCGTCCGGCTACGTGCTGAAGGGCATCCGGGGCAAGGAACTCCAGTCGGCCGTGCGGGACGCCGCAGCGGGGAAGGCGCTGCTCGGCCCGGACGCCGCCCGGCGGGTGGTGGAGCGGCTGCGCCGCGGGGGCGTACGGGAGGGCGGCGGCAGCGGCGACGACAAGCTGGCGTCGCTCACCGCGCAGGAGCGGATCATCCTCGATCTGATCGGAGCGGGCATGACCAACCGCGCCATCGGCGAGGAGCTGAACCTGGCCGAGAAGACGATCAAGAACTATGTGTCGCAGCTTCTGTCGAAGCTCGGCATGGAGCGCAGGACGCAGGCGGCGGCGTATGTGGCCCGGATGAGGGCGGGGCAGGAAGGTACGGACGAGCCGCAGGGGCTGTGAGTCCGCCGAGAGTCCGTGCGGTGTGCGCGGCTACGCAGCCACCGCGCGCCCGGTGCGGCATGTGCGGCCCGTAGCACCCGGCCCCCGGCCGAGGCTCAAGTCCCGGTGCGGACGCGGCCGTTCGGGCCACCGGCTCGGACGCTCCGGCTCGTGCTCAGATCACCGACCGGGCCGGGACTGCCCGGCTCGGGCTGGCGCGGTGTGCTCAGGTCACGGGGCGTGCTCAGATCACCGGCTTGGACCGTCCGGTCACTCCTCGGGCCCTCCGGGACCACCCTCGCCGCCGGTCTCCGCGCCGCCGATGTCGCCGGACGGCGACTGGGTGGGCGTGTTCGTCGGCCCGCCGGTGTTGCCGCCGGTGTTGCCGCCCTGGCCGCCGCCGGTCTCCGTCTCGCTCGGCGAGCCCGTCGGCTCGTCCGACGGCGAACTCTCGGTCTCGCTGGGCGTCGTCTGCGACGGCGTCTCGCTCGGCGTCTCCTCGCCGGTGTCGCCCGTGGTCGTACCGGGCTCCTGCTCGGTCTCCGTCGGCGTCGGGGTCGGCTTCTCCTTGGTCTTCTTGTCCTTCGGCTCCGACGTGGAGGAGTCCGGCTTGGTGTCGTTGTCGCCTTCGCTGCCGTCGTACGTCGCCGCGAAGTAGATCCCGGCGGCCACCGCGATCACGGCGACGAACGCGATGAAGGCGTACTTCAGCCCGCCGCCGCCACGGCCGTTACGGTGCGGTCCGCCCTCGAAGCCGCCGTCGTCGCGGTCGGGTGCGCCCATCAGCATCGGCGGTGCGAGCTGCGAGGTCTCTCCGTGCGCCGGGTGCTGGCGGGCGTCGAGGCCGGGGACGCCCATCGCCGGGGTGGAGGCGCCCGCGTGAGCCACAGGGCCGGTGTTCCATGCGCCGCCGGTGTGGCTGCCCTGCTCGTGCAGCATCCGCAGCGCGTACTGCGCGAGGCCGCGCATCTCCTCCGCGCTCTGGAAGCGGTCGTCCGGGTCCTTCGCGAGCGCCCGCATCACCAGGCCGTCGAGCTCGGGCGGCACGGTCTCGGAGGACTCCGAAGGGGGCGCGGCCTCGTCCTGCACATGCTGATAGACGACCGACAGCGGGGTCTCACCCGTGAACGGCGGTCTGAGCGTGAGCAGTTCGTAGAGGAGGCAGCCCGTGGCGTAGAGGTCGGAGCGGATGTCGACGGTCTTGCCGAGCGCCTGCTCCGGGGAGAGGTACTGCGGTGTGCCCATCACCATGCCGGTCTGCGTCATGGTGTTGGAGGCGCCGTGCAGGGCGCGGGCGATGCCGAAGTCCATCACCTTCACCGCGCCGGTGTTGGTGATGATGACGTTCGCGGGCTTGATGTCGCGGTGCACGATGCCGTGCTGATGGCTGTAGGCCAGGGCCTCCAGGACGCCGGAGACGATGATCAGCGCCTGGTCGGGCGGCGGCGCCTCGGCGTTCATCAGCAGGTCGCGGATCGTACGGCCCTCGACCAGCTCCATCACGATGTACGGAGTGACGTTGCCGCCGATCGTCTCCTCGCCGGAGTCGTAGACCGCGACGACCGCGTGGTGGTTGAGGCCCGCGACGGACTGTGCCTCGCGCGTGAAGCGGGCCTTGGAGACCGGGTCCTCGGCGAGGTCGGAACGCAGCAGCTTCACCGCGACCGTACGGCCCAGACGCAGATCCTCGGCGGCGAAGACCTCCGCCATGCCGCCACGGCCGAGGCGGTGCGTGAGGCGGTAACGGCCGTCGCCGACGAGGCCGTTGTTGCCCCACAGCTCCGGCGATTCGGCCATGGAGCCGCCCATGGCGTCGGGGTCGGAGGGACCCCCGCCGGCCTGCGTCTGTGCCATCTGTCCTCGCCGTGGATCGAAATGCCGTCATGCCGTGGGTCGCGCGGTGCCTACCCCCTGACTCTCGGCTCATGCCGGACGCCCCGGAGTCGGCCCGTATCGCTTTGGAGGCTACAGGCTCGCGGGAGTCGCATGGATGGGGACGGATCAGCCATCCAATCGGCTGCGGTGCCCGGCTGGCAAGTTCGCAGGCGACGGCCCCGGGGCCTCGTGGGACAGGCTGAAAGGCGCCCCCGCGTCACGCCCGTGCCGGGTGGTGCACAAGGGGGCCAGAGGCACAAGAGTCCGCAACGGTTACGGAGCGGTTGAGCCGCCACAGTTGCGGTCACAGGTTGCGCATCGGGTTACGGAACGGGCACTGCGCTTGACGTAGGAGAGCCCTCCGGCAGACTTGAGCGCGTACCGGGACCGTAGGGACCGGTGTCTGGGTCATCGAGAATCAGTGAGCTTCCGGGGCTGAAAATCTGCCCTGAAACAAGAACTGTGCGGGGGCATGCCGCCGAGGGGGAGCAGTCAGAGATGAGTGACGACGGCGGACAGGCATCCGCGGAGTACGCGGGCCGCACGGTCGGAGGCGGCCGTTTCCAGTTGCAGAGCCTGCTCGGCGCCGGCATGGCCTCGGTCTATCTCGCTTACGACTCCGTTCTCGACCGCAAGGTCGCGGTCAAGACCCTCCACACCGAGCTGGGACGCGAGCAGTCCTTCCGTGAGCGCTTCCGCCGCGAGGCACAGGCTGTCGCGAAGCTCACACACACCAACATCGTCTCGGTCTTCGACTCCGGCGAGGACGAGATAGACGGCTCGATGGTGCCGTACATCGTCATGGAGTACGTCGAGGGCAAGCCGCTGCGCTCCGTACTGGACGAGGACATCGCGCAGTTCGGCGCGATGCCCGCCGAGAAGGCGCTGAAGATCACCGGCGATGTGCTGGCGGCTCTCGAGGTCAGCCATGAGATGGGGCTGGTGCACCGGGACATCAAACCCGGCAACGTGATGATCACCAAGCGTGGTGTCGTCAAGGTCATGGACTTCGGCATCGCACGTGCCATGCAGTCCGGGGTCACGTCGATGACGCAGACCGGCATGGTCGTGGGCACCCCCCAGTACCTCTCGCCCGAGCAGGCGCTGGGGCGCGGCGTCGACGCCCGTTCCGACCTCTACTCGGTCGGCATCATGCTCTTCGAACTCCTCACCGGGCGGCTGCCGTTCGACGCCGACTCCCCGCTGGCCATCGCATACGCACATGTCCAGGAGGAGGCGCCCACGCCGTCGGCGATCAACCAGTCGCTGACGCCCGCCGTCGACGCGCTGGTGGCGCGGACGCTGCGGAAGAACCCCAACGAGCGCTTCCCCTCCGCGGAGACGATGCTCGGCGAGTGCACGCGGGTCGCGGGGCAGGCTGCGGCCGCCGGTGCCTCCCCGTCCATCGTCCCGGGCGGGGCGCCCGCGCAGAGCGGCGCCGGCGTCGGGCAGGCGGTCTTCCCGCAGGTCGGGGAGGGCGGGCCGCCGCCGGGGCAGCAGCAGTACCAGCCGCAGTACGGCTTCGGGCCGTCGACGCCTCCGCCGCCCGCCACCGGGCCGATGGGCCAGTACCCGCCGGGAGCGCCGTCGCCTTACGGGGCGCAGCCGGGCCAGGGCCAGCACACCCCGCCGCCGTACACGCTGTCGCCGCAGCCCTCCGGCGGAGGCGGCGGCCGTAAGAGCAACACCCCAGTGATCGTGGGCTCGGCGGTCGCCGTGCTAGTGGCGATCACGGCGGTGATCATCGCGTTCGTGCTGACGAACCCCGGAGACAAGAAGGCGGACGACAAGCCCTCTGCCACGGCGGTGCCGGAGACCGAGGCGCCCGCGCCCGAGACCAGCGAGGAAGAGGGCGAGGACGAGGGCGTAAGCGGCTTCAAGCCCGAGGACAAGTCCAAGACGATCGAGACCACGCGCTGCACCGACGCGTCCGACAGCTACTCGGACGCGGGCAAGAAGATCGTGCCGGACTTCACCTACAAGAACCTTGACTCGGTGAAGAAGTGCATCAAGGCCGCGGGCTGGAAGCTCGGGGAGATCTCACACGAGGACGAGAACATCTGGGGCAAGAACATGGTTCTTGAGCAGTCCCCCGATGGCATCGAGTATCTGGACCCGGAGAAGGACAAGATCGACCTGACCGTCTCCACCGGTAAGCCCGCCGACTGACGGCATCGCCCGGTCCCGGCCGTAGCGTTTCCGGTCGCCGCGGCCGACGGGACGCCCGGCCGCCTGCCGAGGCCGCCGAACGGCCGCCTCCGACCGGCCTGTTGGTCCGGTCTCCGAGACAGGGGCGCCCGACGCGCACCGCACGCGTTGGGCGCCCCGTTTTTGTCGCCGGGTCGTCGTCCCTGGGCTGTCGTCCCTGGGCTGTCGTCCACTGGGTGTCGTCCACGGGTTTTCATCGGTGCGCGGGCGCGGGCGCGGGCGTGCACGTGGACGTCGACGTTGGCGGGCGGCGATCGCCCGGGGCCGTGTCAGTCCTCGGTGGACGCCGCGGGCTGCGCGGGCCGGCGCACCTCCACCGTGCGGAAGCGGTCGGCGACGAACGCACCGTCGCACAGCGCGGCGTTCGCAGCCGGATTGCCGCCCGAGCCGTGGAAGTCGGAGAACGCGGCGGTCTGGTTCACATACACCCCTCCGGTGAGGTTGAGCGAGAGCTGCGCGCACTCGTCCAGGCACGCCTCCTCGATCAGGCGCTCGGCGGCCGGTGACGTCGTATACGCGCCGACCGTCATCGCGCCCTTCTCCCGTACGGTCCTGCGCAGCAGCGCCACGGCGTCGGCGGTGGAGTCCACGGCGACCGCGAAGGAGACCGGCCCGAAGCACTCGGAGAAGCACACGGCCTCGGACTCCGGCTTCGCCGACTCCAGCTTGACGATCACGGGCGTACGCACCGTCGCGCCGGGGAAGTCGGGATGCTCCACCGCCCGGGATTCCAGGGCCACTTCGCCCGTCGAGCCCGCCGACTCCACGCGCTCACGCACCTGTTCGTTGACGATGGCGCCCAGGATGGCGTTCGCGCGGGCGTCGTCGCCCAGCAACTTGCCCACGGCGGTGGCCAGATCGGCGACCACCTCGTCGTAGGACTTCTCTCCCCGCGTCCGTGCTGATGCCGTTCCTTGGGATCAGCAGATTCTGCGGGGTGGTGCACATCTGGCCGCTGTAGAGCGACAGCGAGAAGGCGAGATTGCCGAGCATGCCCTTGTAATCGTCCGTCGAGTCGACGATCACGGTGTTGACCCCCGCCTTCTCCGTGAAGACGCGGGCCTGGCGGGCGTTGCTCTCCAGCCAGTCGCCGAAGGCCGTGGAGCCCGTGTAGTCGATGATGCGGATCTCCGGGCGTACGGCCAGCTCCTTCGCGATGCCCTCGCCTTCGCGCTCGGCGGCCAGCGCGACGAGATTCGCCTCGAAGCCCGCCTCCGTCAGCACCTCACGGGCGATGCGCACCGTCAGCGCCAGCGGCAGCACCGCACGCGGATGGGGCTTGACCAGCACCGGATTGCCGGTGGCGAGGGAGGCGAAGAAGCCCGGATAGCCGTTCCACGTCGGGAAGGTGTTGCAGCCGATCAGCAGCGATACGCCGCGGCCGACCGCCGTGAACCGCTTGCCCAGCTCCAGCGGATCGCGCTTGCCCTGCGGCTTGGACCAGTCGGCGGCCTCCGGGGTGCGCACCTGCTCCGCGAAGGCGTAGGCCACGGCCTCCATCCCGCGGTCCTGCGCATGCGGGCCACCGGCCTGGAACGCCATCATGAACGCCTGCCCGCTGGTGTGCATCACCGCGTGGGCGAACTCATGCGTACGGGCGCTGATACGGGCCAGGATCTCCAGGCACACCGCCGCCCTCGCCTCGGGCCCCGCCTCGCGCCACGCGGGCATCGCCTTGCGCATCTCGGGCAGCAGCACATCGATGTCGGGGCGCGGATACTCGATGCCCAACTCCAGGCCGTACGGCGAGACTTCGGTCGCCGTCCAGCCGCCGCTGGGGCCCGCGGCGCCCGGCTGGCCCTCGATCTCGAACCGGCTGCCGCGCAGCGCGTCGAAGGCGGCCTGGCCCTGCCCGGCGCTCAGCGAACCGGCGATGCCCGAATCCTCCCCGTACGCCTTGGGGTGCTCGGGGTGGGGCGACCAGTACTCCCGGGTGCGGATCGCCTCAAGCGCACGGTCGAGCGTGGGCCGATGCCTCTCGATCAGCCGGGCCACGGGGAGCGCGGCCTCCCCGGCCGGCCCCTGCGTGCTCGCGGACGATGTCGCTGACGTGCTCGCGGACGGGGTCACTGGTGCGGTCACGGAAGACCAACTCCTCGTCGGGCTGGGCATGGTGGCTTGCTGACGCTGTGCCGCGCCGCGCTGTCCCGCCCTGCCCGGCCCGCCCGGCCCGATGCCCGGGCGGGCGCCGGACGTGCGGCCCCGTACCACTGCACGATCTGGGAAGCTGTGCGGTCCCGCACGGCTGCGCGGGCTGTCGTCAGCGCGGCGACAGGTAGATACTGCTACCGAACGATCGGTCGGTGCAAGGGGGACGGTGAGCCTGTGGAAAACGCCGATAGCATCGGCCGCATGCCGGTCAAGCGCGACACCTACACGCCAGATTCGCTGCTGAAAGTGGCCGTGGAGGTGTTCATCGAGCGCGGTTACGACGGCACGTCGATGGAGCATCTGTCTCAGGCCGCCGGCATCTCCAAGTCGTCGATCTACCACCACGTAAGGGGCAAGGAGGAGCTGCTGCGCCGGGCCATAAGCCGCGCGCTCAGCGGGCTCTTCGGCGTCCTCGACGAGCCCCGTGCCCGCGAGGGCCGAGCGATCGACCGGCTGGAGCACGTCACCCGGCGCACGGTCGAGGTGCTGATGGCTGAGCTGCCGTATGTGACGCTGCTGCTGCGTGTGCGGGGCAACACCGACACCGAGCGGTGGGCGATGGCCCGTCGCCGCGAGTTCGACCAGCGGGTCTCGGAGCTGCTGAAGCAGGCCGTGGCGGACGGCGATCTGCGGGCCGACGTCGACGTGCGGCTGGCGACCAGGCTGCTCTTCGGCATGATCAACTCCATCGTGGAGTGGTACCGGCCCTCGCGTGCGGGGCGCGGCGGCGCCGCCACCAGCGACGAGGTCGCGGAGGCCGTCGTACGCACCGCGTTCGCGGGCCTGCGCAACTGAACCGCCCGCGGGGAGGGGCAGGCACCGTCCGGCACCTCGCCGTCGCCGTCCCGCCGTCGCCCGTGCCGATCACGTGACGCCCGCACCCGCCCGTACGGCTCAGCCCGTGGGCCCCGGCAGCGGATCGACGAGTACGCCCGGATTGAGGATGCCACGCGGGTCGAGCGCCGACTTTGCCGCCCGCAGTGCGAGCGCGAAGGGCTCCGGACGCTGCCGGTCGTAGCCGGGCCGGTGGTCCCTGCCGACGGCGTGATGGTGGGTGACCGTGGCGCCGTGCCGGGCGAGGATCTCCATCGCGGCGGTCTTGATCTCGTCCCACATGGCCGCCTCCCGGCCTCGTCGCCCGGCGGCGATCACCGTGAAGTACGGGGCCGGGCCGTCCGGATAGACGTGCGTCAGGCGGCAGTTGACGAGCCCCGCGCTGCCGGTGATCTCCTCGACGGCGGCGCCGATGCCGGTCCGTACCTCCTCGTAGAGGGCCGGGAAGCGGTCCCAGGTGCAGGCCGTCTCGAACGTCTCGGTGATCGCGCTCATCCGCGCCAGCCCGTCCCGCACATAGGGCATGCGCAGGAAGGCGGAGCGCCAGGCGCCCACGGCGTCGCCGCTTCCAGCCGCCGCGCTGCCGTCACCGCTCTGGCCCGTCGCCGGTGTATCCGGCGCATCCGGCCCGCTCGGCGCGGGGACGCTGCCGCCCAAGTCGGCGGCCAGCGCGAGCAGTTCGGCGAGCTGCCCGTCCACCGGGCGGTGCGCCGACTCCACGCCCAGCACCAGCACGCTCTCCCCGTGGTGCGCGGCGCCGGAGAGTGCGGCCTCGCCCGGGTCCAGCAGGCGGCAGTTGGCCGGGTGCAGCCCGGACTGGGAGACCGCCCGTACGGCCTCGGCAGCCGCCGCGAAGTCCGTGAAGCGGACGGCGGCCGACGCCTTGTGCACCGGACGGTCCTGAAGCCGCATCCACGCCTCGGTGATCACTCCCAGCGTCCCCTCGGAGCCGAGGAAGAGCCGGTCCGGGGACGGGCCGGCGCCCGAGCCGGGCAGCCGCCAGGACTCCGACGTCCCGGCGGGGGTGACGACGCGCATCGACTCCACGAAGTCGTCGATGTGCGTGTGCAGCGTCGCGTAGTGGCCGCCCGCGCGGGTGGCCAGCCAGCCGCCGAGCGTGGAGAACTCGAAGCTCTGCGGGAAGTGCCGCAGCGTCAGCCCTCCGCCGTGGGCACGTAGTTGCTCCTCCAGGTCGGGCCCCAGGACACCGGCCTGGATACGGGCGGCCCTGCTCGCGGTGTCGACCTCCAGCACCCGGTCCATCGCGGAGAGGTCGAGGGAGAGGACGGCGGCGTGGCCGCCGCCGCGGTACTCGACGCCGCCGACGACCGAGCTGCCGCCCCCGAAGGGGATCGCGGCGACGTTCGCCGTGGCCGCCCAGTCGAGCAGGTCCACCAGCTCCGTCTCGGTGCGGGGGAAGGCCACGAGGTCGGGGGCGGCGGCCAGATCGCCGTGCAGGGCGCGTACGACGTCCCGGTAGGCCTTGCCGTAGGTGTGGGCGGCGCGTTCCTCCGGGTCGTGGGAGAACAGCGGGGCGAGTGAGCCGGGCGGTGCGATCCGGGGCGGCGCGAGATCGATGCCGCCGAGATCCGGGACGGGCAGCGGCTCGGCCGGGAGGCCGGGGATCAGCGAGGCGAGGGCGGCGCACTCGCCGTCCGGGAGCGCCTGGTCCGTACGGCCCCAGCCCCACCAGGACCTGGCGGTGGCGCTCTTGCGGCGCGGGGCGTGCCGGGTGTCCGTCATGGGGGAGCCTTTCGTGTCCGGGCCTGAGCGTGTGTCCGGGCCTGAGCGTGTGTCCGGGCCTGGGCCTGTGCTTCTTTCCGTGCCTGTGTCCATGTCCGAGTACGGGCGGGGCGGGCCCGTGTCCGTACGCGGGTACGGAAGTCCGCGGACGCCCGTCGGACACCGTCGGGCGCGCTCCCGGATGCGCCCCCGCGGACCCCGGGGCGGGGGTCAGATGTCGGGTTCGAGATGCGTCTCCTCGAAGACCAGCAGCGTGCGGGTGCTGATCACCTCCGGGATGGAGTGGATTCGCGTGAGCACCAGGTCGCGCAGCGACTGGTTGTCCGCGGTGTGCACCAGCAGCAGTACGTCGAAGTCGCCGCTGACCAGGGCCATATGGGCCGCGCCGGGCAGTTGCAGCAGCTTCTCGCGGACGCTGCGCCAGGAGTCCTGGACGATCTTGAGCGTGATGTACGCGGAGGCGCCCTGCCCCGCCCGTTCCTCGTCGATGCGTGCGCTGAAGCCCCGGATGACGCCGTCGTCGACGAGACGGTTGATGCGGGAGTAGGCGTTGGCGCGGGAGATGTGGACCTGTTCGGCCAGTGCGCGTACCGACATGCGGCCGTCCGACCGCAGCAGACGCAGGATGTCCCTGTCGACGGGGTCGAGGGGACGGGCAGGAGGGCGGTGGTCCAGGGGCCTCGGAGCGGCGCCCTCCGCCGTCTCCGCCCCCTCTTCGCCGGGGGCGCCGGGTTCGCTGGACGATTCGGCAATCTGTCCGTCCGGCATGCCCTCTGGCCTCCCCTCGCTGGACGTCTTGCTCCCATCGAACGCACGATCGCTCAACTTGTCCACAGGCTCTCGCCGCCTGTAGCCAAACTGTGCCGACAACCGAACAATCGGTAGGGGAGCGCAGCAGTGAGCTCCACGCCCATCGGGGCCTGTCCGGGAACTCGCTCCCGGACAGGCCCTGGGGCTCACGTGCGACCACGCCAGGCGACATACGACGACACGACTCGGCGGTCCGGCCCTGCCCGGGCCCGGCGGTCCCGACAACCCGCAGCCCCCACGAGTGAGGTGCTCACCATGACGGTTCTCGAGCAGTCCGGTGCCTACCACCTCGCACCGCCCCCGGACTGGCGACCCCGCCGCGACCCCGCTCCCCTGCTGCCCGACGGGGAACCGTTCCGGCTTCTCGGTACGGGCGCGGAGCTGGACGGCGAGCTGCTGCGCGAGCTGTACGGACAGCTCGTGCGCGGCCGCAGGTTCAACGAGCAGGCGACGGCGCTGACCAAGCAGGGCCGCCTCGCCGTCTATCCGTCCTCCACCGGCCAGGAGGCCGCCGAGGTCGCCGCGGCGCTCGCCCTGCGCGAGCAGGACTGGCTCTTCCCCAGCTACCGGGACACGCTCGCGGCCGTCGCCCGCGGCCTCGACCCGGTGGAGGTGCTGTCGCTGCTGCGCGGCGACTGGCACAGCGGCTACGACCCTCGTGCGAGCCGAGTCGCGCCCCTGAGCACCCCGCTGGCCACGCAGCTTCCGCACGCGGTGGGGCTTGCGCACGCCGCACGCCTCAAGGGCGACGACGTCGTGGCCCTCGCCATGGTGGGCGACGGCGGCTCGAGCGAGGGCGACTTCCACGAGGCGCTCAACTTCGCCGCCGTCTGGCAGGCCCCGGCGGTCTTCCTCGTGCAGAACAACGGCTTCGCGATCTCCGTACCCCTGGCGAAGCAGACCGCGGCGCCCTCCCTCGCGCACAAGGCCGTGGGGTACGGCATGCCGGGGCGGCTCGTCGACGGCAACGACGCGGCGGCGATGCACCACGTGCTCTCGGAGGCCGTGGAGCGCGCCCGCGGAGGCGGCGGCCCGACTCTGGTGGAGGCCGTGACGTACCGGCTGGACGCCCACACCAACGCCGACGACGCCACCCGCTACCGGGAGGCCGCCGAGGTGGAGTCCTGGCGCGAGCACGACCCGCTGAGGCTGATGGAGCGTGAGCTGCGGGACCGCGGGCTGCTGGACGAAGCCGGCGTGCGGGAGGCCGCCGAGGCAGCCGAGCGGATGGCGGGCGACATGCGTGAACGCATGCACCAGGAGCCGGAGTTGGATCCCATGGATCTCTTCGACCACGTCTTCGCCCACCGGACGGCGCAGCTTCACGAGCAGGCCGGGCTGCTGCGCGCGGAGCTTCAGGCCGCCGAGGCGGAGGGGACCCCGGCGGCCGGGCAGCGGCACGGCGGACGTCAGCAGGACGACGAGCGAGGGGGCCGCGAATGAGCACGGCGACCGGCACTTCCGTTGAATCCGGCGCGCAGCCGCCACGGGAGCAGGCACGCAAACAGTCCACGATGGCGCAGGCCCTCAACCGCGCGCTGCGCGACTCCCTCGCCGCCGATCCGTCCGTCCACGTCTTCGGTGAGGACGTGGGGACCCTCGGCGGGGTCTTCCGTGTGACGGACGGCCTGACGAAGGAGTTCGGCGAGGACCGTTGCACCGACACCCCGCTCGCCGAGGCGGGCATCCTCGGCACCGCCGTGGGCATGGCGATGTACGGGCTGCGGCCCGTGGTGGAGATGCAGTTCGACGCCTTCGCCTACCCGGGGTTCGAGCAGCTCGTCTCGCACATCTCGCGTATGCGCAACCGCACTCGCGGGTCGCTGCCGATGCCGCTCACGGTCCGTGTGCCCTACGGCGGCGGCATCGGCGGCGTCGAGCACCACAGCGACTCCTCCGAGGCGTACTACATGGCCACGCCCGGACTGCACGTCGTCACCCCGGCGACCGTCGCCGACGCGTACGGGCTGCTGCGCCGGTCGATCGCGAGCGACGACCCCGTGATCTTCCTGGAGCCGAAGCGGCTGTACTGGGGGAAGGCGGACTGGTCGCCCGAGCAGCCGGAGGAGGTGCCGGAGATCGGCCGCGCGGCCGTCCGGCGCCCCGGCACCTCGGCGACGCTGATCACCTACGGCCCGTCCCTGCCGGTCTGCATGGACGCCGCGGAGGCGGCGGCGCGCGACGAGGGCCTGGAGCTGGAGGTGGTGGATCTGCGTTCGCTGGTGCCGTTCGACGAGGAGACGGTCGTGGCGTCGGTGCGCCGTACGGGCCGGGCCGTCGTGGTGCACGAGTCGGCGGGCTTCGCCGGGCCGGGCGCGGAGATCGCCGCGAGGGTGAGCGAACGCTGCTTCCACTATCTGGAGGCCCCTGTGCTGAGGGTCTCCGGCTTCGACATCCCGTATCCGCCGCCGATGCTGGAGCGGCACCATCTGCCCGACGTGGACCGGGTACTGGACGCCGTGTCGAGGCTCCAGTGGGAGAGCGAATGGCGTGCGCAGGACGCCGGGGGAGGGGTGAACTGATGGCCTCCGTACGGGAGTTCACACTCCCCGACCTGGGAGAGGGGCTGACCGAGGCGACGGTCGTGCGGTGGATGGTGGCCGTGGGCGACGTGGTGGCGGTGGACCAGCCCGTCGTCGAGGTCGAGACGGCCAAGGCGCTCGTCGACGTGCCCTGCCCGTACGGCGGTGTCGTCACCGCCCGCTACGGCGAGGAGGGCGCGGAGATCCCGGTCGGCGCGCCGCTGCTGACGGTGGCCGTGGGGGCGTCGCAGGAGGACGCGGGCTCCGCTGCCCCGTCCCATGACGAAGCGGGCAGCGCCGTGGAGGGAGCCGTGGACGGAGCCGACGGCACTCGCGTCGCGGCCCCCGCGAACTCCCGTCCCGCCGCCGAGAGTTCGGGCAACGTACTGGTCGGGTACGGCACCGGTGCCCCGGCGGGCCGCCGTCGACGCTCCCGCCCCGTCGACGGTTTCGGCGCGCCGGTCCCCCCGGCCCCTGCTCCGCCTCCGCCTCCCAGGGCGGCGGAGCAGGGGCCGGTCGCCGTCATCTCCCCGCTGGTGCGGCGCATCGCCCGCGAGCACGACCTCGATCTGCGGGCGGTCGACGGCAGCGGCCCGGACGGCCTGATCCTCCGTGCCGACGTCGAGCGTGCCGCGCGCTCCCTTACGGAGAAGGCAGGGCTGGCGCCGGAGGACCGGCCGGCTTCCGGGAGCACGGCTGCGCCGCCGGTCACGGGCGCCGGGACCGAGGGCGGGACCGAGGTGCGCATTCCGCTGACCGGATTCCGCGGCACCGTCGCCGACAAGCTCTCCCGCAGCCGCCGCGAGATCCCCGACGCCACCTGCTGGGTGGACGCCGACGCCACCGAACTCCTCGCCGCCCGGCGGGCGATGAACGCACACGCGGAGGCGAACGGCGCCGCCAGGATCTCGCTGCTGGCGCTTCTCGCGCGTATCTGCACGGCCGCGCTCGCACGCTTCCCCGAGCTGAACGCGACGGTCGACACCGAGGCCCGCGAGGTGGTGCGCCACTCCGGGGTCCATCTCGGGTTCGCAGCGCAGACCCCCAGGGGGCTGGTGGTCCCGGTCGTACGGGACGCGCACACGCTCGACACGGCCGGGCTCGGCGAGGAGCTGGCGCGGCTCACCGAGTCGGCCCGCACCGGCGATCTCAAGCCGTCCGACATGACCGGCGGCACCTTCACGCTCAACAACTACGGCGTCTTCGGCGTCGACGGCTCGACCCCGATCATCAACCACCCCGAGGCGGCGATGCTCGGCGTCGGCCGCATCGCCGAGAAGCCCTGGGTCCACGAGGGGCAGCTCAGCGTGCGCCGGGTCGTGCAGCTCTCCTTCACCTTCGACCACAGGGTGTGCGACGGCGGTACGGCGGGCGGCTTCCTGCGCCATGTCGCGGACTGCGTGGAACAGCCGGCGGTGCTGCTCCGTACGCTCTAGGGCGTGACCTCAGACGCCCACGCGCATACGCACGCCCACGAGGACGCCCACGGCAGCGCCCGTACCTATGACGCCGTCGTCCTCGCGGGCGGCGGCGCCAGGCGCCTCGGCGGCACGGACAAGCCGTCCCTGACGGTCGGCGCCCGCACCCTGCTGGACCGCGTGCTGTCCGTGTGCGCCGACGCGTCCACCACGGTCGTCGTCGGTCCGCGAAGGCCCACGAGGCGCCCGGTCGCCTGGGTCCGTGAGGACCCGCCGGGCGCGGGGCCGCTCGCCGCGCTAGACGCGGGCCTGGGCCCCGTCACCGCTCCCGCGGTGCTGGTCCTCTCCGCGGATCTGCCGTTTCTGCGCCCGGAGACGGTACGGGCGCTGCTGGACGCGGCGGGCTCGGGCCCGGAGGGGGGCACCGGCGCGCACGGCGGCAAGGCCGCCGACGACCACGCGAACGAGACCCACGCCGACGCCGCCACCGACAGCGCCTTCGACAACTCCTTCGACAACGACGCAGACTTCGACGGCGCGATCGTGAACGACGGCCGTGACCAGCCGCTTCTCGCCGCCTACCGCACCGATTCGCTGCGCCGTGAACTGGCCCTGCTGCGTACCGAATACGGAAGCCTCACGAGCCTCCCCTTGCGGCTGATCCTTCCTGAGCTGAGACTTCAGCGAATCGACGTCGCAGTCGGCGGCCGGACGACGGCGTCCGATGCGCTCGACTGTGACACCTGGGAAGACGTCGCCGCCGCGAGGGCCCGTATCAGGGAGCATGACACCGTGCTGGACGAATGGATGGCCGCAGTGAAGGCCGAACTCGGCATCGAGCAGCTCGACGTCGACACGGCCGTACTCCTCGACCTGGCGCGGGACGCCGCACACGGTGTCGCGCGTCCCGCCGCGCCGCTGACGACGTTCCTCGTCGGTTACGCTGCCGCCCAGCGGGGCGGCTCCCCCGAGCAGGTCGCCGAGGCCGCCGCCAAGGCGTCCCGGCTGGCGGCACGTTGGGCCGCAGAGAGCGAGGAGGCGACCGGCCGGGAGACCACGGGCGGTGAGCAGCCCGGCGAGGAGCAGGGCGACGGCCGATGAGCGGCGCCGACGAACTCGACGAGGCCGTCGCACTGGCCAACGGCTCGGCGGCAGCGGCCATGCGCCGCACCGGCGGCGGCCACGGCGCCTCCGGGACCCCGGAGAGCGGCGAGCCCCCGCGGCCCCGCGCCTCCGCCGCCGGCCGTGAGGGGACAGGCGACGGCGCCCACCGCGACGCCCCGTCCGTACAGCACGGCGACGACGAACTCGCCGCACCTGACTGGCTGTCGCCCCGCACGAGCCGCGACGCCGGCCACCGCGGTGCCCGTGAGGAACCGTCGCAGTCCCACGCCCACGACGTCCCCTGGCCCGACGCCCGTGACTTCGCCGCACGGGCCGCGGGCCGCCTCCCCTCCCGCGCCCTCCCCCTCGACGAGGCGCTGAACCACACCCTCGACGCCCCGCTCGACGCCCTCACGGACCTGCCGTCCTTCGACACCTCCGCCATGGACGGCTGGGCCGTCTCCGGCCCCGGCCCCTGGACGCTTCCCGAAGACCCCGCGTCCGCGGGCGTCCTCGCGGGCGCCACGTCCGAGCCGGGCCCGCTGCCCGACGGCCGTGCCGTGCCCATCGCCACGGGCGCCCGTATCCCCCCGGGCGCGAGCGCGGTGCTGCGCTACGAGTACGGCGAGACGGACGGCACCCGGCTGCGTACGGCCCACCGCCCACAGCCCGGTACGGACATCCGGCCGCGGGGCCAGGAGTGCCGTTCGGGAGACCGTCTGCTGCCCGCGGGCACGCAGGTCACGCCGCCCGTGCTGGGCCTCGCCGCCGCCGCGGGCTACGACCGGCTGACCGTCGCCGCTCGGCCGCGTGCCGAAGTCCTCGTGCTGGGCGACGAGTTGCTGCATCGCGGCGTGCCACGTGACGGGCGTATCCGCGACGCCCTCGGCCCGGCCCTCGCGCCGTGGCTCTCGGAGCTGGGCGCCGACGTGATCGTCACCCGGCGCCTCGGCGACGACGCGGAAGCACTGCACGAGGCCGTGGCCACGACCACCGCCGATCTGCTCGTCACCACGGGCGGCACGGCCCGCGGGCCCGTCGACCATCTGCGTCCCACGCTGGCCAGGGTCGGTGCGCGTCTCCTCATCGAGGGCGTACGGGTACGGCCGGGCCACCCCATGCTGCTGGCCCGCCTGCCGCGCCGCCACGGTGCGGAAGGCGGCGGCCCGCATCTGGTGGGTCTGCCCGGCAACCCCCTCGCGGCCCTCTCCGGCCTGGTGACCCTCGCGGCGCCGCTGATCCGCACGCTCGCCGGACTGCCCACGGCGCGCGGGGCGTTCGCGCTCCTCACGGACGACGTCCAGGGGCATCCCCGTGACACCCGGCTGGTGCCCGTCGCGTTCTCGACCGCCGAGGCGGACACCAGGTCGCGTGCCCGGACCCTGCGCTACAACGGCCCCGCGATGCTCCGCGGGGTGGCCACCGCCACGGCCCTGGCCGTCGTACCGCCCGGCGGGGTCCGCGCGGGCACCGACGTACAGGTGCTGCCGCTGCCCTGGTTCGCCTGGTGAGAGCGGTGTCCCAGACCAGCGACCGCTACCGCATCCTGCTGCCGCGTTCCGAGGTCAGCCCCCAACTCCAGGTCGGACGGCGTCTTCTCGCGGCGCTGCTCGTCCTGGTGACGACGGTGCTGATCGTCTACCTCGACCGCGACGGCTACCGGGACAACGCAGACGAGACGGTCTCCTTCCTCGACGCCGTCTACTACACGACCGTCACCCTCTCCACCACCGGATACGGCGACATCGCACCCGCGAGCGACAGCGCACGCATCGCGAACATCCTGCTCGTGACGCCGCTGCGCATCCTCTTCCTGATCATCCTCATCGGCACCACTCTCGAAGCGCTCACCGACCGCACCCGCGAGCAGTGGCGCCTCGCCCGCTGGAGGTCCCAGTTGCGTGACCACACCGTCGTCGTCGGCTTCGGCACGAAGGGCCGCTCGGCAGCGCAGACCCTGCTGTCCACAGGCGTACGCCGGGACCGGATCGTGGTCGTCGACCCGAACCACCACGTCGCGAAGGCCGCCAACGACGAGGGCTATGTGAGCGTCGTCGGCGACGCCACCCGCAGCGACGTGCTCGCCCGCGCCGAGGTCCGCAGGGCGAAGCAGATCGTGATCTCCACGCAGCGCGACGACACGGCGGTGCTGGTCACGCTCACCGCACGGCAGATCAACCGCCGCGGCTGAAGATCGTCGCCGCCGTACGGGAGGAGGAGAACGTACCGCTGCTGCGCCAGTCCGGGGCCGACGCCGTGATCACCAGCGCGAGCGCCGCAGGACGTCTCCTCGGTCTCTCCGTCCTCAGCCCCAACGCGAGTTCGGTGATGGAGGACCTCATCCAGCAGGGTTCGGGACTCAGCCTCACCGAACGGCCCGTCACCAAGGCGGAGGCGGGGCGTCCGCCCCGGGAGTGCAAGGACCTGGTCGTCACGGTCGTAAGGGGGCACCGGCTGCTGGGATACGACGATCCGCAGGCCGATCCGCTCCAGTCCACGGACCGCGTCGTGGTGATCCAGCGCTCCGCGGCGACGCTCGCGGGCGCGGACAACTCGCGCAACGACTCCGGCGGAGGGTCCCTGGGCAGCACCGACCCCACGCACACGGGCGCGAGGGGCGGCGGCACCTTCGGCGACCCGGACGGTACGGACGACGAGGGGCCGGACGGACTCGGCGGCGGTCTCGACGGCGGTGGCGGGCTCCGCGGACCCGGCGGAGGGGGCGGCTCGCGCGTGCCCGGTGGACGAGGGGGACCCGGCACGGTGGGCTTCTGGCGCCACGAACGCGGTCCCGGCCGCTGACCGGCGGCCGCGCAGCGCCGCAGCACCCGAGCGCGGCGGCACCCGAGCGTCGCAGCATGAGCACCGCGGCACCGCACGCCATCCGCCCTCCCAGCATGGACAGTTGGGCCGCACCGCACAGCGGGCGCCGCCCGCGCCGTCGTACGTCCGCTGCCCGAAACGGCCCGTACGCCCGTGAGTTGGGCACACAGCACGAGGCCCGGCGTACGGGCGAGCCGGTGATACGACCGCGCGGGGCGGTGCCGTAGCGGCGGACCCTCGGAGTAGCGTCGGCCCCATGGGTACGTCCAACTCCACGATGCACGCGGTCACCGTCTCCGAACCAGGCGGGCCCGAGGCCCTCGTCTGGGCCGAGGTCCCCGTCCCCGAACCAGGCGAGGGCGAGGTGCTGGTCGAGGTCGCGGCGAGCGCCGTCAACCGTGCCGACATCCTCCAACGGCAGGGCTTCTACGATCCGCCGCCCGGCGCCTCCCCCTACCCCGGCCTCGAATGCTCGGGCCGCATCTCGGCGCTCGGTCCCGGCGTGAACACATGGGCCGTGGGCGACGAGGTCTGCGCGCTGCTGGGCGGCGGAGGCTACGCCGAGCAGGTCGCCGTCCCCACCGGTCAACTGCTGCCCGTACCACAGGGCATCGACCTGCGGACGGCCGCTTCGCTTCCCGAAGTGACCAGCACCATCTGGTCGAACGTCTTCATGGTGGCGCATCTGCGCCCCGGCGAGACGCTGCTGATCCACGGCGGCGGAAGCGGCATCGGCACCATGGCGATCCAGCTCGCGAAGGCTGTCGGCGCGAAGGTCGCCGTCACCGCGGGCAGCAAGGAGAAGCTGGACCGCTGTGCGGAACTGGGCGCGGACATCCTGATCAACTACCGCGAGCAGGACTTCGTGGAGGCCGTACGCGCGGGAACGGACGGCCAGGGCGCGGACGTCATCCTCGACATCATCGGCGCCAAGTACCTGGAGCAGAACATCAAGGCGCTCGCGGTCAACGGCCGTCTCGCGATCATCGGCCTACAGGGCGGCCGCAAGGGCGAGTTGAACCTCGGCGCGCTGCTGGCCAAGCGGGCCGCCGTGACGGCGACTTCGCTGCGGGCCCGTCCGGCGGCGGAGAAGGCGGCGATCGTAGCGGCCGTGAAGGAACATGTGTGGCCGCTGGTCTCCGACGGCAGGGTGCGCCCGGTCGTCGACAGCACCGTTCCGATGAGCCGTGCCGCGGACGCCCACCGTGCGATGGAGGAGAGCGCACACGTGGGAAAGATCCTGCTCACTCCTTAGCGCCCAGCCACGGCCGAACAGACCCTTCCGGATGCCGGTTTTGTCCAACCATGTAACGCTGATTGCATTATTGGACGATCCGCAACGGGAGGGTCTCTGCCGTGCGGCACAGACGCCACACCCTCGTTCCCACCCACCCCCGTACACTCCGCGCGACCGCGGCGACGCCGTGCGTGGCCGCGTTGCTGGCCGCCGTACTCACCGGCGCCGCACCCGGTGCCGAGGCACGCGACGACGCACGCCACGACGGGCCGATGGGCACGGCCGTGATCAGCGCTACGGACGGAGCGGACGCGAAGTCGCCCCGTACGCACGGCACTTCGCACACCGCTGTGCACCCCGCAGTGCACCCCGCAGTGCACCCCGCTGTGCACCCCGCCACGCGTACGACCGTGCACACGTCCGTGCCTGCGGCTGTGCGCGCCGCCGTGCAGCTACGGCCGTCCCCCTCCGCCCCGGCGGCACGGGACGCCCGGGGTGCGCACGACGGCGACGGGCCACGTGAGGACGACGGGATCGGCGGCAGCGAGAAGGGCGGCGCGGACGACGGTTCCGGATCGGATGCCGCCGAGGGCACGGCCGAGGGCACGGCCGAGGGCTCAGCCGGGGGTTCAGAGGCGGGCCCGGGCGACGTATCCGGTGACATGTCCGGGGCCTTCGGCACCCAGGACCTCTACGAGACCGAACAGCCCGGACCCGCATCCCCCGGCGGGGATTCCGTCTCGGAGGGCGCTCCCACGACCGCCGCCACGGGCCAGGTGTCCCCTGTGCTGCCCTTCGGCGCCGGACTGACGCTGATCGGACTCGGACTCGCCCTGATCGCCCTGCGGTTGAGGCACACCTGACGCGGTCCGGTCACGAGCCGGCCGCTCCCGGACCGCCCCTGCGATCTCCCGGCGTCCCCCCGCCCCCTCCGCTTCCCGCCGATGAACCGGACTCGGCGGACGGGTGGCCGGACCGTGAGTGCAGAATGGAGGCATGACACAGCCGAGCAACGAACGGCCGAAGGAGAGCCAGCACGTCCTGGTGGTGGGACCGGACGGCATGGCTCTCGGCAGCGCCGACTCCAAGGCCGCCGGCGACGGCGACGAGCAGGCTGAGGTTCCCGTCACGGACATGGTCGAGCAGCCCGCGAAGGTCATGCGCATCGGCAGCATGATCAAGCAGCTTCTCGAAGAGGTGAAGTCGGCTCCGCTGGACGAGGCGAGCCGCGTACGGCTCAAGGAGATCCACACCAGCTCGATCAAGGAGCTGGAGGACGGCCTCGCTCCCGAGCTGATCGAGGAGTTGGAGCGGCTCTCGCTGCCCTTCACCGACGACACGGTCCCCACCGACGCCGAGCTGCGCATCGCGCAGGCACAGCTCGTGGGCTGGCTCGAAGGTCTCTTCCACGGCATCCAGACGGCGCTCTTCGCGCAGCAGATGGCGGCGCGCGCACAGCTTGAGCAGATGCGCAGGGCGCTGCCTCCGGGCACGCTGCCCGAGGACGGCACCCTCGGCGACGAGGAGCCGGGACGCTCCGCCCGCTCCGGCGGCCCGTACCTGTAGGCCCGGCCTCCTGTAGGTCCGTGGCACCGAAGGGGCCCGGCTCCGCAGGCCGTGTGCTGCCACGAGACCTCCGGAGGCCCGGCTCCAGGAGGCCGCTCCCGTAAGCAAGTCGAGCAACGGACGCTCAGCGGCGCGCGGGGCCGTACGGCCATGGCGCGACCGGCTCCGGCCCACCCTGACCGCTCGGTTCCGGCTCCGGCGCACGGCCCGCCATCCAGTGGTAGAGGGTCATCGCGACGCTGGTGGCGAGGTTGTAGCTGGAGACCTGCGGACGCATCGGCAGGGCCACGAGACGATCGGCGCGTTCGCGCAGCGCGTCCGACAGCCCGTGCCGCTCGGAGCCGAACGCCAGCAGCGCGTCGTCCGGCAGTACGAGACCACGGAGGTCCCGGCCTTCCGGATCGAGGGCGTAGAGCGGGCCCGGCGGAAGCTCCTCCGGCTCGCACCGCCGCACCCGCGTCGCGAAGTGCAGCCCGGCGCTCGCCCTGACCACGCTCGGGTGCCATGGGTCGACCGTGCCGGTGGTGAGCACCCCCGCGGCGCCCGCACCCGCGGCGAGCCTGACGACCGCGCCCACATTGCCCAGATGACGCGGCTCGTCGAGTACGACCACGGGCGCCGTACGCATGTCGGCGACCGCGCCTTCGCCGCGTACGGCGAGGGCAGCGACCCCCGTGGGATGCGGACGCGGGACCAGCCCGCGCAGCGTGCCCGCCGGCACCTCGCTCAGCAGCGCGTCCAGCCTCTCCGTCAGATCGGGGGCCAGCTCGCCCGAGAGCGCGAGCACGGCGTCCCGGTCCTCCGTGAGCGCCAGCGGTACGGACGCCTCGAAGCGGAGCGCGTGTTTCAGAGCATGGAAGCCGTCCAGGAGCACGTTGTTCCCGGCCAGTTCGCGCCACTGACGCAGCAGCGCCATGTCGGCGCCGCTGCCGCCGGTGCCGCTGCCGCCGGGGCCGCCGCCGCCCGGGTCGCAGTCACCCGGGTCGCCGCCGCCCGGGTCCGCCGCAGCCGTCCCCGTGTCCTCTCCGCCGATCATGGCGTCAGCGTACGGATACCCCGCCGCCGCTCCGCTGCTGAGGCACCTGCGAACCCGAACCTGAAGCCCCGCCGTCCGAACCCGCTCTGTCACCGCCCGAGCCATGGTCGTACGTACCGTGCGCGCGGCCGGGCCGCAGCCGGTGCAGCACCCGCTCCCAGCCGCCCTGGAACCGGTCGCCCACCCACATCAGCGCGATCGTCGGCAGGAAGACGGCGTCGGCCGCGATCATCGCCATCGAGAAGAACGGCAGCCCGAGCAGCACCGCGATGCTGCAATGCTCGGCGATCATCGCGGCGAGCAGCACGTTCTTGACGCGCCGGTTGAACAGCGTGAAGGGGAACGCCACTTGGACCGCGACCGTGCCGTAGGTCGCCAGCAGGATCAGCAGCCCGCTGCCCGCCAGGAAGGAACTCAGTTCGGGCCAGGGGGAGAAGTAGTCCAGGTTCATCGGGTAGTAGACGGCGGTGCCGTCCTGCCACCTCGACCCCCTGGATCTTGTACCAGCCGGCGGTCGAGTAGATCAGGCAGACCTCGACGACGATCACGAGCAGCGCCGCGTTGTGCACGAGGTTGGCGAGCATGTCGCAGACGGTGCGCAGCTCGCTGCCGGGCATATAGCGGTTCGCCATCCACCACACCGCGTGTGCGGCCCACAGCGCCCAGAAGAACAGGCCCCAGCCGATGCTGAGCGCTCCGCCCACCGTCGACGCGAGCATGATGGCGCCGAACAGGACCCACAGCACGGCACCGGTGGTGTCCCTGCCCGCGGACGGCGGGCCGTCCGCCGCGCCCGGACTCCCCGCCGCTGCCGCCTTCCTGCGCCGGCGGCGGGCGTCGAGGGACCAGACCTCGGCGCAGCGGGTGAGGATCACGTACATCGCCATGAGATGGATGACGTTGTCCCCGCCGTCGCCCATGAAGACGCTGCGGTTCTGAAGCCCCAGTACGCCGACCATGTAGATCACTGAGGCCGTACGCGTCCGCCAGCCGACGATCACGGCGACGCTCGCGGCGACGGCCAGCACGTAGACGAACTCGAACCAGACTGTGCTGTCGGACCACATCAGCACGGTGAAGGCGTGGTTGGAGTCGATCAGCCGTTCCGCGAGCTTCCAGCTCCACGGCCCGTCGGGCCCGTACAGCTCATGGCGGTGCGGGAACTCCCGCAGCAGGAAGAGAAGCCAGGTGAGTGCGAAGCCGATCCGTACGACCGCGGTCTGGTACGGGGCGACGGCCTCGGAGGTTACGCGGGCCAAGGCGCGGGCGAGGAAGCCCTCGTAGGGGTCGGGCGCGGGAGGTACGGGGGCGCCGGAGGCGGCTGAGGGCGCGGGAGCCGGCGGTGGCGTGGACAGGTCCCTGTCGTGCTGCGGTTCGGTCACTTGTCCCAGCCCCCCGGAAGGTCGGCGCTGCCGATCTGCCACCAGGGCTGCACCTGGTACTCGGTCTTGGCGTCGGACTTCTCGTCGCTCCAGGAGGGAGGCCGGACGGGTGTCGTCGCGGACCGGACCTGGATGCGCTCGACCGTGCCTCCGTTGAGTTCACGGCCGAAGCGCAGCATCACTATTCGCTTGATGTACGTCTCGGACAGCTCGCCGCGCAGTCCGAGCGGCTTGCCCTTGTCGTCGTGCGCTCCCCGGTAGAACTCCCAGCCGCGGCGCAGCTCGTTCTGCTGGATGTGGCTGGGTGCGAGATTGTGGTCGATGTCCTGGCCGTCCATCTTCGAGAGGTTGACCCAGCCGGTCGTCTCCGTGCTGCCGTCGTCCTTGGCGACGCGGGCCCGTGCGTGTACGGCGATGTTCTGCTGGAGGGGGTTGGGCGCGAAGAGCTTCCAGTTCTGCTCGAACTCGGGGTAGACGTAGTCGTCGATCCCCTGGCCGTGCTTCTTGCTGAGCGTGTTCGCGGGCGCCACGTGCAGGAAGACCATCGAGAGGTGGACGGCGACGGCCAGTACGACGGCCATCGCGGACAGCGCCACGATCGTGCGTCCGGCCCGCGACAGCGACGCGGTCCCCTGGCGGGCCCTTGCCGTTCCGTGGTGGAGCGCCGCAGTTCCCGGGCTTTCCGCCCGCCCGTGTGGCGGTCCGCCGGGCGCCTCGTAGTGCGGCTGCGCCGGCTCGTGCGGCGGCTGCGGCCGCGGTTCCCCCTGCGGCGCCTGCTGCTCTTCTGGCTCCATGCCCTCCCCTGCTCCCCGCGTCCGGTCGGTCGCCCGGCAAGTCAGCCGATACGACCTCAGAGATTATTCGAGCCTTGACACCCTGTGGGCCCTCGGCTCACCATTGAACCGAACGATCGGTCGGTTGGGAGTGCGGCTTCGGCCGCCGTCAAGGGGGTCGGGATGACATCGGTGCTGCTCGGCGAGGGCGCGCGGGGCGCCGGAGAGCCGGCGGAGTCCGTCGCGGCCTTCGACAGCGCGATCGCCGCGGACGAACGGATCGAGCCGCGCGACTGGATGCCGGACGACTACCGCAAGACTCTCGTGCGGCAGATGGCACAGCACGCACACTCCGAGATCATCGGCATGCAGCCCGAGGCGAACTGGATCACCCGTGCGCCCTCCCTGCGCCGCAAGGCCATCCTCATGGCGAAGGTGCAGGACGAGGCAGGCCACGGCCTTTATCTCTACAGCGCGGCGGAGACGCTGGGCACCAGCCGCGAGGAGCTGCTCGACAAGCTGCACTCCGGCCGCCAGAAGTACTCCTCGATCTTCAACTATCCGACGCTCACCTGGGCCGACGTCGGCGCGATCGGCTGGCTCGTCGACGGCGCCGCCATCACCAACCAGGTGCCGCTGTGCCGCTGTTCCTACGGTCCGTACGCACGGGCGATGATCCGCATCTGCAAGGAGGAGTCTTTCCACCAGAGGCAGGGCTTCGAGCTGCTGCTGGCGCTCAGCCGCGGCACCGAGGCACAGCACGCGATGGCGCAGGACGCCGTCGACCGCTGGTGGTGGCCCTCGTTGATGATGTTCGGGCCGCCGGACGACGAGTCCGCGCACAGCGCCCGCTCCATGGAGTGGAAGATCAAGCGCCATTCGAACGACGAGCTGCGGCAGCGGTTCGTGGACATCTGCGTCCCGCAGGCCGAGGCCCTCGGACTCACGCTCCCCGACCCCGAGCTGCGGTGGAATGAGGCGCGGGGGCACTGGGACTTCGGAACCATCGACTGGGAGGAGTTCCGCCAGGTGCTGAAGGGCAACGGCCCCTGCAACGAGGAGCGGATAAGCCGCCGCCGCCGTGCCCATGAGGAGGGCGCCTGGGTGCGGGACGCGGCGGCAGCGTATGCGGCGAAGCACTCGGCTGCGGGCCCCGCCGCGGCCGGACCAGCACATGCGGAGACGGCGGTGAGCGCGTGATGAGCGGCGACTGGCCCCTTTGGGAGGTGTTCGTACGCAGCAGGCGCGGCCTGTCGCATACGCACGCCGGAAGCCTGCACGCACCGGACGCCGAGATGGCCCTGCGCAACGCACGCGATCTGTATACGCGGCGCTCCGAGGGCGTCTCGGTGTGGGTCGTTCCCTCGCACCAGATCACCGCGTCGTCGCCGGACGAGAAGGACCCGTTCTTCGGCCCGTCCGCCGACAAGCCGTATCGGCACCCGACGTTCTACGAAGTGCCCGAAGGGGTGCGGAACCTGTGACTCGAGCCGACGAGTCCGTGCCCGGTACGGGCGGGCCCTCCCGCATGGACGACGGCACGGCGCACGGGCGCCCGAACGATGCCGTGCTCTGCGATCCCCTGCTGGCCCTCGCGGACGACGCCCTCGTGCTCTCCCACCGCCTGGGGGAGTGGGCCGGAAACGCTCCCGTCCTGGAGGAGGAGCTGGCACTGGCCAATATCGCCCTGGACCTTCTGGGCCAGGCTCGTACGCTCTACGCCGGACTCGGCGACGAGGACGAGCTGGCCTTCCTCCGGGAGGAACGGGCGTTCCGCAACTGCCAGTTGGCCGAGCAGCCCAACGGCGACTTCGCGCACACGATGATCCGGCAGTTCTACTTCTCCGCCTGGCAGGAGCTGCTGTTCCGCCAACTGGGGGCGCTGGGGCAGCCGTTGGCGGCGAAGGCGGTCAAGGAAGCGGAGTATCACCGGGACCACGCCGAGCACTGGACGCTGCGCCTCGGCGACGGCACCGAGGAGAGCCATGAGCGGGCGCAGCGTGCGGTGGACTCGCTGTGGCGGTTCACGGGCGAACTCTTCGAGCCCCTGGAGGACCCGGGGCAGGGACCGGTCGGCGGTGTCGACTGGCGTGCGCTGGAAGCGAGTTGGACCGAGCGGATCACCAAGGTGTTCGAGCGGGCCACGCTGACCGTGCCCGAAGGGCCGCAGCAGTGGGGGGCTTCGCAGACCTCCCAGGGCTCCCGTGCCCAGGGCGGATGGTCCGCCGGAGGGGGCCGCCAGGGTGTGCATACGGAGCCCTTCGGCCGGATGCTCGCCGAGATGCAGCACCTGCACCGCAGCCACCCGGGGGCGTCATGGTGACCCGCACCGAGGCCGCGGCCGAAGCCCGTACGGCCGAGCGGCGCCGGCGCGAGCTGGAGGAATGGGCGGGTTCGGTCCCGGACCCGGAGCTTCCCGTCGTCACCCTGGCCGAACTGGGCGTACTGCGCCGCGTGTTCGAGTCGGCGCCGCAAGGCCCCGTAGAGGTGGAGCTGACCCCCACCTACACGGGCTGCCCGGCCGTCGAGGCCATGAGCGCCGACATCGAGCGGGTGCTGACGGAACACGGCGTCCCCCAGGTCACGGTCCGAGTCGTACTCGCGCCGCCGTGGAGCACTGACGACATCTCCGACGAGGGCCGCCGCAAGCTCGCCGCACACGGCATCGCTCCCCCGCGCCCGGGGGCGAACGCTCCGGGCGGAGCGGCGGCGGGCGGCGCCGCGGGCAGCGGGCCGGTTCCGCTGACGCTGGCGATCCGCTGCCCTCACTGCGGTTCCACGGAGACGACGCTGCTCAGCCGCTTCTCGTCCACCGCGTGCAAGGCGCTGCGCCGCTGCGAGACCTGCCGGGAGCCGTTCGACCACTTCAAGGAGGTGTGAGGGCGCCGTGAGCACCTTCCATCCGCTGCGCGTCACGGCCGTGGACCGGCTCACCGACGACTCCGTCGCCCTCACCTTCGCCGTACCGCCCGAGCTGCGTCCCCTCTACGGCTACTCCCCTGGCCAGCACATCGCCTTGCGCCGCCACCGTCCCGGGGCCGACGCCCTCACGGCGAGCACCGAGGTCCGGCGTACGTACTCGCTCTGTGCGCCCGCATGCGACGAGCCGTCCGAACTGCGCATCGGGATAAGGGGCGTCGAGGGCGGCGACTTCTCCAGCTACGCGGTGAAGGAGCTGCGGCCCGGCGACACCGTCGACGTGCTCCCGCCCACCGGCCGCTTCGTGCTCGAACCACGGCCCGGCCGCTTCGCAGCCGTCGTGGGCGGCAGCGGCATCACGCCGGTGCTCTCGATCGCCGCCACGTTGCTCGCCCGTGAGCCGCAGGCGCGCTTCTGTCTCATACGCAGCGACCGGTCGACGGCGTCGACGATGTTCCTGGAGGAGGTCGCCGACCTCAAGGACCGCTATCCCGACCGCTTTCAGCTCGTTACGGCGCTCTCCCGTGAGGAGCAGCAGAGCGGACTGCCGAGCGGCCGTCTCGACGAGGAGCGGCTGAGCGCCCTGCTGCCTTCGCTGCTGCCGGCCGAGGACGTCGACGGCTGGTATCTGTGCGGGCCCCTCGGCCTGGTCGAGGGGGCGTCGAGGGCGCTGCGCGGCCTCGGAGTGCCGCGCGGCCGCATCCATCAGGAGATCTTCCATGTGACGGAGGCCCCCGCGGCGTCCACGGCGTCTTCAAGGTCCACGGCTTCCGGGTCCGGGCCGGCGGCGGATGCGGGCGGTGCGCGTTCCGCCTCCGTGACGGCCAACCTCGACGGCCGCTCGGGCTGCTGGCCGATGGACGACGGCGAGTCGGTGCTGGAGACGGTCCTGCGCCACCGCGCGGACGCCCCGTTCGCCTGCAAGGGCGGCGTCTGCGGCACCTGCCGGGTCCGGCTGGTCTCCGGCGAGGTGCGGATGGACCGCAACTATGCGCTGGAGGCGGACGAGTTGGAGGCCGGCTATGTGCTGGCCTGCCAGTCCCATCCGCTGACGGAGGCGGTGGAGGTCGACTTCGACGGCTGACGCGCCGTCCGCGAGGTGTGAAGGAGTTCGGGGTCGGTCGGCGAGGTCGGTCGGCGAGGGGTTCGTCGGCGAGACCGGTGTCCCGGCCTCCGGCGACCTCGGGCCGGACGGGACCGTTCGGAGGACCAGGCGCCCCTGGGTCCGCGAACACGGGAGGCCCGGGTACACGAAAGGCCGGGGTACACGAGAGGCCCGGGACCGCGCCGGTCCCGGGCCTCAGCGACAGGCGTAGCGCGTCGCTACTTCGTCTCCTCCAGGCGCGGGAAGAGCGCCCCGCCCTTGGTGACCGTGGCGCCCGCAGGGAGCTGGCCCCAGCGGCCCGTGTCGGACACCCGCTGGTCGGTGAGCGGCCCGAGGTGCGGCTCCGCGCCGAGGGAGTCCCACAGCTTGGCCGACGACTCCGGCATCACCGGGTTCAGCAGGACCGCGCAGGCGCGCAGTGACTCAGCCGCCGTGTAGAGGATCGTCGCCAGGCGGACCTGGGCCTCGTCGGACTTGTCCTTGGCGACCTTCCAGGGTTCCTGTTCCGTCAGATAGCCGTTGACCTGCTTGACGAAGTCGAAGACGGCCGCGATGCCGCCCGCGAAGTCCAGTTCGTCGCCGATGCGTTCGTCCGCCTTGGCGACGGCCTGTGCCAGCCCGTCCGCGACGGCCTGTTCCGCGTCGCCCGCCGCAGTCGCCTCCGGGAGCGTGCCGCCGAAGTACTTGCCGACCATCGCGGCGAGGCGGGACGCCAAGTTGCCGTAGTCGTTGGCCAGTTCGCTGGTGTAGCGGGCGGAGAAGTCCTCCCAGGAGAACGAGCCGTCCTGGCCGAAGGCGATGGCGCGCATGAAGTACCAGCGGTACGCGTCGACTCCGAAGTGCTCGGTGAGCTGCTGCGGGGAGATGCCCGTCAGGTTCGACTTGGACATCTTCTCGCCGCCGACCATCAGCCAGCCGTTGGCGACGATCTTGCCTGGCAGCGGCAGGCCGTTGGCCATCAGCATCGCCGGCCAGATCACCGTGTGGAAGCGGAGGATGTCCTTGCCCACGAGGTGGACGTCGGCGGGGAAGGTGCGCTCGAAGCGTTCCTGGTCGGCGCCGTATCCCACTGCCGTGGCGTAGTTGAGCAGCGCGTCGATCCATACGTAGATCACGTGCTTGTCGTCCCAGGGCACCTTGACGCCCCAGTCGAAGGTCGAGCGTGAGATCGACAGGTCCTCCAGGCCCTGCCGCACGAAGTTCACGATCTCGTTCCGCGCGGACTCGGGCTGGATGAACTCCGGGTGCTGCTCGTAGTGCTCCAGCAGCTTCGGGCCGTACTCGGAGAGCTTGAAGAAGTAGTTCTCCTCCTGGAGCATCTCGACCGGCGTGCGGTGGATGGGGCACAGCTTCTGACCCTCGAACTCCCCCTCACCTTCGAGGAGTTCGCCGTAGGTCTTGTACTCCTCGCAGCCCACGCAGTACGGGCCCTCGTAGCCGCCCTGGTAGATCTCGCCCTTGTCGTAGAGGTCCTGGACGAACTCGCGGACGCGTTCGGTGTGCCGCTTCTCCGTCGTACGGATGAAGTCGTCGTTGTGGATGTCGAGATGCTCCCAGAGGGGCTTCCAAGCCTCCTCGACGAGCTTGTCGCACCACTCCTGAGGGGAGACGCCGTTGGCTTCGGCGGTGCGCATGATCTTCTGACCGTGCTCGTCCGTGCCGGTGAGGTACCACACCTTCTCGCCGCGCTGACGGTGCCAGCGCGTGAGCACGTCGCCTGCGACGGTCGTATAGGCGTGGCCCAGGTGGGGAGCGTCGTTCACGTAGTAAATGGGGGTCGTGACGTAGTACGCCTTCGATCCCGTCTGCTCTGATCCAGTGGCCGCCATGCTCGAAATCCTAACTGTCCGAGGGGGCCGCCTTCCTTCCGATAACGGTGTGTGACGGGCGGAACGCGGTCGGGCACGCGGCGGGTGCGCGGTCCGTCGGGCCGTCCGGTACGCCCCGGTACGGGGCTCCGCGGCACCCGGATACGCGGGCGGTCTGTTGACGCCCCTGGCGCGGCTTTGCATGCTTGCCCGCGTACCGCTCGCACGCGGTGCTGCTTCGATCACCGCCACGGATCACGTGCCGGGATCACGCACCGCGGTCGCGCACCGCCGATCACAAGTCACAAGGCACGAGTCACAAGGCACAAGGCACAAGCCACAGACCGCATAACGGGACCGGGACCATGGAGGCGCCATCCGTCGCGTGATCGCTCCGCTCTCCGGTCTGGTGGCGGCTGCAGCCCTCGTGGGCGGCGGCCTGCTGCTCGCCGGTTCGGACTCCGGGACCAGGCCAGTGCAGTCGGCGCGTGGCTCGTATGTCGTCGGGCAGTTCAACATGGCCGGCGGTACGACCGAGCACGGCGGGAAGCACAACGAGGCCCCCGACGCCTTCGCCGAGGACGTGAAGGACCGCAAGCCGCTGTTCGTCGCGATGCAGGAGAGCTGCCGCGACTGGGACGAGCGGCTGGAGGACCGGCTGCCGGGCTACACCGTGCTGTTCAGTCCCGTGAGGAACCTGGAGAGGAACCGCGGGACCCCGGCGCGCTGCCACCACCCCACCGACTTCGGCAACACGATCGTCTTCCGCGACGGCCTCGGCTTCTCCGAGAACGACACCGACGTGCACCAGCTCGGCTCCACCGACGGCGACGAGTACCGCGAAATGGTCTGTGCGCGCTCCGAACCCCGCAAACTCGTCGTCTGCTCGGCCCATCTGACGCCCGGTGAGGGCAAGTATCTGGCGAGCCGCGAGCGCGAGGTCGCGAAGGTGCAGCGAGTGCTCACCGACCGCTACGACGGATACACCGTCCTCCTCGGCGGGGACATCAACGACCTTCCGCTCTCCGGTGTTCTGGACCGCCTCTACGACCGCGACTACGGCAATGGAGCGCGCGGCGCCTTCAAGGAGGCGGGGAGCCCGTGCACGGACGCGATGAAGCCCGAGCGCCGCGCGGCGGAGCTGCCGCGCACCCGGTATGCGCCCTGCCGCTCCGGCGAACCCACGCACAGCAAGGGGAAGATCGACTACATCTTCGTGTCGCCGTCGGTGCGCGTGGAGTCCAACAGCCTCGGTTTCTCGGAGCATTCGGACCATAAGCAGCTCTGGGCGAAGATCCGTATCGGCGGCGGCCGGTCCGGCGCCCGGGGCTGAGCCGAGGGCACGGCAGTGCCGAGCGAGGCCCTGAGCCGCGCTCAGCGAAGCTGAACTTCCGTGAGCCGTACGTGCGTTGAGCTGAACGGTGCGGGCACGGCGGGTGTCGGCACGGTCCCGGCGGCGGTCTCGGGAGTGGATCCGGGGTGCAGAGCGCGCACACGAGATCTTCACGGTGTCGCACGCGGATGCATGCCGTCTGGCCGCCCGAAAGGGTCCGCGGGTGCGGGAGCGGACGTAAGGGACAGGGCCCGGCGGGGGCACCGCGGTCTCGCTCGCCGACGCCAACTCCCCTGCATACAGCGGAATATCGCGGTCCGCTTGGTTGTCCTCGCGTGCTTGCGGAGAGCGGGGCGCACCGGTCGGCACCGGGACCGACGGACGGTTCCGTGACGGTCGCTGACGGACTTCGCAAATCGAAAGATGAGGTGAGGATCAGAAGGAGAAGGTTTCCTGGAGTGGCAGGGCCGCCCGGCGAGATGTTCTGATCTTCCGACCTCCAATGTTGTCCCTTGGGGGTCAACTTCCCGCTCGTTGATTGGAACTTCGCATGCGTGACATGACGCCTCAGATCGAGACCGCCGAGATCTCGGACGCCGACCTCGACAACGTGTCGGGCGGCGTGAGCGCCGGCCTGGGCGGCGACCTCTCCGCCGGCCTGGACGGCGTGGCCGGCAACGTGGCCGGCGGCATCGACGGCGTCGGCGGCGTCTCGGGCAGCGTCAGCGGCTCGGCCCCCGCCCTGAGCAGCAGCCTCCCCGGCGTGAGCAGCGTCACCGGCCTCGTCGGCTGAGTACCTTCGCTTCCAGGGCCCCGGCCCGTGTGCGACGCCTGAGTGCGATTGCACACGAGCCGGGGCTCTGCCGCGTTCCGCTTGTCGTGTTCCGCCGGTCGGATCTCATCGGTCGTGTTTCCGCGCGGCGTGCCCCGCGGATCGGGTTTCCGTCGTCGCCGTGTTGTCCGGCGTGCCCGTAATTCCATGCGAAGTCTTCCAAGTCACCTTCGAAGACGGCCTGTTGACGCAGAGATCGGTAACGAATCAGAAGATCACGTGAGGATGATGAGGGAGACGGGTGTGACAAGTGGCAGGGCGCTCCGCAGAGATGGTCTGATCCCACGACTGCCGGTACTCCCGGACACTCGTTCAGGCACCACCGGCATCACGTCCCCCGCTCGTTGATTGGAACTTCTCATGCGTGACATGGCACCTCAGATCGAGACCGCCGAGATCTCCGACGCCGAACTCGACGGCGTCTCCGGCGGCGTGGGCGCCTCGCTCCCCGGCGGCCTGGCCAGCGTCGACGTCACCCCCGGCCCGGGCGGTGTCGCCGCCAGCGTGAACAGCGGCGTCCCCGGCCTTGGCGGCCTCAACGGCACGATCAACGCCGGTATGCCCGCCGTGGAGGGCGCCTCCGGCATCGTCGGCTGAACTGGCCGACCGCCTGCGACAACGGGCCCCGGTACGGCGCGCGACGTGCGCCTGTGCCGGGGCCTTCGCCGTGCACCGGGGCGCCGACTGCCGCGCCCGGCACGTCAGTTGCCGGTCTCACCGCTCGACTGCCCGAACGCCTTGCGCGGAGGGCGTCTCGGAGGAAGCGGCGTCGAGCGCTTGGGCAAGCTGTTCCACGGTCGGCGCTCCCGCAGGACCTTCAGGTGCCTCCCTTTCAGGAATGGGCTACTCCGGAGCAAGAACGGAGCATGCCGGAAGGTGTCTCTCGTCCTCTCCGAGCCGGTGGCCGACGCATACGGCAGGCAGTGGCGCCTCAGTCGGTGGCGAACACCTGCGAGTCGTCGGCGAACGCCTTGAACTCCAGCGCGTTTCCAGCCGGATCGCGCAGGAACATCGTCCACTGCTCCCCCGGCTGCCCCTCGAACCGTACATACGGCTCGATCACGAACTCGGTGCCCGCGGCCCGCAGCCGCTCCGCCAGCCTGTGGAACTCGGGCACCGCCAGGATGAGCCCGAAGTGCGGCACGGGAACGTCGTGCCCGTCGACGGGATTGCTCGCGCCGCCATCGGCGCGGCCGGGTGCGAGATGCGTGACGAACTGGTGCCCGTGCAGATTCCAGTCCGTCCACGTCTCCGCGCTGCGCCCCTGCTCCAAGCCGAGCACCTCGCCGTAGAAGTGCCGCGCGGCTTCCAAGTCGTCGACGGGCATGGCGAGATGGAAGCGGGGGACGGGAGAGTCGAATGTGCTCACGGGGTCTCGCTGCCTTCCTTCGGGGTCGTACTCGTACGGGTGGACGGTGCGGGCGGACGGACCGCACAGCCACATGTTCTCCCTCGGGACCGACGCTCAGGTTCTCCCCGGGACAGAGGGGTCAGGCGGAAGGCGCGACCGAACCCGCCCAGCCGGGCGGGCAGTTCGCAGCGGGGCGCCGCTGCGACGGCGTTCCGCAGCTCCGGCACCCGTCGCGGCACCCGTCGGCACCCTCCGGCGCCCCGCAGCACGTTCGGGTGAAGCCGTCGCGTCCCGCCCCCTGGCGGCGGCGGTCGGCCTACGGTCACGGGGCAGGTGACATTTCGCCCCGCACCCTGCGAGGAAGCGCATGCCTCTCACGTCGAAGAGCCTCCCCGAGTACTGGGACACGTACAAGCCGCACAGCGGGGACGGGATGCCGCCCGCGCCCGTCGTCGACTCCTTCGAGTGGACGCAGTACCCGGGCCACGGGCCGGGGGCCGACTTTCTCGGACGGCCGCGTACCGCGCTGGAGTTGGGGTCCGCAGAGGGGAGGGAGGCGGTCTGGCTCGCACGTACCGGCGTCGAGGTGACGGCACTGGACCTGTCGCCCGCGCAGACCGCCCGCGCCCGGCTGTGGTGGGAGGGCACACCCGGGCTGTCCTTCGTCAACGCCGAGGCGTGCGAGTACCTCGCGGACACGTCCACCACCTATGACGCGGTCTACTCGCGCTGGGGCGCGGTGTGGTTCACCGACCCGGAGAGACTCGTGCCGCTGATCGGCCGCAGACTCAACCCCGGTGGCGTGCTGGCGCTTTCGCAGGCCGAGCCCATCGAGGGCTTCTACGGTCCGCAGGCGATGTACGGCAACGGCCTCAGCGGACGCAGGCTCCCGGTGCTGCGCTGGTCGTACTCGCCGGAGATGTGGCGGGACCTGCTGAAGCGCAGCGGACTCACGGAGATCGAGGCGTCTGTGCTGCCCGCACCGGAACCGGAGAACGTCGGCACGCTGATGGTGCGCGCGAAGGCACCGGCGAAGCCCGCCGTGCCGCGGCGGCGGCGCTGAGGTGCGGTGTGCCGCGGCGGCGGCGCTGAGGTGCGGTGTGCCGAGCGGCGTACTCGTGGGGTGTGACGTCGGCCGCACCCGGGGAACTGCCGGGGCGGCGAACGGCGTCCGTTCCGTCATGGAACCGAGTGGAGAGCGTGAAGAGCGTGAAGAGCGGGAGGGGACGGCCGTAGCGGCGGCCGGGTGCCTGATCGCGGCTCTCGCGGCTGCGACCGGTTTCGGGGTGTGGCTGAACGGCGCGGCTCCCGGGCTGGACCTGGGCGTCGAGAACCCGGTCGACTTCAGCCTGCTGTACATCGAACTGCCCGGCATGCTCTTCGGGTTCCCCCTGCTCACCCTGCTGACCTGGTCCCTCGCACGTGCCGTGCTGCGGGCCCGTGGCGGACAGGGGCAGCGTCGCGTGGTGAAGGGCGCGGTGGTGGTGCTGACGCTGCTGATGCTGTCGTGGGCCTGCGGGGAGTGGCTGGACCACCGGATCGACCGGATCCACCCGGCTCAGTGCGCCGAGAAGCCGTGCTGAGTCGCGTGTGCCGCCGGGCGCCGTGGCCGCGCCCGTAGCGCGGGGCGGCCGTTGCCCGCCGGGCCCCTGACTCGTACGACCGCGTGCCTCGGGTACCCGTCGCCGGGCCGCCTGGCGAACCGAGGTTCACCTCCGGTTCAGCCCGGTGTCGTCTTCTCGCGGCGCCGCGCCCATAGCGTCGGCGCGCGGCCGTACGTACGGAGATCCGGAGGAGACCATGCGCAAGCTGCTGACGGTGCTCGGTTCGCACCCGGGCGGCAGGTCGGCGATGACCTGCCGTTACCGCTGTGGTGACGCCTGCTTCCACGAGGCGCCCAACACCAGCGGCAACGAGTACGTGGGTGACGTCATCGCCCGCGTCCTCTCGCGCCGGTCCGTGCTGCGTGCCGGGGCGGTCGCGGGGGTCGCTGCCGCCGCCACCGCGACGGGGGCGTGCAGCGCCGGTTCCGCGGGCGCGCTCTCGGCGGGCGACGCGGACGCGGCGAAGGGCAAGCCCGCGAAGGGGCTGCGCTTCACGCCCGTGGAGCCCAACACGGACGACAAGGTGACCGTGCCCGAGGGCTACGGGCAGAACATCGTGATCCGGTGGGGCGAACCGATCCTGCGCGGTGCGCCGGACTTCGATCCCAAGAAGCAGTCGGCGAAGGCGCAGAAGGGGCAGTTCGGCTACAACAACGACTTCCTCTCGCTCCTTCCGCTGGACGAGAAGGAAGCCCAGGAAGGCGGCGGCAAGCGGCAGTTGCTGGTCGCGAACCACGAATACACCGACGAGAACCTGATGTTCGCCGGGTACGACGCGGACGACCCGACCCGTGAGCAGGCCGAGATCGGCTGGGCGGCGCACGGCCTGTCCGTCGTGGTCGTCGAGGGCGAGAAAGGCACGGGCGCGCTCAAGGCCGTGCCCCGGCACCGGCTCAACCGCCGCGTCACCGCCACCACGGCATTCGAGGTCACGGGCCCCGCGGCGGGCAGCAAGTGGCTCCGTACGTCCGAGGACCCCGAGGGCCGCAAGGTGCTCGGCACCCTCAACAACTGCTCGGGCGGCACCACTCCTTGGGGCACGACGCTGCACGGCGAGGAGAACATCGACCAGTACTTCGCCAACACCGCGAAGGTGAAGGACGACGAGCACCGCAAGCGGCTGGAGCGCTACGCCCTCAAGGGCACGGAGACCGAACGCAAATGGGAGCGCTTCGACGACCGTTTCGACGTCGTGAAGGAGCCCTATGAGCCGCACCGCTTCGGCTGGGTCGTCGAACTCGACCCGTACGACCCGGAGTCGGCGCCCCGTAAGCGCACCGCGCTGGGCCGCTTCAAGCACGAGGCCGCGCAGCCGAGGCTGACGGGCGACGGCCGCCCCGTCGTCTACATGGGCGACGACGAACGCTTCGAGTACCTCTACAAGTTCGTGTCGTCGAAGCGGATGCGGCGCGGCGGCAGCCGGGCCGACCACGAACACAACATGAGCCTGCTCGACCACGGGACGCTTTACGTCGCGAAGCTGACCGGCGACAGCCCGGAGGGGGAGATCGACGGTTCGGGCGAACTTCCCGCCGGAGACCACGAGTTCGACGGACGCGGCGAGTGGATTCCGCTCGCGACGGGCGACGAGTCGCATGTGGAGGGCATGACCGCGGACGAGGTCTACGTCTTCACCCGCATCGCGGGCGACAAGGCGGGCGCCACCAAGATGGACCGCCCCGAGGACGTCGAGCCGAGCCCGCGCACCGGACGCGTCTACGCCGCTCTGACCAACAACACCGACCGTGGCGCGGCGGGCAAGGCCCGGCCCGACGAGGCCAACCCGCGCAAGAACAACAAGCACGGCCATGTGCTGGAGTTCGCCGAGCATGGCGACGACCCGGCGGCGCGGCGCTTCACGTGGCGGCTGTTCCTGGTGTGCGGCGACCCGGAGGACCCGGGCACATACTTCGGGGGCTTCCCCAAGGACCAGGTCAGCCCCATCTCGTGCCCCGACAATGTGGCCTTCGACGATTACGGCAATCTGTGGCTCGCCACGGACGACGGCCAACTCGGTTTCCACGACGGCCTGTTCGGCGTGGCCACCACGGCAGGAAGCCGGCGCGGCGAGGTGCGGCAGTTCCTGACGGTGCCGAACGGGGCGGAGACCTGCGGTCCGCTGATCCAGGACCGCCGGGTGCTGGTCTCCGTACAGCATCCCGGCGAGATCGACGGCGCGAGCGTGGAGGAGCCCGCGTCGCAGTGGCCCGACGGGCCGGGCTCCTATGTGCGGCCCGCGGTCGTCAGCGTCTGGCGCAAGGACGGCGGCGACATCGGCGTCTGACGCGGCCGTTCGGAACCGGGCCGTCCTGACGCGGCCGTACCGGGCCGTGCCGCCCGACGCGGCCGTCCGACGCGGGGCGCCCGAGACGGAGGCCGCCCGGCGCGGGTGTTCCTGCGCCGCCGCTCCCGCCCGCGTGTGGTCGACTGCCGGATGTCATCGGTGGTCGGCCGCACGGCGGTGCGGGTGGAGCGGAGTGGAGCGCGTCGAATGGGGCTCGCCTGGGTGGTTCTCGTCGTCTCGGGCGTACTGGAGACCGTTTGGGCCGGTGCGCTGGAGGCGTCCGGCAATTTCCACAGGCTGTGGCCGTCGCTGCTCTTCGTCGGAGCGCTGGCGGCGAGCATGGCCGGGCTCTCTTACGCGGTGGGCCACATCCCGCTGGGCACCGCGTACGGCGTATGGGTCGGGATCGGGGCCCTCGGCACGGCGGTCTACGGGATGGCGGCGCTGGGGGACGCCGTCACCGTGGCACGCGTGGTGTGTCTGCTGCTGATCGTCACGGGGGCCGTGGGGCTTCGGGTGCTGCACTGACCGGTGCGCTCCGGGGGTGGAGTCCAGGGGCGGGCGTGGCCATACCGCGCCATCCGTGCGTGATCTTCCGCTTCGGCGGGTTATCGGCCGTCTCGCAGGGCACACACCGACCCGGCGGGCTTCCGTAAAGCTCGCATGAGTATGTGTCCGCGCACGCGTTCGTGTCCCTGTCCCTCTCCCTGTCCCTGTACGCGTTCGTGTCCTTGTGAGACCGCACCGGCCAGCGCACACCGAGCAGAAAGGCGGCCCACCGTTGTCCGCACCACCCTTGCGCCAGAACCTGCGCTTCGACGCCGACGGCGTGGAGATCTACGGCTATCTCGCCCTGCCCGAGGGCGGCACCGGCCCGGGAGTCGTCGTCATCCAGGAGTGGTGGGGACTCACCGACCAGATCGCGGACGTGGCGGACCAGTTCGCCGCCGCCGGGTTCGTGGCGCTCGCGCCCGACCTCTACGGCGGTCGCACCACGCACGACAGCGACGACGCGGCACGGCTCGCCTCGGAGCTGCCGATGAACACGGCCGTACGTGAACTCGTGGGCGCCGTCGACTACTTGCTCGCACACGAGGCGGTACGGGGCGACGCCGTGGGCGCCGTCGGCTTCTGCATGGGCGGTGGCTTCGTACTCGCGCTCGCCGCCGAGGCGGGGGAGAGGATCGCCGCGGCCGTGCCGTACTACGGAGTGGCGAGCGACGACGAAGTGGACTTCTCCGGCGTGCGGGCCGATGTCCTCGGCCACTACGGCGAATTGGACGAGAACGCCACGCCCGCCCGCGCCGAGGAGATCGCCGCCCGCATCCGTGCGGAGTCCGGCGCGAAGGTGACCATCGAGCGCTATCCGGCCGGTCATGCCTTCGCCAACGAGGAGAACCACCTGGGGACCTACGACCCCGACTCGACGCGGCTGGCGTGGGAGCGCACCCTCGCGTTCCTGCGTGAGCGGCTACCGGACTGAGCGGACTCACGGACTTACCGCTCCGTGCCGGTACGGCTTCGTGCCCGTACCGCTCGGTGCCCGTACCCGCGCGGACAACCGGGCGCCGCGCCGGACCCGGAGGCCGAAGCCAGGCCCTTATGCCGACGCGGCCCCTGTGCCCCCGTCAGGGAAGCAGTACGACCTTGCCGCCCGGGTGGCCCTCCGCGAGGAAGCGGTGGGCCTCGGCGGCCTCGGCCAGGGAGTACGAACGTGAGACCGGTACCTCCAACTCGCCCTGGCGCACCAGCCTGATGAGCCGCCGCCAGGCGCCGGCCCTGATCTGGGTGCCCGGGTCCGCGTTGGGGGCGCCGCCGATCAGCTTGATGCCGGTGTCGCCGCGGTCGAAGGCGAGGATGGAGACGATGCGCTCCCTGTCCGGCACGAGTTCGAGGGAGGCGTCGATCGCCTCACGTGTGCCGGAGGTGTCGACGACGGCGTCCACGCCGTCCGGCGCCGCCTCCCGTACGCGCTTCAGCAGCCCGTCCCCGTACGGCAGCGCGGTCGCGCCGTAGCGCTCGACCAGCTCCAGATGACGCTCGCTCGCCGTGCCCACGACCCTCGCGCCCGAGGCCGCCGCGATCTGCACGGCGAGCAGGCCGACGCCGCCCGAGGCGCCGTGGATCAGCAGCGTCTCGCCCTCCGAGGGGTCTACGACGGTGAGCGCGTGCACGGCCGTGGCCCCGGTGAGGAGCAGCCCGGCCGCCGCCTCCCATGACAGCTCAGGCGGCTTCGGTACGACGCTCGACGCCGGGACGGTCAGATCCGTCGCATAGGCGCCCGGCGCCGGGTAGGCCATCACCTCGTCGCCCACGGAGAGGGGACCGGCCGGGCCCTCGGAGCCGCGCCCCACGGCGGTCACCGTCCCGGACAGTTCCAGCCCCACGGGCATGGGGAGCGCGGCGGGGTCCTTGCCCATGCCGCCGCTGTAGAGCTTGTAGTCCAGGGGGTTCACGCCGATGGCCAAGGCACGCAGCGTGACCTCCCCTTGGCCCGGCGCGGGCACGTCGGAGTCGATCAGCGACAGCGCTTCCGGGCCCCCGTAGGACTCCGCCACCACTCGCTTCGCCATGCCGCCGTCCCTTCGCTCGGTGTCCGTGGACGCACGGGTGTCCGTAGACACCAGGGTCACACCGCCCGGCGGGGGACGCGCGCCGGACGGGCTCCGGCGTCCGCCCGGTGCTCAGGGGGCGAGCGTGCGCACCGGGTTCCCCTCGGCCCAGGCGGCGATGTCCTCGACGGCCTCCCCGTAGAAGATCCGGTAGGTCTCCTCGGTCACGTAGCCGATGTGCGGCGTGAGGACCGTGCGCGGCGCCGTGCGCAGCGGGTGGTCGGCGGGCAGCGGCTCGACGTCGTAGACGTCCAGGCCCGCGCCCGCGATACGGCCCTCGACGAGTGCGTCGACGAGCGCGTCGGTGTCGATCAGCGGCCCGCGCGAGGTGTTGACGAGGTACGCGGTGGGCTTCATCCACGACAGCTCCTCGCAGCCGATCAGCCCGGTGCTGCGCTCGCTGAGCTTGTAGTGGACGGTGACGACGTCGGACTCGGCGAACAGCGTCTGCTTGTTGACCGGTTCGGCCCCGCGCTCGCGTGCCGTGGACGGTTCGAGGTTGCTGCTCCACGCCAGTACGCGCATCCCGAAGGCACGGCCCACGGTGGCTACCCGCGAGCCGAGGCGCCCGAGGCCGACGATTCCCAGGGTCCTGCCGTACAGGTCGCCCCCTATCGAGTGCTGCCACTGGCCCTCGCGCACGCCCGTGGACTCGGCGGGGATGTGCCGCAGCAGGGAGAGGATCAGGCCCCAGGTGAGTTCGGGGGTGGCGGTCGCGGGGCTCTGGGTGCCGCACACGGTCACCCCGTGGCGCTCGGCGGCGGCGACGTCGATGGCGGCGTTGGCCATGCCGGTGGTCACCAGGAGGCGCAGGTCGGGGAGGCGTTCGAAGCGCTCGGCGGTGAAGGGCGTGCGCTCGCGCATCGCGACGACGACGTCGTGGCCGCGAAGGGCCTCGGCGAGGGCGTCGGTGTTGTCGATGTGCTCGTGGAGGAAGGTGACTTCGGCGTCGAGGCTCTGCCAGTCGGCGAAGTGGTGGGCGGCCTGCTGGTAGTCGTCGAGGACGGCGACGCGCACGGTGGTTCCTTTCGTCTTGCGTACGGGACCGCGGACGGCGGACCTAGGGCCGCAGGCCACGGCCTGACGGCTCCGTGCTCCGGTGGCCCGGTGGTTCCGCGGAGCCGGGGGTTACGGACAGCGCGGTGATGTCCGGGTGGCGTGGCTCCACGCTCCGGCGTTCGTGGTGGGGATTCCGCGATCCGAATCAGGGGTTCCGTACGACCGGTCCCCCGAGGTGGACCTTAAGTCCTTATCCCGCTCCCGCGTAGTCCCTGAGGGGGACGCGTACCGATGCGACCTGCGGCCGATGCCGCAGGGCACCCGCCCTCATATCGTCGCTGCCATGTCCCTTCAGCGAACCCGCGGAGCCGCACCGGACCAGCCGGACCGGCCGCGCCGCGCCTCCGTGCGGCAGCCGGGGGCGGCCCGAAGCCCGGTGCGTACCGTGCCCGGGGCCGTGTTCGGGACCGTCTCCGGAGCCGTGCGGAGGTCCGGGCGCGGGTTCGCTTCCGTCGTCGTCCCCGGGCGCGTGCGCGACCTCCTCGCCGGACTCCTCGGCGACCTCGTACGGGACGCGCTCACCCCGCGGCCTCTGGCGCCCCTGGCCCGGCTGCCGCTTCCGGCGCGGGCCCGCGACGCCCTTCCGCCCGCGGTGGACCGTGCGCTGCGGCTGGTCCCGCACGCGGCGGTTCCGGCGCTGATCCTGGTGCTGGTGGCGCTCCAGTACCAGTCGGACGTGGGCGACGCCGACAAGCTGGCGGGCGGCTGCTTCGTCGCGGGATCGCTGCTGCTGGCGATCTCATGGCCCGTGGCGGCGGGTTGGCTGCTGGTGGGCGCCGTGGGGCTCAGCGTCTTCCGGCCGGGCGGCATGGCGGGGCCGTTCCCGTTCGCCGACGTCGCGGAGTGGCCGAACCTGCTGTTCTACGACTCGCAGGGCAGGCCGTGGGCGATGGCGGGCTTCGCGGCGCTCACCGCCGTGGCGCTGATCGTCGCCGTACGGCTGAGACTGCGGGCGGCGGTCTGCCTGTGGTGCTGCATGGGTCTGCTCGCGGCCGTGGGCAACGGGCCGCTGGCCGTGGGCACTTGGGCGATGGCGCTGCTCACGGCCCCGATGCCGCTGACCGCGCTGGTCGTCACGGGCCTGCGTGAGGCACGCGCGGAGGCCGCCGCGCACGCCGCCGCGACCGAGGCGGAACGCTCCCGTCGCATGCTGCTGGAGGAACGGGCCGTCATCGCAAGGGAGTTGCACGACGTCGTCGCGCACCACATGTCGGTCGTGGCGATTCAGGCGGAGGCAGCGCCGTACCGGGTCGAATCGCCGCCGCCCGAGCTGGAGAAGGCGTTCGCCGCCGTACGGGACAACGCCGTCGCCGCGCTCGCCGAGCTGCGCCGGGTGCTCGGAGTGGTACGGGCTGAACCCCCGGCGTCTGCCGCTTCGTTCGGCGCGGGCACGCGGTCGGGCCTCGATGCCCCTCGGCCGCCCGCCGGAGCCTCGGACTCGGCCGCCGAGGCCACCGATTCGCCCATCGGGGCCGTGCAGCCGACGCTCGCTCCGCAGCCGACGCTCGCCGATCTGGACGCGCTGGTCACGGGCGTACGTGCCGTCGGTTCGCCCGTGCGGAAGACCGTGACCGGCGAGGTGCGCCGACTGCCGCTGGGCGTCGAGCTGTCGGCGTACCGCATCGTCCAGGAGGCGCTGAGCAACGCGCTGCGGCATGCGCCGAGGGCCGCCGTACGGGTGGAACTCGTCTATGAGCAGGCGGGGTTGGGCTTCCGAATCGTCAACGGCCCGCCATCGCGCACCGCGGGGACCTCCCCCGGAGCGGGCCACGGGCTTACGGGGATGCGGGAACGTGCCGCCATGCTGGGCGGGCAGTTGCACGCAGGCCCGACCGAGGAAGGCGGGTTCGAGGTGACGGGCTTCCTGCCGGAGGAATCAGCGACGGGCTCCGCAGCGGAGGCGACCACCGCCGTCCTTGGCCCCCGGGCGAGCAGTTCGGAGGATCGTGATGGCTGACGAACCCGCCATCCGCGTACTGATCGCCGACGACCAGGAGATGGTGCGAGAGGGCTTCTCCGTACTGCTCGGCAGCCGCCCGGGGATCGAGGTCGTCGGGGAGGCCGTCGACGGCCGCGACGCGGTGGAGAGGACGGCGGCGCTGCGCCCCGACGTCGTGCTTCTCGATGTGCGGATGCCCGTGATGAACGGCCTTGAGGCGACCCGCGAGATCGTCGGCCGCTTCCCCGCGACGAAGGTGCTGATACTCACGACCTACGACCTGGACGAGTACGTCTACGAGGCGCTGCGCGCGGGAGCGAGCGGCTTCCTGCTCAAGGACGCCCCGGCACGCCGGCTGGCGGAGGGCGTGACGGTCGTGGCGGGCGGAGGCGCACTGCTCGCACCCACGGTCACCCGCAGGCTGATCGCCGAGTTCAGCAGGATGCCCGCTCGACGCACGGGGCTGCGCGCCCCGTTGAGGGAACGCGTCGCCGAACTCACCGGGAGGGAGACGGAGGTGCTGTCGCTCGTGGCACAGGGACTGTCGAACGCCGAGATCGGCGAGCACATATTCGTGGCCGAGTCGACCGTGAAGACCCACGTCAGCCGCATTCTCGAAAAGCTCTCGCTGCGCGACCGCACACAGGCCGTGGTCTTCGCATACGAGAGCGGAGTCGTCGCGGCGCAGCACACCACCGCGAACACCGGCACCGGCGGCGAACCCGGCAGCGAACCCGGCAGCGATCCTGCCGATCGCGCCGCCCCCGCCGCACTCCCGGACGGCGAGAGCGACTTCGGGACCGGCACCACTCCCCCCGAGGGCGCCCCGCGCACGGACAGACGCCCGCGCGGCGCCTGAACCCCGGGCGCCCGTACGGCAGTTCCCACGCCGGCGCCCGGCCCGCATCACTGAATCCCGTACCCGTACGGCACCGCCGTGCCGTCATCCGTGACACCCCGCCGCGGTCGCTGTCGACGCCTCCGCGAGGGCACGTCCCGGAACGTGTCCGACATGGCGGGTCATTCGTTTCGGCATGTGTCGACGCGCCGTCGGGACGAACGACACAGGAACAACCGAGGAGTACATCGCCATGCCCAAGAAGACCCCGCTCTCGCTCGCCGCCGACCGTTCGCGGCTGTCGCACAAGGTCTCCTACGCGCTGCGGAATCCGGCGCGAGTCGCCCCGTACGTACGGCGTGCCGCACGCGACCGCTGGCTGCGCCTCAAGCACCCGAACCACGTCGACTACTACCGCGCGGTGATGGCGTCCGACACCGCGAGCAACCCCGAGGCGGCGGTCGGAAGCCGCAGCCACGACCGGTGGCTGGCGCTGGGGCAGATGCAGTTCGACTTCCTCAAGGAGCACGGACTACAGCCGGAGCACCGCATGCTGGACATCGGCTGCGGCAATCTGCGTGCGGGCTGGAGGTTCATCCAGTACCTCGACAGCGGCAACTACTACGGCATCGACATCTCCCCCGACATCCTCATCTCCGCGAAGAAGACCCTCACCCGCTACGAACTCCAGGACAAGCTCCCGCACTTGACGATCACCCACGATCTGAAGCTGGACTTCCTGCCGAGCGGTCACTTCGACGTCGTGCACGCGCACAGCGTCTTCTCCCACTCGCCGATCGAGGTCATCGACGAATGCCTCGCCAACGTGGGCCGCATCCTGGCGCCGCGCGGCTTCTTCGACTTCACCTTCGACCGTACGGAAGGAGCCGAACACCAGGTGCTGCGAGAGGACTTCTACTACCGCACGGGAACGCTCACCGCCCTCGCGGAGAAGCACGGCCTCAGCGCCCGCTTCATGGACGACTGGGAGAAGCTGCCGCACGGCCAGTCCAAGATCCGCGTCTCGCTCGCGGAGTCCGCGGTGCCCGCGGAGAACTGACGCCACGGGGCCGGGACTTCAGGCCCCCGAACTCCCGTCCCGGGGCGTAGGCGGCCCGCCCCGGGACGTGACAGATGTGCTATTGACCGGCACCGCGTGGCGGGGATGGGGTGACTGTTGTACGAATCCCCCACGACGGAAGGCAGTTCACATGCAGGGGCAGGGCATGAGCACCGGCTCGCCGTCCTCCGAGGCCTCCGGAGACGGCAGAACGAGAGGCATACGCTCGCCCTGGGCCTCGCGGCCCGGGTGGCACCCCCGTAAGGCCACGCGCCTGCTGGCCACGCTGGCCGTGATGGCGCTGGCCGCCGGAGGCACGGCGAGCATCTCGTCCGCACAGGAGGCACCGGGCTCCGCGAAGTCGCCGGGGCCGGGCAATGCGGCGGGGAACTCCCAGTCCAGTGAGGCCACTTCGCCGTTCACGGGACTGCCCGCCGAGCCCGCGCCGGTGCTCGCGGTGAAGATCGACAACCATAAGGACGCGCGGCCCCACACCGCCTTGGAGGACGCCGACATCACCGTCGTGGAGAAGGTCGAGGGCGGGCTGAGCAGGCTGCTGGGGATCTACTCCGGCAAGCTCCCCGAATCGCTGGGCCCCGTGCGCAGCGCCCGCGCGTACAACGTCGAGCAGTTGCGGATGTTCGACCGGCCCGCGCTCTCCTACTCGGGTGCGCGCAAGGGCGTCGAGGACCTGATAGAGAAGTCCACGCTCCACGCGCGCTCGCACGACAAGTACCCCGAGCCCTACTTCCGCGGCGGCGACAACGAGGCGCCGCACAACCTCTACGTACACCCCGACCAGCTCCTCGACACCGCGCCCGAGGCCAGCAAGAGCGCCGACATCGGCTTCCGCTTCTCGGACGACGCCCCGGAGGGCGGCGAGCCCACGGCGGAGCGCTCCGTCGACTACGGCTCGGCCGAGACCGGCTTCGAGTGGTCCGAGAAGGAGGACCGCTGGCTGACGTCCTTCGACGGGGCGCCCGCCACGAGCACGGGCGGTGCGCGGCTGGGCGGCAAGACGGTCGTCGTGCAGAAGGTCGAGATGCCGCCGGACGACGCCGGTACGCCGTATGAGAAGACCGTCGGCAGCGGCAAGGCGACGGTGCTGCGCGACGGCAAGGCGTACGAGACGACGTGGGAGCGGCCGACCGCGGAGTCGGGCACGACCTTCACGCTGCCGAACGGCGAACGGATGCCGTTCGACCGCGGCAACGTGTGGCTCGTCTACGAGGAGGCCTGACGGCTGAGGCGTGACGGCCGAGGTCTGACGGCGGGGTCGGCATTCCTTCTGCGGCTGCGGCTGCGTCTGCTGCTGGCGTCGCGGCCCGCGCGCCGGGACATGCCCGGCGTCAGCGCAGCGGGATGCCGGCCCCGTGCTGAGACTCCGGGCGCGGGCCGAAGATGCGCCGGTCGCTCTCGGGGATGGGCACGTCGTTGATGCTGGCCTCGCGGCGTGACATCAGGCCGCGGGCGTCGAACTCCCACAGCTCGTTGCCGTACGAGCGCCACCACTGGCCGTCGGTGTCGTGGCACTCGTACTGGAAGCGCACCGCGATGCGGTTGCCCTCGAAGGCCCAGAGGTCCTTGCGCAGCGCGTACTCCAGCTCGCGCTGCCACTTCCTGGTCAGCAGGTCGACGATCTCGGCGCGACCGGTGACGAAGACGTCGCGGTTACGCCACACCGAGTCCTCGGTGTAGGCGAGCGACACCTTGTGCGGATCGCGGGTGTTCCAGGCGTCCTCGGCGGCCTGGACCTTCTGCCGGGCGGTCTCCTTGGTGAACGGCGGCAACGGCGGACGAGTGCTCATGAGTTGATGCCTCCCTCGACGTGGTGCTGTGTGCTCTGCGCGGTGCTGCGGGCCTGCCCGTACTCGTACACCGGCTGTTGTGCGTACACAGAACGGCACGACGGCCGCCGTGCCGTCCAGGCCCTTGAGCCTCGGCGTTGCGGGTGCCGCGCCTGTGGCGGCTCACACGATCAGGTATTCCTCGTCCCGTACGTCCGTGACGAACATCCGTCCCGGCGCGTGCGTGATCGCGAAGGGCGGGCGTGAGGCCATGACGGCCGCCTGCGGTGTCACACCACAGGCCCAGAAGACGGGCACGTCGCCTGGGAGCAGGTCCGTACGGTCGCCGAAGTCGGGGCTGCCGAGATCCGCGATGCCGAGCAGCGACGGGTCGCCGCTGTGCACCGGTCCTCCATGGACGGCAGGCATACGGGCCGTGACCTGCGCCGCGGTCTCCACCAGCTCTTTCGGCACGGGCCGCATCGAGACGACCGTCGGCCCGTGCACGGCGCCCGCGGGGCGGCAGGGCCGGTCGGTCGCATACATGGCGACGTTGCGCCCCTGCTCGATGTGGCGCAGCGGCACCCCGGCGTCGGCGAGCGCCCACTCGAAGGTGAAGCTGCAACCGATGAGGAAGGTCACCAGGTCGTCGCGCCAGCGCCCGGTGACCTCCGCGGTCTCGTCGGCCAGTTCGCCGTGCTCCCACACGCGGTAGGCGGGAACGTCCGTGCGCAGGTCCGCGTCCGGTGCGAGGACCGTCGAGGTGTCGCCGGCGTCGGTCACGTCGAGTACGGGGCACGGCTTCGGGTTGCGCTGGCAGAACAGCAGCACGTCGTAGGCCCAGTCGCGCGGTACGGAGACCAGGTTGGCCTGTGTGTATCCGGGGGCGAGGCCCGTCGTGGGGCGGGCGTCGCCGTCGCGGGCCGCGGCACGTACCTCCGCGGCGGGGGAGATGCGTGCGGCCGAGGGGCCGGAGGCACCGGGCCGCGCGGCCGAAGTGCCGTGTGCGGTACGGGACATGGCGTAGGTCCTTCCGTCGGTCGCGAGCCGCTGATGGCGAACCGCTGGGTGTGAGCCGCCGGTTGTGACCGCTGGGTGTGAGCCACCGGTCATGGTGAGCCGCCGTTCATGGAGCACGGGGCATGCCGGGCGGGGCTCAGACCAGCGCCCGCCCCCGCGTCTCCGGCAGCCCCAGCAGCGCGACCAGCGCGAGCCCGTAACCGGCCGCCCCGAAGATCAACGCACCGCTCACGCCCCAGCTTTCGGCGAGGAAGCCGACCAGTGTGGGGAAGAACGCACCCACCGCACGCCCCGTGTTGTAGACGAAGCCCTGCCCGGTGCCGCGTACGGCCGTCGGATACAGCTCGCTGAGGAAGGAGCCGAATCCGCTGAAGATGGCCGACATGCAGAAGCCCAGCGGGAAGCCGAGTAGCAGCACGAGCGTGTTGGAGCCGATCGGCACGTTGGTGTACGCGACCACGGACGCGGCGGAGAGCACTGCGAAGACCGCGACGTTGCGCTTCCGCCCGAGCTTGTCGGTGAGATAGCCGCCGGTGAGATAGCCGATGAAGGCGCCGGAGATCAGGAACGTCAGGAAGCCGCCCGTGCCGACGACCGTCAGGCCGCGGTCGGTCTTGAGATAGCTGGGCACCCAGGTCGCGAGCGTGTAGTAGCCGCCCTGCACGCCTGTGGACAGCAGCACCCCGAAGATCGTCGTACGCCGCAGCTTCGGCGCGAAGATCGCGCTGAAGGAGCCCTTCTCGCTGCTGTTCCTTCGCTGTTCGGCGGCCTGCGGGGCGTCGGCTACGTTGCGTCGTACGTAGAGGACGAGCAGGGCCGGCAGGGCGCCGGTCCAGAACAGCACGCGCCAGGCGACCGATTCGTCGAACAGCTCGAAGACGGCGGTGTAGACGACGACGGCCAGCGCCCAGCCCACGGCCCACGAACTCTGGATGACCCCGAGGGTGCGCCCCCGGTGCTTGGCCGACGCGTACTCGGCCACGAGGATCGCGCCGACCGCCCACTCGCCGCCGAAGCCGAGGCCCTGTAGGGCGCGGAAGAGCAGCAGGAACTCGTAGTCGGGGGCGAAACCGCACAGCAGGGTGAAGACCGCGTATGTCAGGACGGTGAGGACCAGTGTCCTGACGCGTCCGATGCGGTCTGCCAGCACGCCCGCCAGCGCGCCGCCGAGGGCGGAGACGACGAGGGTGACGGTGGTGAGCAGCCCCGTCTCGCCGGGGTCGAGGCTGAAGTAGGCGCCGATGGCGACCATGCCGAGCGGCAGGGTGAAGAAGTCGTAGGAGTCCAGCGCGTAGCCGCCGAACGCGCCCGCGAAGGCCCGCCGTCCGGAGGCGCCGAGTTCGCGGAACCAGGCGAAGGGGCCGACGGGCGGCTCACCGGCCGGGTCCCCGCCGCCGTGAGCGGTGGCGTCCTCGGTGCCGGAGCCCTCGGAAGCACTCGGTTTCGGGTCGCTGTGCATGTGCACCTCGCAGAAGGAGAGGGCGCCGCCTGGGATGAGGACGGGACGGGGGCGGGACCTGGACTGGACGGGGATCTGGGCCTGGATGCGGGGCCGTATCGGGTCGGGCTCGGTGTCGGGATCGGGCCTGGCGCGGCCCGTGCGGGCGGTGCCGGGGGCTCGATGTCCGGGACAACGTAGAGGATCGTTGAACGATCCTTCAAGGGGTTCGTTGCGGTGTATACGTGAGGGAGTTGGGACGGCGGCAGCGGGAACACCCTTGGCGTGCCCGGCGCCTGAGGCCGTCGGCCGCCGCCCGCGAGGGCGCGAGTGCGTGCTCGCGGGGTGCTTCGTGCCGACCGCGGTGTCTACGGTGGCGGGTGTACGGCCGGTACGGTCCGGCCCGCGTGAGGGCGGCGAAGGGCGACGGCCCCGCACCTTGCCGTAAGCACCGAAGTGCCGGTGAACTCGCAGCGCGGCCGGGCGAGTTCACCGCCCGCCCCGGCCCGGCCCGCGGAAAGGAGCCAGGCAGTGACCACGCTCCGCACGGCGCTGTGCCAGTTCACCGCCTCCCACGACCCCGAGGAGAATCTGCGCACCGTCGGCGAACTCGCCGCGCGTGCAGCGGGTGAGGGCGCACAGCTCGCCGTCTTCCCGGAGGCGGCGATGGCACGCTTCGGCGTACCGCTCGCTCCCCTGGCCCAGCCGCTGTACGGCCCGTGGGCGGACGGAGTGCGCGAGACGGCCCGGCGGCACGGACTCACGGTGGTCGCGGGGATGTTCACACCGTCCCCGGACGGCCGGGTCGCCAACACCCTGCTGGCGACGGGCCCCGAGGTGGACACCGCGTACGACAAGATCCACCTCTACGACGCGTTCGGCTTCTCCGAGTCGAAGACGGTCGCACCGGGCGCGAAGGTCGTCACGATCGATGTCGCGGGTGTCCGTGTGGGCCTCGCGACCTGCTACGACGTCCGCTTCCCCGAGCTGTTCCGTGCGCACGCGGACGAGGGCGCCGCACTGTCCGTACTGCCTGCCTCATGGGGCGCCGGGCCGTCGAAGCTCGACCACTGGCGGCTGCTGACCAGGGCACGCGCACTGGACGCCACGGTGTGGGTGGCCGCCGTGGGCCAGGCGCCGCCCGGTCCGGACGCTGACATCGGCCGCCCCACGAAGGCGCCGACGGGCATCGGGCACAGCATGCTGGTGGGCCCGGACGGCCGGGTCCATGAAGAGGCCGGCGAGACACCGGAGTTGATCGTCGCCGACGTGGACGCGGACTCGGTGGCCGAGGTCCGCAAGGCGGTGGCCGTGCTGGACAACCGCAGGCTCTGACGGGCGGACCGGGCCGGTCGCGACCGTCGGGCCCGCCGCGGCCCGTCTGCGTTCGGTCGGCCCCCGTCCTCCCGGGCGCGGAGCCGGGGCACGGAGCGTGGTCGTCTCCCGTCTCCTCACATCTCCCGTCTCCGCGTATCTCCCCTTTCCGCGCATCTCCCGTCTTCTCGCCCGTACGCGATGAGTTCCGCGCGTGCGGCGGGTCCGTAGGGGGACGGACACTCAAGCGCGGGAGGCAGCGATGACGGGCGACGGCTTCACCACCTGTCTGTGGTTCGACGGGCAGGCAGAGGAGGCGGCGGAGTACTACATCTCCCTGTTCAAGAATTCCAAGCTCGGAAGGGTCGGCCGCTACAACGATGCCGGGCCGGGGACGCCCGGATCGGTGATGGCCGTCGAGTTCGAGATCAACGGGCAGAAGTTCATGGGGCTCAACGGCGGCCCGCAGTTCAAGTTCTCCGAGGCGATCTCCTTCCAGATCCACTGCGACGACCAGGAGGAGGTCGACCACTACTGGAACCGCTTCGTCGAGGACGGCGGCGAGGAAGGCCCCTGCGGCTGGCTGAAGGACAAGTACGGCGTGTCCTGGCAGATCATCCCCGCCGGGGCCGTCGAGCTGGTCACCGACCCCGACCCGGAGAAGGCGAAGCGGACCACCGAGGCGATGTACACCATGAAGAAGCTGGACATCGAGGCGCTGCGCAAGGCGCACGCGGGCGTGTGAGCGACGGGGTGTCCGCACCGGGCCGCCGGTGCGGACACCCTTGCGGCACCGCGAGGACCACGGAAGGGACGGCATGGGCGACAGGGTCGTGATCGTCAGCGGCGGCGGTACGGGCATCGGCCGTGCCGCCGCCCGCCGCTTCGCCGCCGGCGGCGACCGCGTGCTGCTGGTCGGACGCCGGGTGGCGGTGCTGCGGCGTACCGCGGAAGCCCTCGCGGCGGACGAAGCCGTGCGCGGGGAGATCCGTACCCTCGCGGCCGATCTCACCGTCCCGGGGGACGCCCTGCGCGTGCGCGAGGAGACCGACAGGCTGTACGGGCGCCTGGACGTGCTGGTCGCCAACGCGGGCGGAAATGTCAAGTACGCGTCCGCGCCCGCCGATACGGCCGACGCTCCCGAGGGCGACGCCTCCGCAGCCGACGCCGACGCCTCCGCAGCCGACGCGTCCGCCGGACTTGAGGACATCGCACGCAGTTGGCGGTCGAACTTCGAGTCGAACGTGCTCACCGCCGTACTCCTCGTCGAAGCGCTCGCGGGGCTGCTGCGCCGGCCGGGCCGCCGGGTGGTCCTGATCAGCTCCATCGCGGCCTTCAGAGGCTCCGGCACGGACTCGTACGCCGCCGCGAAGGCCGCACTCCACCCCTACGCCTTCGACCTCGCGGGACGGCTGGGCCCGCACGGCGCGACGGTGAACGCGGTCGCGCCCGGCTATGTCGAGGCCACCGACTTCTTCGGCGTAGGCATGACCGAGGAGCGGCGCAGGATGCTCGCCGCGCAGACCGTCACGGGCCGCGCGGGTACGCCGGAGGACGTGGCGGAGACCGTCCACTGGCTCGCCTCGCCCGGAGCAGGTCATGTGACCGGCCAGATCGTGCAGGTCAACGGCGGTGCCCGGTACGGCAGTTGATCCCACGTGGGCCGGGAGCCGCCCGGGGCACCGGCTCGGCGGCTCGTGACGGCGAACGCCCCCATCGGTGCCATTCGGACATTTCCCTGCCGCCGCATGCCGTGCCCGCCCGTTCGCGGGGAACGCTCATCGGTGAGCGCGCGGAGATCGTGAGCGCTCGGAGAGGGAGGCCGTCGCCATGGAGTGGACAGGAACGCGCCGTACGGTGCTGCTGACCGCGGGACTGTCGCTGCTGGCGGCCGCCTGCGAGTCGGGGGACGGCGACGGAGGCGGCGGCGGTGGCGGTGACGGCGAGCGGTCCCCGTTCACCGGCCGGAAGGGCGCCGGGGACAAGGTCCTCGCGGTGAAGATCGACAATGTCGAGGCGGCCCGTCCGCACACCGGCCTGGAGAAGGCCGACATCGTCTACGTCGAACAGGTCGAGGCCGGACTCACCCGGATCATGGCCGTGTTCGCCTCCCGGCTGCCCAAGCTCGTCGGGCCTGTGCGCAGCGCACGCGAGTCCGACCTGGAACTGCTGCGCCAGTACGACCACCCGGCACTCGCCTACTCCGGCGTCCAGTCCAAGCTGCGTTCCAAGGTGGAGTCCGCGCCGCTGGCCGCGCTGCCGCCGGGACGCGCACGTGAGGCGTACGTCCGCAAGTCCGACCGGCCCGCTCCGCACAACCTCTATCTGCGGCCCGAGGCGGCCCTGGCCTCGGACGCCGCCGCCGACGTGGGGGCGCCGCGCGACATCGGCTTCCGCTTCGGCCCCGCGCCGGAGCGCGGCGGGCGCAGGACGGCGGGCCGCAGCGTCCGCTTCCAGGCGGCCCGCTACTCCTTCGACTGGTCGGCGGAGAAGGGGACTTGGCTGGTCTCGATGGACGGCTCGCCCGCCCGTACGACCGACGACGGGCGCCTGGAGGCGGCGACGGTCGTCATCCAGCATGTGAAGATCAGCGACTCCGAACTGGGCGACAGCTCCGGCAGCATCACGCCGCTCACCGAGTCGGTGGGCTCGGGCAGCGCGCTCGTGCTTCGCGGGGGCAAGGAGTACGAGGCCCGCTGGGAGCGGCAGTCGGCGACGGGCGGCACGACGTTCACGGACGCGGGCGGTAAGCGGCTGGCGTTCGCCCGGGGTCAGGTGTGGGTGGTGCTCGCCCCGGTGGACTGACCCAGGGGAGGGCGGCGCGCGGGCTCGACTGCCGTGGCCGGTGGCCTCGTTGCCCACCGTCCTCGTCGTACGGGCGCCCACCCGGACCAGGGTCGTCGCGGGGTTCGCGGCGGCCGGTGAGACCGGTGGGCACGTTCTCGGTGATATGGCATATGTCGGTGAAATTCGATCTATTCGGCCACGGACCCATCGATGCAAGCGCAATTCTCGGAGCGCTCCCCGCCGAGTTCATGTCGTGACTATCGTCATGATCCACTCGACCTTACCGCGGGAAGATCACGACCTGGCCCCGCGGGAATCTCGCAACAATTCGCCGCAAAACTGCTGCGGCCCATTCCGATCCTCTCGGTGGCGCACTCGGAAGAACGTAGGGCGGCCCCGCGCGAGGACGTACACGGCAACCACAAAGTTGTCCCATCAGCACTAGAGCGCCATCTTCGAGGACCGGCTGCGCTAGGCTCATGGCCGTCTTTAAGGGCCGCATAAGTCTAGGCCTTGTACGCGATCAGACCCGCAATTCAATGGTGTTGTCGTTCGCGACGACCCGGGGCCAACGCCATTTTCTCGATCATCTCACAGCCCTGGAGGAGACGGGGCCCGTGAAAATCGGGGCGCTGAATGACGCGAAATGAGTGGAGTGAAGTCGATATGGAAAGAAAAGGCCACAGACGCTCGCGCACGGCGAACAGAACGATAGCGATCGTCGCAGCGCTGGTGGTTGGGGGTGGTGGCGCAGCGGCGATAGGTGTGAGTGCTTTCGCGGGGAACGAAGGCCCCGCCCTTGCCGCGAGCACGATCGACTGTCCTGATGTGAGTCTTGCGCTGGGCCAGGTACCCAAGAGCGCCAAGGAGCCCGTGGCTCAGAAGCTCGCCACTCTGGACCAGCAGGTCGCGCAGGCTTACGGCAAGTGGAACTCCCAGGAGGAAAGCTCCGCGGAGGCCCTCGGCCAGTTGAAGCAGCAGCGCTCCGAGACCATCCAGAGCATGGGTCAGGACATCCAGAAGGCCGGCGGCCAGGCCCCCGGTGACATGGAGTCCATGGCCCAGTGCCGGATGATGCAGGACCAGGCCACCCAGGAAGGCCAGGAGGGCGGAGGCGACGACGGCCAGCAGGTCCAGGGCCCGGTCGCCTCGGACTTCGTCAAGATCGAAGACGTCCAGCCCAACGCCTCGAAGGAGGACGACCCGGGCGGCACGTTCGAGACGAAGTGCGGCAACAACGAGAACGAGCACTTCAACTCGGACAACGTGATCGCCGCTGCCGGCGTTCTCAACGGCGCCCACCACGTGCACGACTACGTGGGCAACGAGGACACCAACTCCCAGTCCAGCGACGAGTCTCTCGCCGCCGCCCGCACCACGTGCGCCAAGGGCGACCAGTCGACGCACTACTGGCCCGTGATCCGTTCACTGGACGGGAACGAGGACCAGCGGGGCGCCGTGCAGGAAGGCGACATCCCGAAGGAGCCGCAGGGCCAGCGGACCGGTGACGACGCCGGTCAGGACCAGGGCCAGGACCAGGGTCAGGAGCAGCCCCCGGCCGAGGAGCAGGACCAGGGCCAGGACCAGGGCCAGGAGCAGCCTCCCGCTGAGGACCAGGGGCAGGATCAGGGTCAGGAGCAGCCCCCGGCTGAGGACCAGGGCCAGGAGCAGCCTCCGGCCGAGGACCAGGGTCAGGACCAGGGCCAGGAGCAGCCTCCCGCCGAGGAGCAGCCTCCGGCTGAAGGCCAGGACCAGGGCCAGGACCAAGGTCAGGGTCAGGGTGAGGACGAGGGAGACAAGGTGGGCGGCGGCCAGGGTGCCGAGGCCCAGCCTGGCGACGGCGGTGCCAACGACCTCAACGTCGGCAGCATCCTCCAGCCCGACCCCGAGCTGAAGTTCACCTCCGGCGGTGCCGACCGGGTCATCGAGATGCCGCGCTTCCTGCGCATCATCACCGGTGACGCGAAGTCCTTCACCAACGGCGACGAGAACGCCAACGCGTCGTGGAGCTGCGAGGGCTTCGAGGACCGTCAGCTCAAGGACAAGTACCCGATCTGCCCCGAGGGCAGCGCCACGATCCGTACGTTCAAGTTCCAGAACTGCTGGGACGGCCAGAACACGGACAGCGGCAACCACCGGGACCACATGAAGTTCTCGGACGACGAGGGCAACTGCCCCGAGGGCTTCCAGAACGTCCCGCAGCTTCAGCAGACGATCAAGTACGACATTCCGCAGCAGAACCTGCTGAACGCTGACACGCCGTTCGCGGTGGACTCCTTCCCGGAGCAGCTTCACAAGCCGATCACGGACCACAGCGACTTCATCAACGTGATGCCCAACAAGCTGATGAAGGAGGCCGTGGACTGCATCAACGAGAACAAGGACTGCCCCGGCAAGTCCAGCGACTCGGGCAGCAGCGACGACGGGAAGGGCTCTGGCAGCGACGACGGGAAGGGCTCTGGCAGCGACGACGGGAAGGACTCGAAGCCCGCGCCGTCGAAGCCCGACGACTCCACCCCGTCGGACTCGAAGCCGGACGATTCGGACTCGAAGTCGGACTCGAAGTCGGACGACTCCGCCTCGTCGGACGAGAAGCGGGATGAGCCGGCTTCGGCGCCTGATTCGAAGTCGGACGGCTCCGGCTCCTCGGCGGACCGGGACAAGTCGGCCTCGGCACCGGACTCGAAGTCGGACGGCTCCGCCTCCTCCGACGGGAAGCGGGACGAGTCGGCTTCGGCGCCTGATTCGAAGTCGGACGGCTCCGCCTCCTCGGCGAAGCGGGATGACTCGACCTCGGCAGTGGGCGGGGAGTCGGACTCCGACGATCCCACCCCTGAGGCCGTGAACCGGGACGAGGACGAGTCGTACTCGGCACAGGACGAGTCGACCCAGCTCGCCAATGACCGGGACGGCGACCTCCCCGGTACCGGCTCCGACACCCCGATCGCGCTGATCCTCGGGATCGCCGCCGTGGTCGTGGCTGCCGGTGGCGCCCAGGTGTGGTGGCTGCGCCGCAGGAGCGCCGGCCGATACTGACCTGCCGTGGTCTGTCGGCTTTGAACGCCCAGGTCCCGTACTCGCTCACAGTGAGCGGGTGCGGGACCTGGCGTTTGCAGGGAACTGTCGTGCGCGCGAGGAACCGTCGCACTTGCAGGAAACGGGGCCGCACGTCAAGGCCGGTGGGCTGCCGGACGGCTCGTCAACTGCCGGGGATAGAGCTACGCACCGTGCCTCGGTACGCGACCCCCGCCCGTGCGGACTTACTTCTTCCCCGAGTCGCCCGAGGACCCGGACGTCGACTTGGTCCCCGCCCCGGTCTCGGGCTCCGATCCGTACGCCGTCATGAAACGGTCGCGGAACTTGTCCATCCGCCAGACCGGCGCCTTGTGGCTCGGCTTGAGTCCCTTGTCCCAGCCCCAGTCTGAGACCTTGTCCAGCACCTTGTCGTCGCGGGCGACGATCGAGATCGGCACGTCCTTGCTGGCGTTGCGGCCGCCGGTGACGGTCGGCACGGGCTGGTGGTCGCCGAGGAAGACGATCACGGTGTCGTCGTCGGCGTACTTCTCCATGTACTCGGTGAGGCTCTCCACCGAGTACTCGATGGCCTTCCCGTACTGCTCGCGCACCCGGTGCGGGTCCTTCCAGACCTCGGTGGGCCTGGCGCCCCTGTCGTGGATGCCCTGGTAGACCGACCCGTCGCCCATCTTGTTCCACGGAAGCATCACCGGCAGCGGCGACCAGGGGTTGTGGCTGGAGGCCAGGATGATCGTCGCCATCAGCGGCTTGTGGTCCGCCTTGCTGTGCTCCAGCCGCTCGAACGCCTTGAGGCTGAACTGGTCCGGCACGGGCGACCAACTGAAGTACGGGCCCTTGTAGCCGAGTTCGCGGGAGTCGTAGACGTGGTCCATCCCGTAGAACTTCCCCTCGGGCCAGGACCGCCGTACGCCCGGCATGATGCCGACCATGCGGTAGTCGCCCGTCTTGCGGAAGGCCCTTACGAGGGTCATGCGGTCGCTGGAGGTGACGCTGCGGTAGCGCTGCTGGTTCGCGATCCACAGCCCGGACATGAGAGTGGAGTGGCCCATCCAGCTTCCGGCGCCGGAGATCGGCGAGGTGAGCCAGCCGCTGCGGGAGGAGAAGCCGGCCTTGTCGAGGGCCTCGGTCCGCTTCTTGAGCACGGAGTTGACGCCGGGAGCGATCTCGGGGTCCTCGATCGCGCTGCGGCCGTAGCTCTCGATGAACGTGAAGATGACGTTCTTGCCGCGCAGGTCCGGCATCAGCTTCTCGGCGGGGGTGTCGTCGAAGCGGTCGACGCGTGCCAGCTTGGCGAACTCCTTCGAGTCCTCCATGCCTGCCTTGACGGCCTTCACCCGGTTCTGGAGGAGGAGGACGTTGTTGCGGGAGGCGATGTCGACGTGGTCCGCGCCGGTCTGGAGGCCGAAGACGGCGCACACGATCCAGACCGTCCCGAGCGCGAGGGCCGTACGGGTCGTCAGCACGCTGTTGCGGGCCAGGAGCCGCTCAGCCGCCGGACCGACAGCGCCATGAAGACGACGAGGGCGATGGCGAGGAGGACGATCCCGATCAGTGCCAGTACGGCGCCGGCCGGGCCCAGGGTGTCCTTGAGGAACGACTGGGCGTCGTCGAAGAGGATCCAGTCGAGGACGAGGTCGAAGGGGCGGGCGAGCACCGAGTAGAAGCCCATGTCGATGAACTTCAGGATCGTGAGCAGGCCGAGACCGGTGCCTGCCGCGAGGGCCGCCCAGCGCCTGGGGCGCGGCGGCAGCACGACGAGCGCCACGGCGCCGAATATCCCCTCGACCGGTATTCGCAGGAACGCGTTGGCGGTGAGGCGGGTGAGGGCGTTGGGGAGGACGAGGGCGGTGAGTACGAGGGCCGCCGCGAGGACGGTCGTCGTGATGGAGGCGGCACGGGCGGCGGCGGGGTAGCGCTCGCGCCAGCCGCCGGTGGGCTTACCGCTCCCGCCGCTCTCGCTGCCACTGCCGCCGCCGCTGCCTTCGTTGCCGCTGTCGTTACCGTCGCCGCCGTTGCCGTCGTCGCTCTGGCCGTCGGCGTCCGTACGGGGGCCGGGGACCGAACGGGCCGTGCCGGAGGGAGAGTCGGTGGCGGGGTCGGCGTCGGTGTCGGTCTCCGGGTCGGCGGTACCGGAGATGTCGGCGGTTTCGGAGGCGTCGGCGCTGGGGCTCGCGTCCCCGTCCTCCGAGTCCGTGGCCTCGTCGGAGCCCGTGACCTCGTCGGAGTCCGTGGCCTCTTCCGAGCCCGTGACCTCCTCCGGCTCCGTGGCCTTCTCAGAATCCGGCGCCCGCGTGACCTCCCCGCCCTCGCCGTCCTCCGCCGCCCCCTCCGGGGGCCGCGCGTCCTCAGGGGTCGCGTCCTTCTCCGTATGTTCGTTTTCGTTGGTCCGCTGCTGACGAAGCGAACGTGTGAAGAGCGACAACCCGAGGGTCCTTCCGTGCTGAGCGTGGTGTCACGGCGGACCGGTGATCACGGGTCGGCCGCGCCGGAAGCGTAAACCGCCCGGCGTGCCCCGGTAGCCGGGTTTTGCCAGCTCCATAAAGAAGCGACGGCTCCCGTACAGGCACTGGTCACGCTGCCTACGGCAGCAGACCGGCCGTACCGAGGACCGCCTTCACCGCCTCGACCTCGTCACCGCCGAGCGCCTCGAAGGGCTCCGGAAGCTGGTTGGACGACAAGATCCCCTGAAGCATCAGCGCGGTCTTGAAGCCGCCGACTCCCTTGCCCCACCCCGTGACGGACGTCGCGGCGCGGGTGATCTCCATCAGGGCGGCGAGACGGTCCTGTTCGCTGCGCACGCTCGTCCAGTCGCCCCGGCGGAAGGCCGCGTGCATGCGTACGTAGCCCTCCGGGTCGACGTTCGCCAGTCCCGGTACGACACCGTCCGCGCCCGAGAGAAACGCACCGTCGACGACGACCTCGTGACCCGTGAAGAGGGTGAGCGGCGAGCCCTCGGCGCGGTTGCGCAGCGCCAGTCGCCGGAAGGCCACGTCGTCGCCCGAGGAGTCCTTCACCCCGGCGAGCGCTCCGCCCAGCCCCAGCTCGACGAGCATGTCCGCATCGAGCTTGGCGTGTACGCACAGGGGGATGTCGTACGCGTAGACCGGCACGTCCGCCCGCGCGCCGAGGATCTCGAAGTGCCGTCTGACCTGCGGCTCGTGTGTGACGGCGTAGAACGGCGCTGTCGCGACCACCGCGTCCGCGCCCGCCTCCTGTGCCGCTTGAAGATGGCGCAGCACACGGCCGGTCTGGGTGTCGATGACGCCCGCCAGCACGGGTACGCGACCCGCCGCGAGTGCGACGGCCTCCCGGACGACGCGGGTGCGCAACTCGTCCGTGCAGAACGCCGCTTCGCCGGTCGAGCCGAGTACGAACAGCCCGTCGACGCCTGCCGCGAGAAGCCTTCCGACCAGTCGCGCGAACGAGGCGGCGTCGAACTCGCGGTCCTCCGTGAGCGGAGTGACGACGGGCGGCACCACCCCCGTGATCCGGGCACGCGCATCCGCGGCCGCCGTCGGGTCCGGTCGCACCGCCGGCTTCGTACAGTCCGTCGGGCCCGTGTGCTTCGTACCGCTCATGCGGCTCGTATGGCTCATGCGGACATCCCTTCCCTGCCCGCGTCCTTCGGTGCGGCAGGGGCTGGGACTCGTGGGATCACATCGAGCGCGTCCGTGTCCCATACGTGCGCGGGCGCGAGGAGCCGCTGCGCGCGCATGGGCGCATTGACCGCCACCAGTACGATCACGACCGCCGTCAGCCCGAACGACAGCACGGCCAGCGACGTGCCCAGCGGCATCGTCTGCGCCAGGCTCGCACCCAGTACGGGCGCCACCGCACCGCCCAGCGCGCCTACGTTGTACGCGAACCCGAGCCCCGCCGCGCGCTGTTCGACCGCGAAGTAGCCGCCGATCCACTTGGGCAGCAGCCCCGAGATGCCCTGCCCGAAGACCTGCTGGAGGAAGAGCAGCGCCCCGAGCAGCACCAGCGAACCGCCCCCGACGAGGAAGACGGGGAAGACGAGGAGCTGAGAGACGACGAGGCTCGTCCAGTACGCCCTCCGCGTGCCGAAGCGGTCACCGAGGAAGCCGCCCAGCACACAACCCGCCGCCGCACCGAACCCGGAGAAGAACAGCAGGTCGGCGACGTGCCCGGCGTCGAGCCCAAGGTCCGTCTTCAGATACGTCGGCAGCAGGGCCTGGATCGGCCATGAGTAGAGGAACGCCGTGAAGACGGTGATCATCAGCGTGACCCCCGTGGGCCAGCGGCGTCCCGAGAACTGGGCCATGAAGCAGACGAAGACCACGGTGACCGCCGCCGCCAGGCCCGTAACGGGCAACGCGCCGTGGACGACGCCCGCGAAGACCAGCAGCAGGGCCCCGAACGCGACGAGCGTCAGCACCACATTGACCGCTGTGAGCCGCGCCCGCCCGTTCCGGTAGAGGGTGCGGAACATGTCGGGCGGACCCTCCGCGCCCGCCCGGCGTGCGTCACGCGCCCGCTGCCAGTCCCCGGACTCCGGCAGCGCCCGCCGCAGCCACAGCGCCACCAGGATCGGCAAGAGCCCCACGGCGAACAGCGCACGCCAGCCCCACTCCGGCACGACCAGCCGGTACGCCTGTGCACACAGCGCCGCCCCGATGGAGAAGCCGCTGATCAGAAAGCCCGACGCCTTGTTGCGCAGATGCTCGGGCCAGGACTCGATGACGTACGTGGAACTCGATCCGTACTCGCCCGCCATGCCGAGCCCGATCAGCAGCCGCGCCGCGAAGAGCACCCAGTACGCGGGCGCGACCGCGCACAGCGCCGAACCGGCGGAGAACAGCACGATGCTGACGACCATCGCGCTCCTGCGTCCGAAGCGGTCGCCGAGCGCCCCGAGGGCGAGGCCGCCGAACCACCTGGAGATGAACGCCGCCGAGACCAGGGCGGCTCCCGTCACCGCGGAGAGATCGAACTCGTCGCTCACCTCGGTGAGTACGAGCGTGATGATCACGAAGTCGAAGCCGTCGAGCAGATAGCCGAGCCAGGCCGCGACGAAGGCCCGCCACTGGGGGCCGGAGATCTCCCGGTACCAGGCGGGCCGCCGCTGTGCGCGCTCGTCCTTCTCGTCTGTCATGGCCCGCCCTTCGTCCTCGTCCGCCGTTACGGGCCGTTGGACTCAGGGCGTTGCCTCAGCCGTTGTCCTCGGCCCGCTGTCCCGGGCCCGTCGTCCTCGGCCCGCGTCCTCCGGCCTCATCAGACGTCGGATGTCTGATGTCCTGACGCTAAGGGCGGCCCGCCGCCGTGACAAGACCTTCTCCGCGCAGACGTAGGATGTCCGATGTCGGACGCATACGCTCCGGGGCGACGCCAAGGTCGCTCCTCACCCGGGAAGGGCCGACCTCGGATGCCGGCGAAGAAGCTGCCTGCGGAACACGGCCACGGCGCGCCCAACGGACCGCACAACGGGTCGCAAGAGCCGCCCCGCAAGGGACCCCAAGGAGCGCCGCGCGGGCTCAACGGCCCGCGAGGTCCGCGCGATCCCCGCTCCCCGGAGCTGTCCGTGGTGGACCGGATCAAGGAGTACATCCTGCTGGGACGGCTCGCCCCCGGCGACCCCATGCCCACCGAGAACGAGTTGAGCGAACAGCTCGCCGTGAGCAGATCCCGTATCCGCGAGGCGATGAAGACGCTCTCCGCGCTCGACATCGTCGAGGTGCGGCACGGCTACGGCACCTACGTGGGACGGCTCAGCCTCACGGCCATGGTCGAGTCGCTCGCCTTCCGGGGGCTGCTCAACGCCCAGGACGACCAGGACGTCATGGCCGACCTCATCGATGTGCGCGAGCTGATCGAGACCAGCCTCGCCGAGGTCGTCGTGGAGAACACGACGCCCGAAATGCTGGAGTCCATGCGGCAGTTGACCCGCACCATGCATGAGAAGGCCGCACGCGGCGAGGAGTTCCTGGCGGAGGACCGGGAGTTCCACCTGCTGCTGATGCGTACGACCGGCAACGCGCTCGCAGTTCAGCTCACCGGCGCCTTCTGGGACGTGCACGCGATCGCGCTCGGCGCCCTTCCCGGCACCACCGACCTCGCACAGACAGCCGACGCACACGTCGCCGTGCTCGACGCGATCGGGGCCGGGGACAGCGCGCTGCTGCGCAAGGCGATCGTGCGGCACTACGCGCCGATCCGCGAGCGCATGGGCCACCGTGCCCCGCAGGGCGGCGCGACGGCGGACTGAGCCCGGCGCGGGCCCGCTTCCGTGCGTACGGGCCTCGCGATCTACGCTGTGCGGGCTGTGCTGTGCACGCTGCGCCGGGAGCAGTCGTACGGATCGGGGAGGTAGCGCGGGCGTGACTCCTGAACGCCGCTCCGGCGAGGTCGGAGTCCTGGGCGCCGGGAGCGAAGGTCTCGCGCTGGCGGCGCACTTGGCGTCCCGCGGCGAAGCGGTACGGCTGCACACCCGCGACCCCGGGCGGATACGCACGATCGGCCGCACGCGTGCGATACGGGCCCGCGGCCTGCTTCAGGGGCGCTTCCCGCTGGTCGAAGTGAGCAGTGACTTACGGGAGTTGGCCGGGCGCTGCCGGGTGCTCTTCGTCGCCGCCGTCACCACCGCCTACCGCGCCGTGGCGGCAGCGCTCGCACCCCATCTGCAACCGGGCCATGTGGTGGTCCTCTTCTCCGGAAAGCTGTGCGGCAGCGCGGAGTTCGGCCATGCGCTCGCCGGGCACGGTACGCACGGGGTCGATGTCGTCGAGACCGACGCCCTGTTCGCGGCACGCGCCTGGGACGACCGCGGCGTGGTCGTACACGGACGGAAGAAGTGGAACCTCTTCACGGGCGCCGACGGCGGGACGGCCGACCGCCACGGCGAGCGGCTGCGCCGCCTCTTCCCCGGGTTGGAACGCGCCGGCAGCCAAGTGCAGCGCGGACTCACGGACTTCGGTGCCGTGGCACACGCCACCATCGCCCTCGCCAACATCAGCCGCATCGACCGCGCCGAGGAGCTGCTCTTCTACCGCGAGGGACTCTCCGAGCGGACCGTGGTCCTGCTGGAGCGGGTGGAGAAGGAGTTCCAGCTCGTGGGCGAGGCGTACGACGCCCCGGTCCCGCCCATGGCGGAACTCCTCGACCGCTACTACGGCTGTGGTGGCGGAACGCTGCTGGAGGCGATGCGCAGCGTCCACGTCTACCGGGACATCACCGCACCGCGCTCCCTCGACCACCGCTTCCTCAAGGAGGACGTGTCCTCCACGCTGGTCCCCCTCACCCAGCTCGCCGAGCGGGCCGCCGTACCGACCCCGATGACCGATGCGCTGGTCAGCCTCTTCTCCGCGCTGAGCGGCGAGGACTACCGCAGCACCGGGCGCACCCTCGCCCGCCTCGGCTGGGACGGGCTGAGCTACGACGGGATACGGGCAGAGCTGAAGCGCTGAACCACGCCTGGCCTGGCGCGAGTTGACGTGCCGATACGTGCCGAGCCGTGCGGAGCCGTGCCGAAAGCGGAACGGCGGGCCGGGTCGGCGGGCCTTGCCGGGCCGGGCGGTGCGCGGGCCCGCATCCGGTCCCCTGATCCTCCCCGCGTCCCGTCCCGTGGTCCGCCTCGCGCACTCCCTTGACAGCTCGCCCCGATGGCTCGAACCTCACGGTCAGCTTTCGTTCAGTGGATCACTGGCCAGTCCACCCCGAGGAGTCCGCCATGACCACGTCCACCCCCGTGGAAGAGCCGGAGACGGTACGCAGCCAGCGCCGCCGGGCGGTCGTCGCCAGCACGGTCGGCACAGCCATCGAGTGGTACGACTTCTTCCTCTACGGCACCGCCGCCGCCCTCGTCTTCCCGCATCTCTTCTTCCCCGGCAGCTCCGCGTATGTCGGGGTGCTCGCGTCCTTCGGCACCCAGTTCGTCGGCTTCGCCGCCCGTCCCATAGGCGCCGCGATTTTCGGCCACTTCGGCGACCGCGTCGGTCGTAAGTCGACCCTGGTGATGACGCTCGTGCTGATGGGCGTCAGCACCTTCCTCATCGGGCTGCTGCCCGGCTACGCCTCGATCGGCTTCGCCGCCCCGCTGCTCCTGGTGCTGCTGCGCGTCATTCAGGGCATCGGCGTCGGCGGCGAGTGGGGCGGGTCCGTACTGCTGTCCATGGAGTGGGGCTCCAAGCGACGGCGCGGGCTGATGGCGAGCTGGCCTCAACTGGGCGTCCCGCTCGGCCTGCTCGCCTCGACCGGCATGGTCAAGCTGATGAGTTCCGTGTCCGGGGACGGCTTCGAGAGCTGGGGCTGGCGCGTCCCGTTCCTGGCCAGCATCGTGCTCATCGGCATCGGCATGTACGTACGGCTGCGCGTGCTGGAGAGCCCCGCCTTCCAGGAGGTGAAGCTGGAGCGGGAGGTGGTGCGCCTGCCCGTGCTGAGCGTGCTGCGCGAACAGCCCCGCGAGGTCCTCACCTCGGCCTTCGTCCGCCTCTCGGAACAGGCGCCGTTCTACCTCTTCATCACCTTCGTCCTGACGTACGGCACCGAGAAAGTCGGCCTGGAGAAGGAGGAGTTGCTCAACGACACCCTCATCGCGGCCGCCGTCGGCCTGATCAGCGTTCCGCTGTGGGGCCATGTCTCCGACCTCATCGGAAGGCGGCTGACATACGGAATCGGCATCGCCTGCGTCGGGATCTTCGCCTTCCCGTACTTCGCGATGCTCGACTCGGGCTCCTACGGGCTGGTGCTGGCCGCGATCGTGCTGTCGCTGTTCTTCCACGACATCCAGTACGGGCCGCAGGCCGCGCTGATCGCCGAGAGCTTCGGCGCGAACGTCCGCTACAGCGGCGCCGGGCTCGGCTACCAGCTCGCCTCGGTGATCGCCGGAGGGCCCGCGCCGCTCATCGCCGCGGCGATCCTGGAGAGTACGGACTCCAGCACCGGCATCAGCTGGTACATCATCGGCTGCTGCGTACTCGCCATGGGCGCGCTGCTGCTCATGCCCCAGGGCAGGACCGAGCCCGGCACCAGCCTCTCCAAGCCGGGAGCGGAGTCGGCGAAGGCAGACTGAGACCGGTTGAGGCCCGCAGTTGAGACTCGCAGTTGAGGTCCGCGGAGTCTGGTCGAGGCAGGACCGGGGGACGGGCCGATGCTGCAACTGACGGCTGGCGGGTGACGGCTGGCAACTGACGGCTGGCGCCTGACGGTTAAGGGACTGACGGTTGACGGGTGACGACTAACGGATGACGACTAACGGATGACGGATGACAGAAGACGATTTCTGTCATCCGTCATCTGTCACCCGTTACCTGTCATCTGTCACCCGTTACCTGATATCTGTCGTCCGCCATGCGTCATTGGTCAGCCGCCCGCCCGCCCGCGGCTCCGGCTCCGGCGCCGTCCCCGCTCCGGGCCGCCGCCCCGCCCCGGGCCCCGGGCCGCCGCCCCCGGGCCCCGGCCCCCCGGCTCACCCCCCAACACCCCGTGCCCCCGCGCCCGTCGGCAAGATCCCGCAAAACGAGGAAATGGCGCCCGCACCTCGCCCCGTCATATGCACGGACAAGCCGACGGGCTGTCGACTGACGAGGAGCGGCAGTGTAAACAGGGGCAATGGCAGGACCGCTGACACGTCTTCGGGCTCTGGCTGCCCCGCTGCTCCCCGACAGGCGCCTGCGGCGGCCAAGGCTCGGCGAGGGCAGCGTCGCCGGTCAGGTCTTCGTCCTCCAGGTCGCGGTGGTCCTGCTCCTCGTGGTGGCGGCGGTCGCGGCCCTCGTGCTTCAGGTGCGGCGCGACAGCACGGACGCCGCGGGCGACCGTTCGCTCGCCGTCGCCGAGACCCTCGCGAATTCGCCGGGCACGCTCAGCGGGCTCCGTTCGCCCGATCCGACGGCGCGGCTACAGGGCCCGGCAGAGGCTGCCCGTAAGCGGACCGGTGTCGACTTCGTCGTCGTCATGAACACCAAGGGCGTCCGCTATACGCATCCGGCGCGGGACCGTATCGGGAAGAAGTTCGTCGGCACCATCGGGCCCGCGCTGCGCGGGCAGGTGCACAGGGAGACCGTCGAGGGAACGATCGGCGAGATCGTCCAGGTCGTCGTCCCCGTGAGGAACTCCGACGGCAGGATCGTGGGCCTGGTCTCCGCCGGAATAAAGGTCGACAAGGTCGGCCGGGTGGTCGACCGGCAGCTTCCGCTGCTGCTGGGGGCAGCGGCCGTGGCGCTCGCTCTCGCCACCGGCGGGACCGCCCTGGTCAGCCGCCGTCTGCGGCGCCAGACCCACGGTCTGGGCACGCTGGAGATGACGCGCATGTACGAGCACCACGACGCGGTGCTGCATTCCGTACACGAGGGCGTGCTCATCGTCAGCGGCGAGGGGCGGCTGCTGCTCGCCAACGACGAGGCCTCGCGGCTGCTGGACCTGCCGCCCGACGCCCAGGGCAGACATGTCACCGAACTCGGCCTGGAAGCCCCGATGCGCGGCCTGCTGCATCCGGGACGTGTCGCCACCGACGAGGTGCTGCGCTCCGGGGACCGGCTGCTGGCCGTGAACAACCGTTCCACCGACCGAAACGGCGGGCCACCGGGCTGGGTCGCCACCCTCCGCGACACCACCGAGCTGCGTCTTCTCTCCACGAGGGTCGAATCGGCCCGTAAGCGGCTGGAGTTGCTGTACGAGGCGGGCGGCGGCATCGGTACGACGCTCGATGTGACGCGTACGGCCGAGGAGTTGGCGCAGGTGCCCGTGCCACGGTTCGCCGACTTCGTCACCGTCGATCTGGCGGAGCCGGTGCTGCGCGGCGACGAGCCGAGTCCGAACGGCTCGGAGCCGGTGATGCGGCGTACCGCCGTGCACGGCGTGCGTGACGACCAGCCCCTCTATCCGCTGGGCAGGTCCATAGCCTTCGCGTCGCGGTCGCCGCAGGCCCGCAGCTTCGAAAGCGGCCGGGCCGTGCTGGAACCCCGGCTGAGCGAGTCGCCGGGATGGCGCGCACAGGACCCCGAACGCACGGACCGCGTACTGGAGTTCGGCATTCACTCGCTGATAGCCGCTCCGCTGCGTGCCCGTGGCGTACTGCTCGGGGTGGTCAACTTCTGGCGTTCGGAGAAGCCGGAGCCGTTCGAGGACGACGATCTGTCCTTGGCGTCCGAACTGGCCGCCCGCGCCGCCGTCTCCATCGACAACGCGCGCCGCTTCACCCGTGAACACGGCATGGCCGTCGCCCTTCAGCGCAGCCTGCTGCCGCGTGCCCTGCCCGAGCAGAGCGCCGTCGAGGTCGCCTCGCGCTATCTTCCGGCGCAGGCGGGGGTCGGCGGCGACTGGTTCGACGTCATTCCGCTGCCCGGCGCCCGTGTGGCCCTCGCGGTCGGAGACGTCGTGGGCCATGGGCTGCATGCCGCGGCCACCATGGGGCGGCTGCGCACCGCCGTGCACAACTTCTCCGCCCTCGATCTGCCGCCCGACGAACTCCTCGGCCACCTCGACGAGTTGGCCGCACGTGTCGACCAGGACGCCATCGAGGCCGGTGACGAGACCGCCATCACCGGCGCCACCTGCCTCTACGCCGTCTACGACCCGGCCTCCCGTACCTGTGTGATGGCCAGGGCGGGCCATCCGACGCCCGCGCTGGCACGTCCCGACGGCACGGTCGAATTCCCCGAAATACCCTCGGGGTTGCCGCTGGGCATCGGCGGACTGCCCTTCGAGTCGGTCGAGTTGAAGCTGGAGGAGGGCAGCCGCCTCGTCCTCTACACCGACGGTCTCGTCGAGCGGCGCGACAAGGACATAGACACCGGGCTGGAGTTGCTGCGCGAAGCCGTGGCGCACGCGGGCCAGTCGCCGGAGGAGAGCTGCGACGCCGTGCTCGACGCGTTGATGCCGGACCGGCAGGGCGACGACATCGCGCTGCTCGTGGCCCGTACCCGGGGGCTGGGAAGCGGCCAGGTCGCCGAGTGGGAGGTCGACTCGGACCCCTCGGCGGTCGCCGGAGTACGTGCCGAGGTCACCGCGCAGCTCGCCCGATGGGGCCTGGAGGAGCAGGACTTCGTCACGGAGCTGATCCTCAGCGAGCTGATCACCAACGCCATCCGCCACGCCACCGGGCCCATCAGGGTGCGGCTGCTGCACGACCGCGCCCTCATCTGCGAGGTCTCCGACCGCAGCAGCACCTCACCGCATCTGCGGCATGCCGCCGCGACGGACGAGGGCGGGCGGGGGCTCTTCCTCGTCGCCCAGTTCGCCGACCGCTGGGGCACCCGCTACACGAAGGACGGCAAGGTCATCTGGACGGAACAGTCCCTGGCCTCCGGCGTGCTCTGACACCGGCGCCGCCCCGCACAAGCAGGCACGTCACCCCGGACGGTCGCATGCGGGCACCCGAAAAAGCCAGCCCCTCACGCCGTCCGCCCCGGGCCAGCCTGCCCCAAGTGCCCCAGCCGGGCGGCGAGTTCACGGCGGGTGGCGATGCCGAGTTTCGCGTACGCCTTCTGGAGGTGGTTGTCGACGGTACGCACCGACAGCGCCAGCTCCGCCGCTATCTCCTTGCTCTGCTCGCCCGCGGCGGCCAGATCCGCGATCTCCCGCTCCCTGTCGGTCAGCGAAGCGGCGGCGCCCACCGTCTCCAGCAGCGGCGTACGCGCGCCCTCGCAGTGCGTCTCCGCGACCGTCCCGGAACGTACGGACGCCGCCGTCGCACGGCGGCGCTCACCGCGACGGAGCCACACACGTGCGGCTGCCGCGGCGGCCTCGGCGGCCGGAAGATGAGCGCCCAGGGCCTCCAACTCCTCGCTCGCCTCCATGAGTTGCTCCGGCTCCCCGGCGGCCAGCGCGGCGGCCAGCCGGGCACGCACCGACGCCAGCGCCCCGTCGCACCGCTGCGCGATCTCCGCCAGCCGCGCGGCGACGTCCGCGGCGCCGCCGAGTCGTGCCACATCGGTCAGCAGCAGCCCCTCCGAGGTGATGTGCCCGGTGGAACGCGCCGCTTCCGCCGCCTCCAACAGCACCTTCCGTGCCTTGCTGCGGTGGCCGCCGGAGGCCGACAGCCAAGCCTCGCCGAGGCGTTCCTCACCGACGGAGAGATAGCCGGGCGAACCCCCGGCCATGGAGTCCAGCTCGGTGAGGGCGTTGCCTGCCGCTTCGGGGTCGCCGAGCACCGCCGCACAGGCGGCCAGCCCGCTGAGTGCGATGCGCAGCAGCTTGGCCTGGCGCTCGCGGCGGGCGAGCGCGGCGAGTTCGGCGTACATCCGGCGGGCCGTGGCGGGATGCCCCGCGAGCCACTGGGTACGGGCGTTCAGTAGCGCCGGGAAGATCCGCAACAGCGGGCTGTGGCGGGCGAGTTCGCTGCTCACGCTCTCACCGAGCGCCGCGGCCTCCGCCAGCCGCCCGCCCTCGGCCAGTGCGAGCACCATCGTTCCCTGCTGCACGGCGGGGTGCGCGGGGCGTGACTCTTCATCGGTCAGCACATGGGCGGCGTGGGCGCGTTCGGCCCATTCGACGGCGTCGCCGACGCGTCCCACGAGTACGAGGGCGAGGGTGCGCACGGCCGCAGCGCACAGCCACATGCGTCTGTCGAGGGCCTGGTAGGCCTCGGGTTCCAGCAGTTCCAGCAGCTTCAGGCCGGCGACGGGCTGTCCGCTGGCGAGCCTGATGAACCCCTCGTTGACGAGGAGGAGTTCGCGTACGGGCTCGAAGGAGGCGGCGGTGCGCGCGGCCTCGTTGACCTCGAGTATCTCGTCGAGGGGCGCGTTGCTCACCAGGAGGTTCGTCGTCCTGGTGACGGTGATCGCTATTCGTTCCGCCTCGTCGCGTGCCGTCTCGCCCGCCTGCGCGAGGACGGCGTCGGCCAGGTCCCAGCTTCCCGTGAGGAAGTACGCCTCGCCCTGTACGAGCCTGGTGCCGGCGTCGTGGTGGGACTCGGGCAGCGCGTTGAGGAACGTGAGCGTACGGGGGTGGTCGTGGGCGTAGTGGGCGAGGTGTGCGGCGCGCAGCAGCAGCGCAGGGTCGGCCTTGCCGGTCGCGTCGAGCCGCCAGGTCGCGATGCGCAGCGCGTCTCCGCGTCTGCGGGCACCGAACTCCTCGATTCTCGCGGCCTGTTCGAGCTGGATCGCCCTGTGCCGCAGTGCCGGCACCGCGTTGCGCAGCACCTCCTCGTAGAGAGGGTGGGCGAGTGAGACGCGGGTGCGCCGCCCGTCGGTGCCGAAGCGGATGAGGCCGTCGCGTTCCAGGTCCGTCAGCACATGCTGAGGGGCGGCGGTCTCCAGGGCGGCGAGCGGGAGCGCCCCGCAGCAGGCGAGGAGTTCGAGCGCGTCACGGCCGGGTCCGGCCACGGCGTCCACTTTGACGCGGATGAGTTCGGACAGCCGCAGCGTCGTCCAGGGCGCCGTGCGCTGAGCGGCGGTGTGCGTTCCCGTGCGCGTCGCCGGGGCGGCGCCGGTGCCCTCCTCCCATGTCTCGGTGCGTGCCTCCCAGACCTCGCCGTCGCTGGTGAGGGCGCCGTTCTCCAGTGCGCCGCGCACGAGTTCGCGCAGGAAGAGGACGTTGCCGCCGGAGACCTCGTGGAGGTCGCGGACGGTGGTGCTGCCGACGGGCCCGCCGAGCACCTTCTCCAGCAGGCCCTCCGTACGGCGCAGATCGAACACTCCGAGTTCGGCGTGGTGGATCGCCTCGCCCGAAGTCAGCGCCTCCACCGCTTCGTTGGGCTCCTCGCCGGTGCGGATGGTCGCGATGAGCGTGATCACACCGGCGTCCATGAGCTGGCGCAGCAGCATCGCGGACGTCGCGTCGAGCAGATGGATGTCGTCGACGAACACGGCGGTCGGCGCACGGCGGTCGCGCCCGGGACGCGGCCTGCTCCGGGGCCCGCTGCTTCCGGGGCCGCCCCGGGCTGCGCTTCCGGAACCGCTCCGGCGCTCGTCGGAACCGCCCCGGGAACCGTCCCCGCTTACGCCCCGCAAGGCGTCGGCGACCGCCGCGAAGCCCCTCACCGGATCGGAGAGGTCCACCCCCGTCGGCAGCAGATGGGCGATCGCACCGAGCGGCACAGTCCCGGCGGCGGTGCTCGCCACGGCACGCCCGGTGCGGAACCCGGAGCGCTCCGCGACGGCCAGGATCTCCTCCGCCAGCCGGGACTTGCCGACACCGGCCTGCCCGAAGACGACCAGCCCCTTGCAGCGTTCCTCGGTCAAAGCACGTGTGAGACGGGCGAGTTCCTCGTCCCGCCCGTGCAGAGGCCAGCCGGCCCCCGGCTCCGGCACACGCGAGTGGTCCATGCCGTAACTGTACGCACGAGAACGCGCCTGTCAGCGGGTCTGCGCAGGCATCCGCGCAGGTGTGCGCGCGAGCGTCCGCGCAGCCGCCGGGCGTCCCTGCCCGCGGAGTGCCGCGCCGGCACGGTGCTTGCCGCGCGGCGCCCTCAGCCCGGCGACGGGGAACGGCGCGGGCAGCAGCAGCTCCGCGTTGCGGTCCTTCTCGGTGCCGCGGTGGCTCTCGTCGACCTGGATGTCGTTGACGGCCAGCTCCCTCGCCAGGGACGCCAGGGCCTTGGGGCTGTCCAGATCGCCGCCGTTGCTGAGGGGCGCGTCGATGTCGAGCACGGTCGTGAAGATCGACAGGGCGTCCCTGCCCTCGCCGTCGCGTCCCGCGCCGATCTCGATGACCCGGCTCTGCACGGGCCAGTCGATGTGCGCGGCGGCCGAGACCTCCCAGAATCCGCCCGGCTTCGGATGGCCCTCGGGCCGTGCGTGCGGCCTGATCTCATTGCGGTGGGTGTGGCCGTTGGCCATCAGGACGACGTTGGGGAAACGCAGCAGCAGCGCCTCGACGTCCTCGCCGGAGCGGTGGTCGTTCTCGGTGTTGTCCATGGTGTGCAGCGGGTGGTGGCAGAAGACGACGATGAGCCGGTCCCGCACCCCCTGCTGTGTCACGGCCTCGCCCGACTCGTCGAAGTACGTGCCGCTGGACTCCTTCAGCCGCTCCTCCAGCCAGCCGAACTGCTCCTCGTCGATGCCGCCGTCGGCGTTGCGAGTGATGTTGTCGAGGCCGCCGGGGTTGGTCGAGTCGAGGGTGATGTACCGGACGGGGTCGTCGTCTCCCGCGGGTATCACGTAGTACGCCTTGTCGCTGCCGGCGGTGAATCCATGGCCCGCGGGGAGCCCTTGGGTGCGCTGATGCTCCTCGATGAACTCCGCGGGGCTGAGCAGCCGCCGTGCGGGATCGGCCGTGACGTCCTGCGACTCGATGCCGTCGAATACGGCCTTGATGACGTCGAGGAGGTCCAAGTCGTCCATGTCGTCGGGGAGTTCGGGGCCCTCGGTCCACTTGGAGCCGTTGACGGTGTGGTGCTTCAGCGAGTGGACGAAGGGCAGGTCGGTGTCGATGGGCAGGTTCCCCTGCGCCATCACGTCGTGGTTGCCGTAGACGGCGTACCAGGGCATGCCGAGCCCGTCCGCGGTGAAGGGCTTGCGTGCCGCGCCCAGCAGGCCCTGGATCTGCGGGAATCCGCGGCTGCCGTAGCGGTTCGCGGGGTCCTGCGGGTCCTCGGGGCGCCAGTAGTGCTCGTCGCGCCCGAAGGCGCCGTTCGCGAAGCTCTCGTCCTTCTCCGGCGAACCCGAGTCCGCCTGTACGGACTTGCCGCCGTCGAGGAGGTCGATGTACCAACGCGTCTCGTTGAGCTGCGCGTTGTCGACGGCGTCGCCCGTGACCACCGTGAAGGCCAGAGGCAGTCCCGTCGCCGGACCCGAACCGAGCTGCTTGAGCGAACGGCACATCGCGTCGACGAGATGCAGCGACAGGAACTCGTGCGCCCGGTAGCCCGCCGAGAACGGCCAGCCCGAGTCCGGCTTGTCGTTGTAGCGGTCGAGGAACTCCACGCGGCTCGGCGACTGGTCGTCGATGATGTGCAGATCGCTCAAGTGCCCGAAGGCGGCGAGGGGTCGGGGCTTCTCCGCGCGCACGGACGTGATGTCGCTCCGGAGCAGATGCCCCTCGCCCTCGCCCTCGACCAGCTTCCGGAACCCCTTCCCGTCGGGCGGTCCTGGCAGCACCGTTCGTTCCAGCGTCGTGCCTGCGCCGTTCGCGGGGTGTGGGGCACCCGACGAGAACAGCCTCGACGCGGCGAGCGCGGCGCGGCCCTTGCCGCCCGCGTCGATGGCTGCCGCGGCGACGCCCGCGGCGGCGAAGGTCAGCATCCTGCGACGTGAAACCGGCACCTGGTCCCCATTCCTCGCTCGAACCGCGGCCGCCGCGGTGGTGGGGCACCGGGCACGCGGTCATGGAAGAAGCAGCGCCTCGCTGGTCGGAGCGAGGGCGAACGCGCGTACGGCCTGCCGTGCGGCATCCGTACGACCGTTGAGGATTCTTGGACGGAACCGGTGCGTACGCATGAGTAGTCACTACTCGGTCTTCGGGCGCGGGCTCCGCTTCACCGTGGAACGCCGCACGCGCCGAGGCTTCCCGAGGCGGCCTCCGAGGCGTTATCCCCCGGTGCCGTCGAGGCGTACGAAGCCCGTGAACAGCGGGGTGATGCTCACCGGGAACGGCCCCGGCGTGCCCGTCTCCAGAGCCGCCCGCACTTCCGCGTCCGGATTCCCGTACACATCGAGCCGTTCGACGGAGCAGTGCTCCATGACCTCGGCGATATAGGGGTCGGACAGCCTCCAGTGGGTGCGGATCGCGTCGGAGTCGCCGTACAACTGGAAGCTGTGCGCCCGCAGTCGGGCCTCCTCGATGAATACGCGCACCATGAGCTGCGGCCCGTGCTCCTCCACGAATTCGACCGCGCGCCGGACGGCCGCACGGAAGCCGTCCAGATGGCCCTCGGTGATCCTCATGGTGTTGTGCAGCAGCACGGGTCCCGAGCCGGCGGATTCTTCGGCAGCCGTCTCGGCCGTCTCGGCGGTCTCGGCGGTCTCGGCGGTCTCGGTGGTCTCAGCGGTCTCAGCGGTGGTCTCGGTCGCGGTGGTCGCGGTGTTCTCCATGTGGTGAGTCTTCGACTTCAACTTCGGTTCAAGTCAAGCCCGTTGGAGCACCATCGGAAGCTATACATGCAAGGTATACATCGTGTGTATAGTGCTTGCCGTGAAGGCTCCGCCCCTGTGCCCGGCGCGTATCGGCATCAGGGCCTGCGCGCCCCCGCCGCACCCGTCACCACGCCGGGAGACCCCATGACGTACACCTATCTGCTGCCGATCAAGACGGCCGCGGCGCTCTTCCCGCTGCTCGCGCTCTTACTGCTGCTCCCCACGGCCGTCGCCCTCTACCGGCGCCACGGTGTGATGACCTCGGGCCGCTTCCTCTCCCTCTTCGCCTTCGTCCACTACCTGCTCACCGCCGCCTGCATGACCGTCGTGCCGCTGCCGGGCGAGGCGGTGGACGTGTGCGCCCGCTACGCGCAGATGGCCGCGCCGCAGCTCATGCCCGGCAACACCTTCGGCGACATCTGGAAGGAGGCACACCACCGGACCGGCCTGGGTCCGCTGCTGATCCACAACCCGGCAGTCGCCGGAGCCGCCTTCAACCTCCTGCTGCTCCTCCCCCTCGGCGTCTTCCTCCGCTATCACTTCCGGCGCGGCCTGCGCGGCACCGCCTGCGCCGGATTCGCCCTCTCCCTCACCTTCGAACTGACGCAGTGGACGGGCGTGTGGGGCCTCTACGACTGCCCGTACCGCCTCTTCGACGTCGACGACCTGGCGATCAACACCTCCGGCGCCGTACTCGGCTGGGCACTGACCGGCCCGGTCGCAAGGCTGCTGCCCGCCCTCGACGCGCTCGACGGCAAGGCGCTCTCCCGCGTGCCCGTGCCCCTCGGCAGGCGGCTGACCGCGCTGCTCGTCGATCTGATCGGCGTCTCGCTGACCACACCGTTCTGTCTGCTCGTGGTCGCCTACGGCGGCGGCGCGGACGATTCCGGGACGCTCCTCGCGGTGCCGCTCGCGGTGTGCGCCGTCTGGTTCGTGGTGCTGCCCTACGCGACGGGCGGTGCGACGCCCGGCAAGCGGCTGCTGCGGCTGCGGCTCGTGACGGACCACGCCGGGCCTGGAGTCGTCTGGCGGCTGACGCTGCGGGCGGCACTGCTCGGCGGCGTACTGCTGCCGCTGTTCTCACTGCTGCTGCTCGCCGCCCTGACGCTCGCCGAACATCCCTCGCCCCTCGCGCTGTCGCCGTCGGCCTGGCCGGGAGACCTCGCGGACGCGGCGGCACGGGCGGAGGCGTACTCACGGGAGATCGCCGCGGCGGCCGCGGCCGCCGGCCTCAGTGTCCTGCTTCCCCTTACGTTGCTCCGCCGCCCCGGGGGCCCTGGGCTCGGGCTCCACGAGCGGCTCTCGGGCGTACGGAACGCGGCGCTGCCGCCGACGGCGGGGGCGGCGGTGTCCGGGGACCGTCCGGTGCAGCCCGATGGCGTCGTATGGAGGGAGCGGGCTGCCGGGGGAGCCCAAGTGGGCGATGTACGGCGGCAGTTCACGTGGAGCGGCGTGACCGCTGGGACGGGCGGGACCGGTATGGGCGTGCGGGCTCCCCGGTCCGGCGCGTACGGCATCCGCTCGTTCGTCCGGCAGCTCGACGAACTTCGTCGGCTGGTCCGGCAGGTCCGGGAGGCGCGGCACCCCCACCGGAGCGTGAGGGTCCACCGCCCCCGTCACGCCCGTCCCCGGTCGTCCTTCACGCTCTCCGTGCCGCCGACCCCGCCGGGCGGCCCTCGCCCCTGGCGGCGCACGCCGCGTGACACCGCGACCGCGGCGGCCACGGCGGAGCCCGTGAAGCAGCCCCCGGAACAGTTCCGGAAAGGGCCCGTCAAGGAGCCCGTCTGAGCGCGGCCCACGTTCACGAAGTCGCAGGTCAGAGGGTTCTGAGCTGCTCACGCCGACGGTCTCGTGCTTCGGCGGCCGAGGAGTACGGTCGAAAGAAGAACCTTGTACGAGATCCCGGCCACCGCTGAGTTCGGAGGCGACCATGACGGTGGAGATGGAGCGGCTGCCAGTCGAACACTCGGAGTTCACCACATCGGATCCGGGCACGGGGGAGGCCCTGAGCGCCGAGATGTTCGGTTCCTTTCAGCCGCGCTACGCCCAGTCCGAGGAGTTCACCTTCGGGGGCAGGCGTACGACCGCCGGGGACATGAGCCTCGACCACCTCGTGCATTCGAGGATGAGCATCGAGTGCGCCCCGCTCGACTACCTGATGTTCACCTTCGTCAGGGGCGGCACGCTGACGTTCACGGCAGGCGACTCCGAGACCCGGCTGCGTATCGGCGACACGGCAGTGAGCCCCATGCACGTTCCCCTGACCATCAGCTGGGACCGGCTCAGCAAGGAAGTCATATCGATTCCCATGAAGGCCGCCCAGGACGCCGCCGTCGAGTACGGAGCAGACGGCGATCTGCGCTTCGTAGGGACCACGCCGGTCTCCCCGGCGATGGACCGGTTCTGGCGCTCCACGGTCGGCTTCGTCGCCAGCCGGCTGGAGTCTCCGGACACTCCGCTCGGCGAGCCGCTGGTCTATGCGCAGACGCTGAACCTGCTCGCGACGGCCGCGGTGAAGACGTTCCCGAACACCACCATGGAGGCCGACTACCAGCCGGGCCCCGGCCGGGTCTCCGCTGCCGTGCTGCGCCGGGCGGTCGCCTTCATCGAGGCCCGGGCGGACCGTCCGCTCTCGCTCATCGACATCGCCGCCGCGGTGTCGGTGTCACCGCGTGCCCTCCAGCACGGCTTCGTCCGGGAGTACGGCACGAGCCCGCTCGGCTACCTCCACCGCGTCCGCCTGGAACGCGCCCGCCGTGACCTCCAGGCCGCCGACCCCAAGACGGGCGTGGCCGTCGACTCGGTCGCCACCCGCTGGGGTTTCCCCAACCCGAGCCGCTTCACCACCGTGTACCAGCAGACGTACGGGCAACTGCCCGGCCACACCCTCCGCACCTGACACGGACAGCGGGTTCCCGACCGTCGGGTGCGGAGACACCCCCGGCTCACGTGTCCGGCTCGCGTGCATGGGCCGGGGTCTCGGCCCGTGTCCTCGGCTTACGAGCCCGGTGCCCGTGCGCCCGGTGCCCGTGAGCCCGGTGCCCGTGAGCCCGACGCCCGCGTGCCCGAGATCCGTGCGCTCAGCGTGCCCGCCGCCCGCGCCGTTCAACGCTCCTGCCCGCTACGCCCGCAGCAGTTCCGTGAGCCTGTCGTCCACGTCGTCCCCACGGCCCGCCGCCCGGCTCGGCACCAGCCTGTCCCGGTCGCCGGGGTCTCTGGCGAGGATGTGCAGCCGTCCGTCGGTGCGAGCGAGCACCAGATCGGTGCTGGCGTCGGCGACCTCCGCCGAACCCTGCGCGGTGTAGTGGGTGACGGTGATCAGCGCGGAACGTTCCGCCTCTGCGAGCACCGCTTCGGCGTCGACGTCCTCCGGGGCCTGCTCCGCCTTACGGCCCCGTGGCAGCCAGTCGGTGAGCGTCCGCAGCGCCTCGTCGATCTTGTGCAGGCCGATCTGGTGTACGCCGAGCGCGTCGATCCGCACCATCAGGCAGATCTCCTCGGGCTGCGGCAGCAGCAGGATGCGCCAGGGCTCCCCGGGCTCCGTGCCGGTCGTCCGGGCGTCGAGCACCTTGCGGGCCCTCCGCTGGAACGCCACCACGATGCCCAAGTCCCCCCGCACCTGGACCTGTTCACCCGAGGACCCGGCCAGAAGCAGTTGGCGTGCGGCCAGCGAACGTACGGCCTCCGCCAGCACGTCGTCGTCCGGCCGTGCCTCCAGGAAGTCCACGATCGCGTCCACGGCGGTGAGTTCGGCCACGGTGTACGCACCCAGCAGCACCGGTCCCGTGTCCACCAGGTTCAGCACGGCCGGGACGAGCCCCTCCGGAACGGACGCTTCGCCCGGCCCTTCGCCGCTCTCCCGCGGGGCCTGCCGTGCTCCGTCAGGTGATCCGTGCGGGTCCGATGGCTCTTCGCGCCCGGCGTCGCTCATGCCGCCTCTCCCTCCGGCCGCTGCCTTCCCGGCCGTCCCCCGTGAACTCCTTGAGACCGCCCGCCCTGCGGCTGCCTGCCTGCCCGTCGCCCCTCCGGCCGTCCCTCGTCCAGCCATGTCCTGACCGCCGCCGGCGGCCGGGGAGTCTCCCGTAGGACCGCGGCGGCGACGCTCGACGCCGTCTGCGCGACCCAGACGTCGGAGTCGCCGAACAGCCCACGCCCGGCCCGGCCGGAGAGCGCGCACCCCAGTTCACCCGCCAGATCCGTTCGGTCCGGGGGAGGGAAGCGGGACGCCAAGTCCCGTGAGACGGCGGTGAGATCGTCGTCCTCCTCGATACGGCGCAACGCCCGCGTCAGCGACCGCGCGACCGGAGGCGTCAGGGACGTCGGCACCGCCAGCGCGGGAGAGAGATACATCGGGCGCCGCTCGGTCATCCGCGACAGGCCCCAAGGGCCCACGTTGCTGCGGGTGACCCGGTAGACGACGTAGTCCATGAGATGGCGCAGGTCGTTCGGGCCGGGCAGCTTCCGCTCCCCGAAGGCCGCCGGTGTCTTCTCCAACTGCACCCAGGTGCCCTGCGCCGTTCGGCCGTGCAGCTTCTCCCGCACGACCTGGCCCCGCATCCCGATGTCCGGATAGCGCGTCTTGTCGATGTCCCGGTGGTGACTGGACAGCCGCGGGCGGCTGCCTTTCGCGGACCGCCAGTCCTCGTACAACTGCGGGTCGTCGACGAGCACATGGCCGCCGCACAGCACGTCGTGGAGCTGCGGCACCTGTAGCCCGTTGCGTTCCAGGTCCGAGAGGATCAGCGCTTCGCCCGGTCCGAGGCGGCGGACCGCCGTCAGCAGGCCCTTGCGGTACGGTCCTGCCCTCGCGGTGATCTCGATCATGAGCCGGACCCTTCGGCGCTCCAGCTCGGCGTCGGCGGCACGTGCGTCGCGCCGCCGGCCTCGTACGTCCCCGGCGCCCGCCTTGCGGGATCTACCGGCGCGACGGACCGGCGCCGGAGTGCGCTTGCGCTTCACAAGACCAGTCCAGCACGCCCGGCGGCGGCCCGCAGGGTCAGGCAGCCCGCATGGGGGGCGGCCGTGCGGTCCGGCGGCCGTCGACGCAACGGTGCGGCCGTCGACGCGACGGTCCGGCCGTCGACGCCGTGGCCCATCGCCGCGGGTGTTCACGCTCGTGTCACCGAGAGTTGACGTACTGGGGCCCTCCCGTTGGTTGGCAGACGGCAGCCTCCACGGCATGACCGCAAGTCGCCGTCGTACCGCACGCCTTGCCGATGTCGTCTCCGTCGCCGCCTGCACCGCGCTGCTGGCGGGCTGCGGGGCGATACCCGGCACGGCCGGGGCCGACAAGGACACGGTCACGGTGATGACGTGGGCACCGCAGGGCACCGAGGCCACCAACATGCCGGGCATGCCCGCGATGGCACAGGCGTACGCACGCTGGGTCAACTCCGAAGGCGGCGTCAACGGCCACCGGATCCGGGTGCTCACCTGCAACGACCACAACGACACGGTGCGCGCGGCCCGTTGCGCGGGACGCGCCAAGAGGGAAGGCGTCGTCGCGGTCGTCGGCTCCTACAGCCAGCACGGCCGCTCGTTCATGCCCGCCCTGGAGAGCGCCGGCATCCCCTACATCGGCGGCTACGGCGTCGCCGACCAGGAGTTCACCAGTCCGTACTCCTACCCCGTCAACGGCGGGCTCCCCGCACTCGTCGCGGGCAACGGCCGCCAGCTCGCGGCGGGTTCCTGCTCCCACGTCTCGCTGGTGCGTCCCGACACCACCGTCGGGGACCAGCTTCCGAGGCTCATCAACGCCGGTCTGGCGGCGGGCGGTTCGGGCCCCGTCACGGACGTGCGCGCCCCGGAGGACGCCTCCGCCTACTCACGTCAGGCACACAAGGCCCTGGCCGACGCCAAGACCTACGCCGCCGCCCGCGCGGGCACGGCGCTGCGCAGCGCCGCCGCGCGAGGGCCATGCGTCACGGCCGTGCTCGGCGGACGCACCGACACCTTCTTCGACTCGTTCAGGCAGCTCAGGAAGGACAGCCCGTACGTACGGACCGCGTCGGTGCTGGGCAGCGTGCAGCAGTCCCTCGTAGACCAGTCCGGCGGACCGCGCAGCCCCCTGGAGGGCGCGTTCGCGACGGGCTGGTACCCCGCCGACGGCGACGCCCGCTGGAAACCCATGAAGCGCGTCATCGAGGAGCACGCCTTCGGCGACAACCGCGTCGACGGCTCGGACCCGGGCGTACAGACGACCTGGATCGCCTACACGGTGCTGCGCCAGGTGCTGAAGTCCATGGACGAGGACGAGTCCGTCACCGCCAAGTCCGTACGCCGCGCCCTCGACCAGGGCGAACCGGTCGGCACCGGCGGCCTCACGCCCAAGCTGAACTGGAACTACGACAACATGCTGGCGGCGCGCGACTTCCCGCGCATAGTCAATACGACGGTGACGTACCAGCGGGTCAGGAACGGCCGTTTGACGCCGGTGCACGACGGCTTCGTCGACGTCCAGAAGACCTTGGAGAACGGAGCCTCGGAGTCCTGAGAATCCCGAACGGGGGTCTGGGCGCCGGGGGTTCGGCAGCCGCCGCGGAAATCCGCTGTCCATGCGCCGGGTGCCGCGAGCAGACTGCCTCCATGACCATGGACGACGTAGACCGGCGGCATCTGCGCCGCTGTGTGGAACTGGCGGCCGAGGCCCTGGAGGCGGGCGACGAGCCCTTCGGCTCCGTCCTCGTCGCGGCCGACGGGACGGTCCTCGGCGAGGACCGCAACCGCGTGGCCTTCGGCGACCGCACCCGCCATCCGGAGTTCCAACTCGCCCGCTGGGCCGCGGAGAACATGACCCCGGAGGCACGGGCGCGCGCCACCGTCTACACCTCCGGCGAGCACTGCCCGATGTGCGCCGCCGCCCACGGCTGGGTCGGCCTGGGCCGCATCGTCTACGCGAGTTCGTCCGAGCAACTGGCAGGCTGGCTTACGGAGTTGGGCGTCCCCGCACCTCCCGTGCGCACCCTTCCGATCCGGGAGGTCGTCCCCGGTGCCGTGGTCGAGGGCCCGTTCCCCGAATTCGCGGAACAGGTACGGGAGTTGCACGGCCGCTTCCACGGCGAGGCGTGAACGCGGGCACGTGGCGTACGTGACGTGATGTGACGCGAGCCTGCCGGGAGGACCGCCGGGGCCGGGGAGGCCGCCGGGCGGTCGGTCCCGGCAGGTTCAGCGGCGACCGGCCTCAGTCCTGGAAGACCAGGGTCCGCTCGAACTTCTCCGTGGCCGCGGACCCCTGGGCGAAGTTCTCCTCGACCTCCGCCTTCTCCGAGGCGTCCGGCTTGGCGTTCGTACACGACGTTCCGGCACTGGCGCCGGACATCAGGCTGGAGCACGGACCCGGCTTGACGTCGGGCAGACCGAGGATGTGCCCCAGCTCGTGGGAGGCGATGCGGATGGTGTCGTGGCCCTCCTGCACGGCCTCGCGGCCCATGTAGACGGTGCCGTTGCCGAGGCTGGTGGTCTCGGCGCGCGGCCATCCGTCGTCGGCGACGATGCGTACGTTGGCCTGCTCACCGTCCTTCACCGGTTCGAGCCGTACGGCCTTGACGCTCTCGTTCCATACGTTCACGCCGCTGTCCACCGCGTCGGCGAACTCGGCGGAACCGCCGGCGTCATAGGTGAGGACCTCGGGTGCGGCAGTGTCGTGGGGGGATTCCGTGGGGGCGGCCACTGCCTGACCGCCCAGCAGGGCGAGCGTCAACGACGTCCCGACGAGGGCCGCCCGTATGGCGTTACGGACCAACACATCAGCCTCCTGGTGGGGGACAGAGCTTCAAGTGTCGGCGGGTTGATGCCCTCTCAGCCCCGGCCGACTCCTCCGTGAGCGCCCCTTCTCCGGAAATCTCCGCCGGAACTCGGCCGGAGATCCCGCCGTCGGGCTCCCCGAGGCCGAGATGCCGCTGTCAGTGCCCCCGACTAGTGTGCGGAATCCGACTGTTCGAATCGTTTCGAGCCATGGAGGCTTGGCATGACATCGCGTCTCAACCCGTATCTCAGCTTCGACGGCGACGCCCGGCAGGCGATGGAGTTCTACAAGGAGGTCTTCGGCGGCACCCTGGCGGTGAACACCTTCGGAGAGTTCGGCCAGCCCGGCGCCGAGCACGCCGACAAGATCATGCACGCGATGCTGGAGACGTCGAGCGGCTTCACCCTGATGGCCGCCGACACCCCGCCGGGAATGGAACACTCCGCCGGCACCAACTTCGCGGTGAGCCTCAGCGGCGACGATGACTCCGAACTGCGCGGCTACTGGAGCAAGTTGTCCAAGGACGGCACGGTCTCGGTCCCGTTGGAGAAGCAGATGTGGGGCGACGTCTTCGGCATGTGCACGGACCGCTTCGGCATCCCGTGGATGGTCGACATCACCGGGTCCTGAAGCGCCTCTCGAACGTTTCCGGATTCGAGAGGTGCCGGATTCGAAAGATCCCGGCGGACCGGCGGAGCCCGTCCACGTGCCCCCGGGCTAGCGTGAGGGCGTGACGCTGTTCATCTCCCCGGAAGGACCGGGCCTCGCCGAGCTCGCCCGTCAGGCGCTGTCGTCCACGCAGCGCGGTTACGACCTGCTCGCGCCGAAGTTCGACGGCAGCCCGTTCCGTACACCGGACGAAGTGCTGGACGCCACCGCCCAAGCGCTGCGCCCGCTGGGGCCGTTCGGGCCGGGGCTCGACCTCTGCTGCGGCACGGGGGCCGGTGTCGAACGCGTGCTGCGGCGCGTGTGCACCGGCCCCCTCACCGGGGCCGACTTCAGCGAGGGCATGCTCGCGCCGGCCCGCCGTGCCGTGCCCGAGGCGCGGTGGGTGCGTGCCGACGCCCGTGCGCTGCCGTTCCGCGACGCGTTCGATCTGGCAGTCAGCTTCGGGGCGTTCGGCCACTTCCTGCCGCATGAACGGCCCACGCTCTTCGCACAGGTCCACGCGGCCCTGCGCCCCGGCGGCCTGTTCGCCTTCCCCGTCGCGGCGCCACCCCGCGTCGGCTCGCTTCCGTACTGGGTGCTGTGGGGATTCGACACCGCGATGCGGGTGCGCAACGCGGTCTGGCGCCCCCGATTCGTCATGTACTACCGGCAGTTCGCCCTGCCCGAGGTGCGTCGCGACCTGACCGCCGCGGGCTTCGAGATCACCACCCTCGCCCTGGACTCCCTCGGCCGCCTCCCGGACGGCAGCCCCCGCTGCCGCCTGGTACTGGCCCGCAGGCGGCAGTGACCCGACTACGGCCGCCGCCGGGAGCGACCGACTTGGCCCGCCGGTCTCTTGGAGAAGTCCGGGCACCCCACCTGAGCCTGGGGCCGAACCGGTGACCACCACCGAAGGCGCAGCGCATCCGATCGTCGCGGTGACGTCCCATCGTTCACGACGACCGCCGGCAACGCCGTACCGCGACCGAAGCCGCGCGCCTTTCTGCCCCGTACGACCCCGTGCGCGCGGAGGCGGCTGTGGATTACGGTCACTCTCGCGAAGCGGCCGTTCACCCCTGGTGAGTGGACGCCCCGGCTGGCCGCCCCCGGGGGCATTGGCCACCTTGGGAGGTGGAGGAGCTGATGCTGCGATCGAGAGAGCGGCACACGGATGGACGCGACGGGCCGGACGGGCGCGCCGGGTCCGACGGGCGTGACGGGCCGGACGGGCGCGACGGCCCGGTGATGCGCGGCGCCCACGCCTTCGGCTCGATGGAGCTGCGCCGCGTCGCCGGCGTCCTGCCTCTGCTGCTGATCGCCCTCGGCGTCGTCCTCGACCTGGTGACCGCTCCCACGCTGACAGGCTCCGCCTTCTTCTGCGCGGCCCCGCTCGCCGCCGCGCCCTTCTTCACGATGGGCGGCACGGCACTGGTCGGCATGGTCTCCGTCGCGGCCGTCGCACTCATGCGCGTGCTCGACGAGATGTCCAACGGCCTCATGGACATCTCCGAGACCGCCTCCACCGCCGTCGTGTCCGCTCTCGCGATCGCCATCAACCGCCACCTGCGACGCAGCGGTGCCGCTCTCTCCTCCGCCCGTACCATCGCGGAGGCCGCCCAGTTCGCGGTGCTGCCGGTGCCTCCCGCACTGCTCGACGGCGTCCAGGTCGCGGCGCGCTACCGGGCCGCGCAGATCGGCGCACGTATCGGCGGGGACCTGTACGCCGTGCAGGAGACGCGTTACGGCGTACGTCTGCTGATCGGAGACGTACGCGGCAAGGGCATGGGCGCGGTGCAGACGGTGGTGCTGCTGATCGGGGCCTTCCGGGAGGCGGCCGATCAGGAGCCGACCCTGGAGGCGGTCGCCGATCGCCTGGAGCGGGCCCTGCTCCGGGAGGGCCCCCGGCGGCGCGACCCCGACTTCGGCGAGGACTTCACCACGGCCGCGATCGCCGAGATCCCGGCGGAGAGCCCGGAGCGCCTGCGCATCGTCAATCGCGGCCACCCGTCGCCGCTGCTGCTCGCCGACGGCGAGTGCCGCTTCCTCGACCCCGCCGTGGCGGCCCTGCCCCTGGGGCAGCCGGACCTGGGCCGGAAGCCGGACCTCATCGAGGAGGTCCCCTTCCCTTACGGGAGCCAGCTTCTGCTCTACACGGACGGCCTCTCGGAGGCCCGGGACGGCGACGGCGCGTTCTTCGAGCCGGACGCCGCGCTGACGGGCCGCTCCTTCGACGACCCCGAGGCGATGCTCGACGCGGTACTCGAGGACGTACAGGCGCACACGAGCGGTGCCACGGCGGACGACATGGCGCTGATGGCCGTGCAGCACAGACCCCGGGCGGAGGGACACAGGCCGCCGGACGATCAGGGCTCGTGAACTCCGCCATGAGCAGCCGGCCTCCTGACCGCCGGGGGTCGCGCTGAACCCTCGCGTCGGAGAACCCGTCGTACGTGCCCTGGCCCGCGCTCCCTGCCCGTGCCCCCGGCCCCGCGCTCCCGCCACCGCGGTGACGCCCCCGCCCCGGGCCACGCCCCCGCCGCCGGGCCGAGGTCCGCTCCGCCGTTCCGGAGCCGCCGCCCTGACGGACGCACTCGGACGGGCACGGGGCCTGCGGCACGTCGCGTTCCATGGACACGCCGTCGTACGGAAGATGGACCCCACGTGCCCGGGGCACGGCCAACGGCCCGTCTGCCACGGCCACTTGCGCCCGCCCCGCTTGGCGCCTCCTCCAACGCCCCAGGGACGACAGACGACAGCATGCAGACCTTCCTTCCCTACCCGGACTTCGACGCGTCGGCCCTCGCCCTCGACCCCCGCCGCCTCGGCAAGCAGCGAGTCGAGGCACTCCAGGTGCTGCGTGGCCTGACCGTCCCGGGCTACGGCTGGCGCCGGCATCCGGCCGTACGCATGTGGGCGGGCTACGAGGAGGCGCTGGTCCGCTACGGCCTGGAGATCTGCCGCGCATGGCAGGCACTGGGCCATGGGGACACCGTCGCCGCCACATTGACCGCCGACCTCGCCGCACTCCGCAGCGGCCCGCCCCCGCCCGTACGCGACCAGCCCCGGCTGGCGGCCGACGGCGAACTGCCCCCTTGGCTCGGCGACGAGGCCTTCCACCGCAGCCACCGCTCGGCACTGCTCCGCAAGGACCCCGCCGTCTACGCACCGCTCTTCCCCGGCGTCCCGGAGGACCTGCCCTATGTGTGGCCGGTCTCGGACCGCCCCGGCGGAACGCTCGCCGACGAGTGACGGAGACATACGGCGCAGGCGTCCGAAGCGAAGGCGTCTCAGCGGTCCCGCCCGTCGCGGGCCGATTTCCAGGTGAGAGGGAGCCGCAAGGTGAGCGACAATGAACTCGACCGATCTGACGCCCACTTGGGGCCGAAAGCCCCGGGGCGTCGCTATACAGGGGGAAGGAGAACCATGCGGCGTCAAATCGCATGCGTTGCCGCGCTCGTTGCCTTCGGCACTGCACTCGCCGGTGGAGGCGTGGCCGTAGCCGACTCGGCGGGGCGGTCCGGCGAAGTGGCCACGAAGGGCCCGTTCAAGTGCGAGGAGTGGGGGCGCTACGGGGTGACCGATCGTCGCACCGCGGTCCATGTGGGCATGAGCGCCGGCTCGAAGGTCGTCGGCCACATCGCCAAGGGCGAGAGGGTCCGGGCCTATTACCGGTGCACCAACTCCTCGGGCAGCATCTGGTACGAGATCACCGGTGACATCGAGGACTCGCCCAGGTTCATCTGGTCGGGGAACGTGTAGCAGCAAGCAGACCCGTGATGTTCTCGGCCCTCCGGCAGGACGCCCGTCCGCCGGAGGGCCGCTCCGTTTCGCCCGGCGCTACGAGAACGGCAGGCCCGGGCACCGAGTTCCACTGGTACCCCGTGCCACCGGCATTCCTGGCCGCTGCGCGAACGATGCCGTGTTCCCCGGCCGGTGCCCCCGGTCCTAAGCTCGCCGAGCTCACCAACTCGGCTGCGGAGGACGGGACATGGACTTTCAGCGTGTCGGCACAGGAGCGCACACCGTGCTGGTTCTGCACGGCTGGTTCGGCTCGTCGCGGTCGTGGCAGGCCCTGCTGCCGCACCTCGACCGGGAGCGGTTCGGCTATGTGTTCCTGGACTACCGCGGCTACGGGGAGCGTCGCGGCGAGACGGGGCAGTACTCGATCGCCGAGGCGGCAGCCGACGTACTGACGGCAGCCGATCAACTCGGCGCGGAGCGCTTCTCGTTGCTCGGGCACTCCATGGGCGGGTCCGTGATGCAACGCGTGTACGCCGACGCGCCCCAGCGGATACGGGCACTGGTCGGGGTGTCGCCGGTGCCCGCAGGCGGCGTACCGTTCGACGAGCAGAGCTGGCAGTTGTTCTCCAGCGCCGCCGACAGCCCCGGCAGCCGCCGCGCCATCATCGACTTCACCACCGGGAACCGGCTCACCGGCACCTGGCTGGACGCCATGGTGCGGCACTCCATGGAGCACTCCGACCGCGACGCGTTCGCCGCCTATCTGCCTGCCTGGGCGCGCACCGACTTCCACACCGAGATCCAGGGCGCCGACGTGCCGATACAGGTCATCGCCGGGCAGCACGACCCGGCGCTGGGCCCCGAGACCATGCGGGCCACGTTCGGGGCCTGGTACCCCAACCTGGAACTTCAGACCTTCCCCGACGCCGGGCACTACGCGATGGACGAGTCCCCGGTGACCCTCGCCACCAGCGTCGAGCGCTTCCTCGGAAGGCACTGATGGCCGCCCCCACGGGCACACCAGACGTGTTCGATCCCCGCGTGTTCGCACGCGGCATCCCGCACGACGGCTTCCGCCGGCTCCGCGACGAGGCCCCCGTCTGCTGGCAGCACGAGCGCGAAGTGCTCGACTGGCCTGCGGGGCCCGGCTATTGGGCCGTCACCCGCTACCAGGACGTCCGCCACGTGCTGCGCGACCCCACGGTGTACTCGTCCTGGCTCGGCGCCACTCAGATCCGCGACCCCGCCCCCGGCGACCTCGACTTCATCAGGCGCATGATCCTCAACATGGACCCGCCCGAGCACAGCCGGATCCGCCGCCTGGCCGCCGCCGTGTTCACCAGGCGGCGCCTGGAACGCTTCACCGAACAGATCACCGCACGTGCCACCGCCCTGCTGGACTCCGTTGCCGGGCAGGGCAGTTGCGACCTTCCCGCCGAGGTCACCGACGATTTCCCCCTCGCCAACCTCGCCGAACTGCTCGGCGTCCCCGCCGCCGACCGGGGCCTGCTGCTGAAGTGGACCAATCGCGTCATCGGCTACCAGGACCCCGAACACGCCGAGGTCGTACGCGACGCCGACGGACGCCCCGTCAACCCGCGCTCCCCCGCGATGCTGCGCGACATGTTCGACTACGCACACGAACTCGCCCGGCACAAGCGCAGCCACCCCGCCGACGACCTGATGACCGCGCTGGCCACCGCAACCCTCGACGACGGACGCCCCCTGACCGGCGACGAGTTGGCGATGTTCTTCTTCCTCGTCGTGATCGCGGGCAACGACACCGTGCGCAGCGCCCTCCCCGGTGGCGTCCTGGCCCTCCTGGAACACCCCGACGCCTACCGGCGGTTGCGCGCGGACCCGGGCCTTCTGCCCAGCGCCGTGGAGGAGATGCTGCGCTGGCATCCGCCGGTGCTCAGCTTCCGCCGCACCGCCACCCGGGACACCGAACTCGCCGGGCAGCGGATCGAAGAGGGCGACAAGGTCGTCGTCTACCACGCCTCCGCCCACTTCGACGAGCGTGCCTTCCCCGACCCGTACCGCTTCGACATCACCCGCAGGCCCAACGACCACCTCGCCTTCGGCCAGGGCCCCCACATGTGCCTCGGCGCGCACTTCGGACGCCTCCAAATGCGGCTGTTCTTCGAGCAGTTGCTCACCCGCCTGCCGGAACTGGAACTCGCCGGACCGCCGGTCCGCCTGGTCTCCAACTTCATCAACGGCATTACGCATCTGCCGGTGCGCTGGGCGGCGCGGCAGGGCTGAACGGGGCACGGCTGAACGGAAAGGGGAAGGAGGCACCTGCGACTTCCGGGCCCGGCCGGGACAGCCGTCGTAGGGGCTCGCGAGCACGATGAACCGGCGAGGCGAAACGCGAGCGGGCGGCGTGAGCGGTCGACCGAGGAGGTGCCGGTGATACGGCGTCACCCCGTACAGCGTCGCCCCGTACGGCGTCACCCCGTACGGGACAGCGCCTCGAATACGACGACGCCTCGAAACGACGACGCCGGCCTCCCGACCACGAACGGGTCCTGAAGGCCGACGCTTTTCCAGAGCCGGGAACTACCCCACGCTGCCCGGGGGTTGTGCCACGGCCCGGTGGCTGGTCACCGTGCCGGAGAGATGTCTCAGCCGGCGTTCGGGCCCAGGGGGATGTCCGAGACGGTGACGCTGACGGACTCCACGGAACCGTCGGTCAGTACGGGCACCCCGTTGGGGCCCGGCTCGAACGTGGCCTTCAGGCCCTCGACGGAGCCACCGACGGAGAGGCCACCCGAGACGGCGTCGAGTTCGGCGTCGGCAATCTCGCGGGTCTCAATTCGGGAGGTGTCGCTCATGATGATGAGGGTCCTTCTTCACTAGTGGTAGGTCGCAGCGCAGGACGCACTGCGGCGGGAACCATGAATCGCTCACGCCATGCGACAGGCTGCCGACTCGCGTGCGGCACGGTGAGCCGAATACCCCTCTCTTCACGCACTGTGCACGCGAGATCCCGAAGCGGAACAACGGTGTCTCGCGGGCTCGGTTTGATCGACGGCGTTCTCGCGGAGGCACGTCCCTCGCGGGCGTATCGCAACGCTGGGCTGACCTGGCCGAACTCGCCGCCAGGCGGCGGGAGTCGCCGAAGAGCGGGAGCAGGGCCCATGCGCGCCGTGCCCGCCCCCGTCTCTCGCCGACCGACTCGTCCGCCGGACACCCGCGTTGGCTGCCCCGTAGGCCTCAACTCCGAGCGGCAGAGGCAGCCAAGGCAGCCGTGTGCCACCAGGCGCTACTTGCGGCCCTTGCCGCCCTTGGAAGGCGAGGCCGAATTCTGCGGCGTGCCGGTGCCGGTGGGGTTGGTGCAGCCGGGGACGCTGCCTTCGGGTGAGCAGTTGTCCGGGCTGTTGCGGACGACCCTGCCGGCGTCGAGCGTGACCGAGCTGGAGTTCTCGTTGAAGATTCCGCCGCCGGCCGTGATGGCGGTGTTGCGCGTGACCGAGCTCCGTACGAGCGAGGCGGTGCTGAAGGAGTTTCTGAGGCCACCGCCCGTCACGGCGATGTTGCCGCTGAGAGTGGTCGACTTCAGGCGCAAGGTGCCGGCGAACTGGTTGATGCCGCCGCCGCGCGGAGCGGTGTTGCCCTTGACCGTGACCGAGGCCAGATGCGCCGTACTTCTGAGGTTCTCCAGACCGCCGCCGGCGTCGTTGAGCGCCCGGTTCTTCAGCAGAGACCCGCCTTTCATGGTCAACCTGCCGGGACGGTCGAGGAGTTGATTGCGCCCGTTGTGGATCCCGCCGCCGTTGAGGGTGGCGGTGTTGCGCTCGACCGTGCTGCCGGCGAGTTCGAGCTGCCCGCCGACGTTGTGGATGCCGCCGCTCGTCTCAGCGCGGTTGGCCTCGACGGCCGTGCGATTCAGTTTCAGCGTGCCGCTGTTCCAGATTCCCCCGCCGGCGAAGTCGGGGAGCCTGCCGCCGCTGATCGTAAGCGAGTTCACAGTGAGTCTGCCCTCGGGCGCTACGTGCAGGATGCGGAAGTCCTGTGCCGCGTTCGGAGCGCGCCGAACGGTGGTGTCGCGGCCGGTGATGGTCACGTTCCCGGTGATCTCCGGGAGTCCGTCGTCCGCGTTGTCCCGTGTGGTGAGGGTGTAGGTGCAGTGGGGGGCGAGGGTGATACGACCGCCGCCGGAGTTGGCGCGGTTGATCGCGGCGATCAGGCCGGCGACGTCGTTGCACCGCACGTGAGTCTCCCCGGCAGCGCCGGCAGGCCCGGCCGGCACGACGGCGAAGGACAGTCCGACGCCTACCACGACGCTTACGGCGCCGGGCCGCGTAAGGGTCTTCATCGCTGCGACTCCTCGGGTCTGGAGAGTAAGACGGCACATCACCGGCCATGCGTCGGCCGGGACCGATCAAGCTGGTGATGAAGTGACCTCTTACTCGTAGCCGCAGACGCAGACGCCTCACCTGGCGTACCGCCGAACGGCCCCTGCCCGAGGCGATGACCGACGAAGGGCTGCCCCGCACATCCCGACGGCCGCTGCCCGAGATCCGCCGCCCGCTGACACGGATTCTCAGGTCCGCATGTCAGGCACCCTCTTCGCCGTCGGCGACCTTCGCACTGGGCTGCCCCACCGCGGCCCCCTCGGCCGGTGGGACCGTGCCGGAGCTGCCGTGGTCCTGCGTACCGGCGTCCGCGACGCGGTGCGGCAGCTTCGCCGCGACGACGATCGTCACAACGGAGAGGGCGGTCGCGACGGCGAACGCCAGCTTCATCCCGCTCACCTGCGCGGGCACGGCGGCGACGCCCTCGGCGACCAAGTGGCTGGTGCGCGCGGACATCACGGTCACCACAAGCGCGGTGCCGAACGCCGCCGCCACCTGCTGCAACGTCCCGAGCATCGAGCTTCCGTGTGAGTACAGATGCGCGGGAAGCCCGCCCAGGCCGAGCGTGAAGACCGGGGTGAACGTCACCGCCAGGCTGACCATCAGCAGTGCGTGCAGTCCCAGCACCTGCCAGTACGGCATCGTCATCGACACCTGAGTGAGCCCGCCGAGGGCGAGGAACGTGGCGATCGAGCCGGGCATCACCAGCGGGCGACTGCCGAACCGGTCGAAGATCTTCCCGACCGTCGGCCCCAGAAGGCCCATGGCCAGACCGCCCGGCATGACCAGCAGGCCGGTCTCCAGCGGGCTGAGCCCGCGCAAGTTCTGCAAGTACAGCGGCAGCAGGATCATCGAACCGAGCATCGCCAGGAAGCCGATGGACATCAGGATCAAGGACAGGGTGTACGTGCGGTGCCCGAGGATGCGCATGTCCATCAGCGGCGCACCGGTGCGTTGCAGCTTGAGCTGTCGGAGCACGAAGACCGTGATCGTCGCGATCCCTGCGACGACGATGCCGACGCCGAGCCCGACACGGCCGTCGCTGTCGCCGAACAGGCTCAGTCCGTACACCAGGCCGCCGAAGCCGAGCGCCGCCACACCCACGCTGAGCCAGTCGATCGAACTCACCTGCGGCTCGCTGATGTTGTCCACCTTGCGCAGCCCGTACAGGGTCACCAGAGCCGCGATGGGCAGAACGGCCAGGAACAGCAGCCGCCAGGAGCCGACTTGGAGAATCAGCCCTGACACGGCGGGCCCGAGCGCGGGCGCCACCGAGATCGCCAGGGTGACGTTGCCCATCACCCGGCCCCGGTCATGCTCGGGCACCACGATCATCAAAGACGTCATCAGCAGCGGCATCATCACGGCTGTGCCCGCGGCCTGCACGATCCGCCCCAGCAGCAGCACCTCGAAGGACGGCGCGGCGGCCGACAGGGCGGTGCCCGCGAGGAACACGCCCATGGCTATCGCGTAGGCCTGGCGGGTGGTGACCCGCTGGAGGAACCAGCCGGTGATCGGAATCACAGCGGCCATGGAGAGCATGAACGCGGTGGTCACCCACTGCGCAGACTGCTCGGTGATACGGAACGACACCATCAACCGCGGAATCGCGTTGATCATGATGGTCTCGTTGAGTATCACCACGAACGTGGCCAGCACCAGCAACCGCACCACCGTCGGTGTACGGCCCGCTCTCACGGCAGGTCGTTCCTGGATCGCAGCGGTCATCGCAGCACCTCATCGGGGTTCAGGTCACGGTCGCCTGGCAGCCGCCGGCTGTCGGCACGGACGTGGGTGTGGGCACCGCTGAAGACCGGCACGCCTGGCAGAACTCATCGGTGGTCCCGAGTGTTCCGCAATGTGGCGCGGATCTCGCCTGATTTCTCGCCCGCTCGACGCACGGCCGCCGACGCGGCCGTCCGCCTACGCCGCCGTCCGCCGACGTACGGGCCGGGAGCGCGAGACCGGCACGAGACCTACTGGGGCGTCGGGACGGGCCGTGCGGTAGGTCCGTACGACCAAGGAACCCGGGGCAGTTGGCCTGGGGGCCGTGTACCGGAGCGGGTGAAGGGAGTCGAACCCGCGCTCTGAGTCCGTGAGTTGCCGGTCGGCATGCCCTTCGACGACACCGGAGTTCCAGCGCGGGGCCAGCCGGGCGATGACCGCGTCACGGTCTCCGGCGTCCCCGACGCTCAGCGTCTCGCCCGGCGGCCGATCCCGCCCAGCGTGAACTCGGCGCCAACCGCCTGTGAATGTGAATCCCGTACAACCAGCTCCGCCCTTCGACGGTCACACCAGATACCCCCCCCACGCCGTCGACCGAGTGGGGGTCCCCGTGCCACACAACCGCCGCATGCTGATGTGCGCCGTCGCGGCCGCCGCCGTGGCCGCCGCCGGGTTCGTGGTCCCGTCCGGGGCCACCGCTGCCGCACCCCGTACCGTCGCGAGCGACTTCAACGGCGACGGCTACGCGGACGTCGCCGTCGGCGTCCCGGACGGGACCGTCGGCGGTCAGGCCAAGGCCGGGTACGTGAACGTCGTCTGGGGCGGCCCGAAGGGCGCCGGAGCCCACGGGAGCATCCGCATCACCCAGGCCACTCCCGAGCTGCCCGGCACCCCGGAGGCGGGCGACCGCTTCGGCGCGTCCGTGGCCCTGGTGGACCTCAACGGCGACGGCATCGCGGAACTCCTCGCCGGTGTCCCGGGCGAGGACGTCACCGACCGCGGTACGGACGCGGGCATGGTCACCGCCGTAGGCGGCTCGAAGGGCGGGCCGGGACCGGGGTCGACGGTGCTCACCGGGCCGTCGCCGTCGGCCGCGTACGGCAGATCGGTCGCGGCGGCCGACCTGACCGGCGGCGGCAACAAGGCGATCGTGATCGGCGGCAAGGACAAGGTCGTCGCCCGCGTCATCCAGGGCGAGGACAGCATGGTCACCACCGTCGTCGCCGCCCCCATGGGCGGCCGCGCCCCCGTCCTGGCCACCGGCGACTTCGACAGCGACGGCACGGCGGACCTGGCCGTGGCGTACTGGACCGAGAGCGACCCCAACACGCAGTCCCACGTGCGCCTGTGGAAGTGGGACGCCGACCGGTCCGCGATGGCCAACTTCTGGAACACGGACAACGCCGGTGTCACGGCCTTGGCCGCCGGCGACTTCGACGGCGACGGCCACGACGACCTGGCGCTCGGCGAATGCCGTGAGATCGCCGACGAGAACATCGACGACCCGTGCGGCCCCGAAGAACTCGCCAAGGGCGGCGGCGTCCACATCCACTACGGAAGCCCCGCGGGCGGCCCGTTCGGCAGCCGCGCCCAGACCCTCAACCAGGACACGGCGGGCGTCCCGGGCGTTGCCGAGGACGGCGACCGCTTCGGCGCCGCCCTCGCCGCCGCCGACGTCGACCGCGACGGCCGCGACGACCTGATCGCGGGCGCTCTAGGTGAGGCCATCGGAAGCAGGACGGGGGCGGGCGCCGCCTGGCTGCTCCACGGCGGCGCCAAGGGGCTGCTCGACGCCGCGGGCGCTGCCACGTCCGTCGCCTGGAACCAGGACACGTCGGGCGTCCCCGGCGTCGCCGAGGCGGGCGACACCTTCGGCGCGGCGGTCGCCTCGGGTGACTTCAACGCCGACGGCATACCGGACGTGACGGCCGGGTCCCCCGGCGAGAACGCGTCCCTGGGCGCCGTGTGGTACCTCCCCGGCGGCTCGGCCAGGGGCTCGGCGGCCTTCTCCCCTCGCACGCTCGGCCTCCCGTACCCGTCCACGGCCCAGAAGTACGGAAAGCCGCTGAGCACCCGCTGAGCAGCCGCTGGGCACGCCCTCGGACGTCGTGCTCGCCCCCGGCTGCACTCAGGTTGGGCAAGTTGGCCATTGAGCCGTTCCCAACCTGACAGGATCGGCGTGTAGTTGGGGTGTAGGAGTGCGCAAGGTCTGGTGTGTTTCGCATAGCCTCGGCGGCTAGGGAGGCACCCTGACTCAGGGGGCGCGCCACTGCGGTTCTGGTCGGGCTGACCAGGGCATTCGCGGCGTCGGCGTGTGGTTGCCGCGTCCGGGGTGACTCGTGGCCCGCTGGCTGGCCACTCCCACCCCAGATCTGCCGGCGACAACAACGGGGAGGGCCCATGCCTGACGACGCCCGCGACCATATCGACGACATCCGGGACCGTGCCGATGTGGACGCGCAAGTTTTTGAGCAGATGAAGAACGCCGGTCCCAGCCAGGGCTTCGACGACACCCGCTCGGTGACGGTCGACCTGGATACGGAAGGAAAGCTCGCCGGTATCCGGGTCGACCCCGACTGGCAGCGGTCCCTCCGGGACACCGAGCTGGGCTCCGCCGTGCTCAGCGCATACCAACAGGCCGTGACGCAGCGCCTGGAGGCATGGGGGGAGGCCCTCGAGCGTGCCGAGGCGGACCCGCCGCGGCCCAGGCCCCGGCCCGGGATGTCCGACACCGTGGCCGGTCAGCTTTTTGAACGCTTCGAGCAGGCCGGGGCGACGATCGACGATACGCGGACCCTGAACCGGCTGATGGACATGCTCGAAGAGCTCGACGGCGCAATGCAGGAGGCCAGTTCCGAGGCGGACGCGATTTCTTCGACCGAGGTCACCGGCCGGAGCGGCTCGGGGCACGTCACCGCCACCGTCTCAGGATCGGGCGACCCGGTCGGACTGGACTTCGACCTGCGCTGGCTCGGACGCGCCCACGCCTTCAACATCGGCCGCGAGGCCGTGGAGGCACTGGAGCAGGCCCGCCGCCGGCTCGCCGAGAGGACCGAGGAGAGCCCGCCGTTCGCGCGGCTCACCACACTCGCGGCTCTCGCCGAGAACCCTTCCGACCTGGCCACGTACCTCGGGCTCGACGACTCCCCGCACCCGGGCCCCGCCCGCTGAGACCGCAGACGAATCAGGAGCCACCGATGACTTTCAAAGCGTCCATGGAGGCGTTGACCAAGGATGCCAAGCGCTGGGACGACACGGCCGCGATGTTGCAGAGAGCCCGGGCCGACTGCGCGGACATGACCCTGCGCGCCCAGGACTTCTCCTTCATGGGGGGCGACGTCCACAAGCAGTACGAGGAGGTGCGCTCGTTCATGGAGGACTACCTCCGCGACGGCGAGCGCGAGACCTCCGGAGCCGCGGACGCGCTCCGCAAGGTGCACAACACATACCAAGGCAGCGACGAGGCGGCGATACAGCGCCTCAAGTCGTCGTGGGAATGGCACTGAGCCCTACCAGCCAGAGGCCCACCGACCAGCACTTTCACGGGAGACGGAGACAGCACGATGGACATCAACGAACTCATCCAGAAGATCGTCGACAAGCTCGACCACATCCGTGACCTGGTCAACCAGATCAAGTCCAAGATCAACGGACTGCTGTCCCATGTACCTCCGTTCCTGCACTGGGTCATCTCGAAGGTCGAGGACCTCTGGGGCAAGTTCTGCGACAAGATGTCGGAGTTCTGGGACTGGTTCACCGACAAACTCGCCTACGTCGGCGACCCGTTCCTCCTCAAGGACACCGGGGAGAGATGGAACAACGATCTCGGCGGCCCCGCCCATAAACGGGCGGGTGAGGTGGATTCGGACGACCTGATGGTGGACGACAACTGGACGGGAAGCGCGGCCAGCGCCTACAAGTCCAAGATCGGCGGCCAGAAGGACGCGCTCAACGCGGTCGGGCGTATCTATGCGTCCGGTGTCTCGTCCGCCCTCAACACCATGAAGACCGGGATCTGGATCTTCTGGATCGCGATCGTGAGCGCGTTGGTCGTGGCCGCCCTGGCGTTCGTCGCCGGGATCGGCGCGGAGGGCACCATCATCGGCATCCCGGCGGGACTGCTGGCGCAGATCTCCGCGGTGGTCGGCTTCCTGCTCGCTGCCGGGGGCGCCACGGTGGCGCTGAACTTCGCCGCCAGCGACTCCGCCTCGGCGCTGCGCAACATGAACAACTACAGCGACAAGTGGCCCAGCTTCGCCCTCGGCTGATCGGACGGTGCGCAGATGAAAACCAGCGTCCCCGAGGCCACCGTCAGGCGAGGCATGGTGGTCCTCGGGGTCGCCGGGCTCGCCTGGACACTGCTGCACGCGGGGCTCACCGCCCTGGCGTTGACGACGGGTCCGACGGCCGGCTCGACGACCGAGGCGCTCAGGGTGGTGACGTACTCCTCGCCGCTCCTGATGGTGCTGTCCTTCTGCGGGGCTTCCCTCGCCTTCTCGGGCCGGACGGCGAGGCGTCGGCCGGGACTCGCGGGTGCGGCCTTCCTCGTCCTGGCACTCGTGTGCGCGGTGCTCGTGGCCGCGTGTGCGGCCCTTCTGATCCGGCACGCGGGCCTGTGGGCGCTTCCGTTGCTGGCGATCAACTTCCCGCTGCTCGTCGTGACGTTCGTCTGCCGGCGGTCGTTCCGGTCGGCCCAGCGGAGTCGCCGGCGTGCCGAGTCCGACTGGGCCGGGATCGACACGTCCCGGTGACTCGCCGGGACCACTGATCCGCTGATCCCCCCGCTCGGGGAGTTAGCCCAGTCTCTTCTGCGGCGGTATCCACTCGAGTTCGTGCCGGATGTGCGACGCCATCTTCGCGTCGAGCTGCACGTGCAGTTGGGTATTCCCGCAGGCCGCGCAGACGTAGGCGTCGAACACCGGCTGCTTCGCCCGGAACTTGCCTCCGCCCGGCTTGCGGAGCCCGGCCTGCGCCACGTACTCGCCCCGGTACACCTCGCCGCCGCCGCACGCCCCACAGCGTCCGTAGCGCATATCCCCATCAGTCATGGGGAGGAGCCTAGGTCCTGCACGGCCGGACAGGGCCGCAACATCCGGCACAACGAAAAGCCCCGCGGGCCCACTTGGCGAAGTCCGTTGCCCGGACGGTTTGCGCTCGGCGTTCCAATCGTAGAGACCGCCGAAAAAGCATCGAGATCGCTGTATTCGACCGACTCGCCCATCGTGAGAGCCAGGGGGCATCCCCTTTTTCAATTGTCCTGCCGCGTCAACGTCCTTGCTTTTCCTGCGTCTTCCACAGCGGCGCGGTCCTCTACATTCTTCGCTTTCCCGACGAGGTACGCGCGTACTTCGACGCTCCACGGACGGCGTCGCGCGGCGAGGTGCGCAGCAACGACGCGGCCCCCCGGTGCCGGCTGGAGGCGTGTGACCAGGCGGATTTGGTGGACGCGAAGCTCAAGTCGGTCCGCTGAGGCGCCTGTTCAACGGGTGCATGCCGCCACCGCGCCGACGGCGGGGAGAGCGCGAGGGCTCTCGCTGGCGTTATTCCGCGAGCAGAGGCAGCAATTCGTCTCGCCATTTGTCGGACAACTGAACGTGCCACCGCGGGTGAACTGCTCGCGCTACTGTGCCGCCGCGGGGAATGCAGTGATCACGACAAACTCAGATTCGGAGAGACCATGAAGAAGAAAACCGGCATCATGCTGGGCATGATCCTGGTGGCGGGGGCAGCGGTGACACCGGTCGCGGCGTCCGCCGCGGAGGAGGAGCCGCGGGCGACGAACTTCCAGCTTCCCTTCAAGTGCGGGGACTCCTGGCGACTCGACACCTGGGCCCACAACCCCGCGCTGGACATGGTCAAGGAGCCGGACCAGCACGGGACCGAGGGCGCGCAGATCGTCGCGCCGGAGGCCGGCACGGTCAACATGTCCTTCTGGCACGACAACGCCGGCAACGTGGTTCAGATCAACCACGGCGGCGGCCACTTCACCACGTACCTCCACATGAAGTCGCGGTCCGTCAAGGAGGGCGACACCGTCGCTCAGGGCCAGGGGATCGGCGCCGTCGGAAAGACAGGCCCGACCTCCAACGGCCACCCCCACCTCCACTTCGAGCACGGCGTCGACGCCAACGGCGACGGGAAGGCCTCCTGGGGCACATCCGACTCGGAGCGGGTCAAGGCTTCGTTCAACGGAGTCGAGTACGCCGGAAGCAACAAGACCTGGCGGAACGTCAAGAGCAACAACTCCTGCTGACACGGACGCCGGCCGGCGATCGGGCGGCCCCTCGGCTCGCTGCGTACCGGAGACCCTGAGGTCACCGGTCGCGCGGCCGTCGGGCCGTCCGCGCTCCCTCCACGTCGAGGGGAAGAGGACTTCGCGGACCGCGAGAGTCGCCTCGCCGACCACCGGCCGAAGCGGGGCCTCGGCGCACCGGCAGGACGTTGATGCGCACGTATGACCGTGGACTCCACATTTGCCTGCCAGTTCGCCATCTCGTCCGTCAGATGCTCACAACGCAGCCCCGGTTTCCCTCGGCCCTGCCCATAACCCCACGTGAGGACGGTGTAACGGAAAACCAAACTCACGAGACATCAGATGACCTCCGGTAACCTCGACGAGCCATGCCGAATCCCCGAGAGCGCGGGCCTCGCGGGCCCCGTTCCATCACCGGAGCGACCAGGATGACCTCCCCACACCGAGCAGGTTGTTCGGCCCATGAATGACTTCCTCGAACCACGTTTCCTCGTCGTGTGCCTGTTCATGTTGTTCATCGCCGCCTGCCTGTTCCTGGCCATGTGGGTCAGCCCGGATCTGCGCATCGGCGACGGCTTCTTCCGCGAGGGCAAGCAACTCGGCGCCGTGCCGACCGGCCTGGCCGTCGCCAGCGAAGTCATGCCCACCGCCGCCGTGCTCTATCTGCTGGGCACCGTCGCCTTCAGCGGGCTCGACGGAGTCATCCTCTTGTTGTGCGCGGCCGCGTCTCCCGTGCTGATGCGGAGCTGGCTTGCGGGCAGACTGCCCGCGGCCAGAGGTCGGACCTTCGGCGCGATGGTTACCCGCCACCTGCCACACGGGTCCGCCAAGCGCTGGGTGGGGATCGCGTGCCTGGTGGCCGTGGTGCCCCTGCTCATCGGGCAGCTTCAGCCGCTCGGCCATGCCGCCCAACTGATCGGGCTGAGCGATCCGTTCAGCCGTCGGCTGGTCGTCGTACTCGCCGGCGGATTGATTCTCGCCTGTGCCACGATCGGCGCCGCCCGCGGCGCGACCATGCACCAGATCGGCACGGCCGCTTCCTTCCTGGTGATCGCCCCGGTGATGGCGGCGATGGTGCTGCTTCGCTTCCACGGTGACATCGGCACCCTGTTGGAGACCGCCGAGCGGCAGCAGGGGGGCACCGGCGAATATCTCGGCACCGGCGGCCTCTTCGGAGGGGGAATCGCCGGGCACCTGGATCTCCTCAGCTACGCCGGCTGCGTGCTGGTCGGCGCGGCCTTCCTGCCGCACATCGCCGTACGCCTGGCCGGATCACCCGATGCCCGCAGTGCCCGGAGGGCGGCGGGCGTGGGGGCGGCCGCTCTGGGCTTCCTCGTCGGCACCGCCATGTTCCTCGGATTCGGCATCGCCGCTCTGATCGGGCGCGAGGAGCTGGCCCAGGAGGGGCCGTTCGGCGGCGTGAACCTGGCACTGCTCGCCATGGCTTTGGACGGCAGCGAGTCAGGCGACGTGGGCAAGCTCATGTTCTTCATCATGTGCTCCGTCTTCCTCACCATCCTCGCCTCCGCCTCCGTACTGCTGCTGTCCGGAGCCGCGTCGATCGTGCACGACCTGGGCCGCGGCGGCGACGTCGAGGTGGAACCGGACGCCCGCCGCGACAGAGGAGCAGTTCGGGCCCGGCTGGCCATGGTGGGCCTGGGCGTCTTCAGCATCCTGATCGCGGCGCTGACGATCGACGTGAGCCCGCAGTTCTGGCTGGTCCTCACCTACACGGAGACGGTATCGACGCTGCTGCCGCTGCTCGTGTTCAGCCTGGGCAAGCGGACGATGACGGCCGCGGCGATCAAGTACTGCGTCCTGTCGACCACCGCGATCAACCTGGTCCTGATCTTCTTCTCGCCATTGACCTCGGGCGCCGCCCACGCGCTCTTCCCGCACGCCGACTGGAGCATGTGGCCGCTGACCTCGCCGAGCATTCTGAGCGTGCCGACCGGATTCCTGATCTGCCGCGCTCTCAGCCGGCGTTCACAGCCCGACAAGGACGCAGCGAGCGGCAACGAGTACGGCCACCCGGCCACTGCCACGCTTCGCCACTGAGCCTCCAGGCGGGTCGGTCGAGTGCTCACGCAAGCATGCGGCGGTCGTCTTGGTGGCCGAGGCTATGACTGCGAGGGTGGTTGGACAGGCATGGGGGCGCCGCCTGGGGCAGGAGGCACGGCAGACGAGCCGGTGGTCTGCGGCATGGTTCGGCTGCTCCTGCTGGACGCGACGGCGCAGACCGCGAATGTCACCCCGGCCAGGCCGAAGATGACGGCCAAGTTGCCCTTCGTTTCGATGTCCGCCTGACGCCCTTCGATCTCGGCCGCCCAATTCGCCGCGTCCTCCTGCATGTTCGCCTCGTGCTCGGTCAGACAGGACAAGAAGGGCTGGTCGGGCGGAGATTCGCTGTCGGGGTCGCACCTGGATTCCTCGAACAGGTGCTCCTCGTTCTTGAATTCGTCCATCGGCTTGCTGGATACCTGAGAACTCGCGTCCAGCGCCACCGCCGACAAGATCAGCGCCGTTGATATGCCGAGCATCGCCAACACGATGCAGACGACAACTGCGGCCCCACGCCCCTGAGATGACATGGCAGGGAGATTATCGGCAGCCGTGAGCCGCTGCCAGACGACTGCAACGACGCCCTGCGGCCGCAGAAGCGCCCTGCCCACCGGCGACGCTGCCCGCGACCCCGAACCATCCGAACCCGGCACTTGCCAGCGAGCGGTGTGCTCGTGATCAGCGGCATCCGCAGGAGCCGACCTTGACTACACACCGTCGACGCACGGCAGCGGTACGCGAACGGCACGCAGCCGATGCAAGACCGATGCGCCGCTCCGCCGTTGACTTGTCCCAACGCTTGACGCACCATCTTGAGACAAGGCTTAAGACATGGAGCGCATGGAGCCTCATGACGAAGGAGGGCTGGCGGATGACTGACCAGTCGGTGAGTCCGGCGGAATTGAAGGGCGCCGGCGAGTGGTTGGCCGTGCACGGCCTGACCGACGTCCAGCCGACACCGTTGCTGGCCACGCGTCTGGCGGTCCGGCAACGTGCCCGTCTGGCCGCTGCTGTCCTGCTGGCCGCGTTCATCATCGCGGTCGCCCTTGTCTACACCTTCGCCCGGCCTCACGGCCCCGCGGCCGACGGCTCCGGGTCGTACCGGCACTGGTCGCTGCTGGTCTTGACGGCGGTGGTGGCGGGGTTGGTGCTGGCCCAGTCGCTGCTGGACCGGCGGGTGCGGCAGGTAGACCGGCGGGTCGGCGCGACGTTGCCGCGACGGGCGGCCCACCCGGTCCGGCCCGGCTGGCGCACCGTGCTCGGCCGGGCGCGTGCCGCGTTCGCGGTCGCCACGTTCGCGGGGGCGATGCTGCTGGCGATCGGTGCCCTGACCGTGCTGGACTCCACCGCGCGGTATGCGGCACTCGTCCTGCTCATCGGGCTGTGCGGGGCCGCGGTCGTGACGGTCGTCCAGCTGCGCCACGTTCTGACGCACCCGGTCGTGGCCGAGGACGAGGCTTCGCTGACCACCGACGTCGTCATGCGCGTCGAGGACGCCCGCGAGGTCACTACGCCGAGCTTGGTGTGGTGCCTGCCTGTCGCCTCGGTGCTCGACACCGTGCCTGGCTGGTGGGTCTTCGCCTGGTGTCTCTTCGTCGCCCTGAGCGCCGTCTCGCTCGCCCTGATCACCGTGTGGACCGGACTGGCGGCACGGCGGCGCGGCACGCCACTCGCACCCCGGTGAACCGATGATCGTCATCGACTCGGCCTCGCCCGTCCCACCGTTCGAGCAGCTACGCGCCCAACTCGCCCGTCAGATCCAGGACAACACACTGGCCGTGGGCACCAAGCTGCCGACCATCCGCCGCCTGGCCGCGGACCTCAACCTGGCCGTCAACACCGTCGGCCGCGCCTACCGGCAGTTGGAGGAAGCGGGGCTCATCGAGACCCGTGGACCGGCAGGCTCGTTCGTCTCCGCATCCGGCGAGCAGGGACGCGAACGGGCACGCCGCGCCGCCGCCGAGTACGCCGAGGTCATCGCCGGCGTCGGCATCGACACCGACGAGGCCATCCGCATCGTCCAAGCAGCGCTGACGAACGGCACCGCGGCAACGCCCCCGTCACGCCTGGCCACTTCGCACCTGCCGGACGGCGGACGCGACGCTTAGACCGGCACGCCTGTGGCCCGTGAAGAGCAGAGGTCGCCTCGGCTCCATGAGGGAGTTGTGGGTGAGACCTGCGAGCCTCCCGACCGTGACGTTCGTCAACGGCCCGGTATCTGCACGACGTTGACCGGCCATACTGATGCGGTGAACCGCTATCTGCTCGACAACCGTCGCCCGGAAGCCGGCGAACGGTTCGCGGCGCTCGCCGAGTTGTTCGACCCGTGGACCTTTCGTCACCTCGACGACCTGGGGCTGGGTGAAGGGTGGCGGTGCTGGGAGGTCGGCGCAGGCGGCGTCTCGGTGCCGCGCGGCCTGGCGGAGCGCGTGGGGGCCGGCGGCCGGGTGCTGGCCACAGACATCGACGTGTCGTGGGCGGAGCCCGCGGCCGGCGGCGCCCTCGAGGTACGGCGGCACGACGTGATCCGCGACCCACCGCCGGCGGAGACGTTCGACCTGGTCCACGCCCGCCTGGTCCTGGTCCACCTGAAGGATCGCGCGGCCGCGATGCGAGTCATGGTCGATGCGCTCCGGCCGGGCGGATGGCTGGTGATCGAGGACGGCGACCCAGCCCTGCAACCACTCGCGTGCCCGGACGAACGCGGCCCCGACGAAGCGCTGGCGAACCGGCTGCGATCCCGGATCCGAACGCTGATGGCCGAGCGCGGCGCGGACCTCGCATACGGTCGCACGCTGCCCCGGCTACTGCGTGAGTCAGACCTGACGGACGTAGGCGCCGAGGCCTACTTCCCCATCGCGTCACGCGCGTGCACGATCCTGGAGGCGTCCACGGTCCAGCACGTCCGCGACCAACTCCTGGCCGCGGAACTGGCCACGCCCGAGGAGATCGAGACGCATCTCGCGAACCTCGCGCACGGGGAACTGGACCTCATGCTCGCCCCGATGATCACCGCATGGGGTCGCAAGCCGGCCTGATACTCAAGATCCGCGCCGTCCCGTGGGAACGCTTCACTGGCCCCTGACTCAGGACTCGCCAGGGTCCGCCGCACGAAACCGCAAGGCCCGGGCCGCCGTCCTGGGTACGAGGAGCGTGCCGCCGAACGGCGTGCTGAGGACGGTCACGAGAGGACCAAGCACGGTGCAACACCAGTCGCCCAGGGAGTACTGCTACATCATCAGTTTCGCTGCCCACACACAGGTCGTGTCGTACTCGGGCACGTACGTACCGCCGCCTGGCATGACCCGGCATGAGGTGTTCCTCAAGGTCCGTGAAGACCACCTGCAAATGCTGTCCAGCAGGATGAGGAGCGTCGCGAACGTGTGCTTCTTCTCTCTGGAGCCCAACCAGCTGGCATGAGGCGCCCCATGTCTCATCAGCGCGGTTCCTCATGGCAGTCGAGGACCTGACCGTGTCCGGTGCGGCGTTGACGGGCTTCGTTGGCGGTCTCGACGTGCCTTCCGGCTGCCGATCTGGTGCAAGACCTTTAGAGAGGCCCAGCCAACAAACAAGGCCCGGGTCTTTGACCTGGGCCTTCGTCGTGGAGCGGGTGACGGGAATCGAACCCGCGCTCTGAGCTTGGGGATCACCGTGCAGATCGGGCCAGTTGGCGCCTGACCTGCGCAGAGGGGACTTGTCCAGTCGTCGAACGGCTCTTCCAACGGCCCTCTGATGACCGTGGTTTGGCCTGTTCTGGTGCGCATGTGGTGCGGCAGTCGTGCGGCGAACACGAGGCTGTCGCCGCGGTGTTCAACGTGAAACCGACCAGTCTTGGTGCGACCAAGGTCATCGTCGCCTTCGACTATCTCGAAGCACTCATACGCGACCGGCTCAAGCGCCTTCAGTACCGGTCCGGCATCCTCGACGGTTTCTTGGTGGGCACCGGCCCGGCCCTCGACGAACCAACATCCCCTTGACGCGCAGAGGTCAGTGATAGCGCCTGCCGGTGGCCGGACACCAAAGAGACCACTCACCGTGACGGGTGCCTGACTCCGTCTCGTCCTTTGACGAGAGCCGAACCCGTCGCGGAAGCCGAGTCCGTCACGTCGAGGGGAGTGATCAAGCGTTTTTGACTCTGACCGGGCGTCCCGAGACCGCTCCGGGCGCTGCGATCAGCGAACGCGCCTCGGAAGCTGCCATCGTCACCTGATTTGACGATGCGAAGCCGGCATCGGTCCAGGCCCGATTGAAGCGCCTGAGCATGAGCCCTTGAGCTGCGCCGATGGCGATCAGCAGCCCGACAAGCAGCAACAGCGCCGGCATCACGAGCGCGCCACCTGCGTCGACGCCGACCCAGGCGAGGACCATGCCGGCCGCTAGCGCCACCACGTCGATCACGCCGACACCCACCAGAACAGCGGCAAGCACGTTGAAGAAGCGCTGGTTCCGAGCGATGCGATAGTCGAGCGCCTCCAGGTCGGCGAGTTCCAGCTTCTGGTTCGTGGCGTGCGTCCCGAACAGCTGCTCGTGGGGTTGATCCCCTTTTGAACGCTGTCGGATCACCGTGCCGTCCGCAACGATGTGCCACTGGACCGTCCACGGCTTGTTCTGCCGCGTCATACATCTACCTCCTCCGAGAACGGGCGATCATCGCCCACCGCTTCTTCCTCCAGGCGTGCTCGCTCCTCGCCATGCCGAGGGGAGCCCATTCCCGCGTACGCGCGTTTCGCTCATGGACGTGGCGGCGTTGCGCCGACGGACGGCTTGCCTTTCCCTGGCTTCTGCAACAGTGCGATCGCCCCGCAGAGGACCGAGACCCCGAAGAGGCACATCAGCAGTCCTCCGATCTTGGCCTCGGACTCGGAGTCCGGGCTGCGCCCGGTGCCTGAGGACTCGGCCACCACCCGGCCGGGGCTGGCGAGGGCGTCGACTCCGATGTAGAAGAGACCTGCCGCGAGGCAGACCAGGACGACGGCGCCCAGTATCCGCCCCGCGCTGCGGGGCGCAGGGGGCGTGGACGGGGCGCCCTCGAGGGGTTTGCGATCAGTCATGGCGCGCAGGCTACTGCCCTCCCTGGCAGAGACAGGTCTCGGGTCTTGTAAGGATCAGATGGCTGTCTGGTCCGGGGCCGGAGCGGGCTCACTCATCACGTGCGGGATCGTGCACGTGCTGGTGAAGCGCCCTGAAGCACCAGAATCCGCTTCCGGGTCCCGGACGCCGTATCCCCGCTGCCCGTAGGGCATCTCCTGCGGCTCATACCAGATCGTCACCCCAGCCGACCTGGCCTGCTCGAAGTGCGCGTCCACATCGTCGATGTAGTCCATGACGCCCGCGTTCGACTGAGCATCACGAACTCGTCCACCATGCGCAGTTGCTGACCTCGTCAGCGTACGAACGTGCGGCTGGCCCGTATTGGACGTTTGTCCGCTCCTGGGCCGTCCCGTTCAGGGCAGTGTGCCGTCGGAGGACTCCGAGCGGCGCGGCCGCAGATGCTCCCTAGGAGCAGTGCCCGCACTCCGCCGGAACTCCCGGTTGAAGTGGGCCTGATCGCTGTAGCCGGTGCGCAACGCCACTTCCGCCAGCGGCAGCCTGCCGTCCACAGTCACGTGGGCAGCCCGCTCGAACCGCCGCAGACGCGCCAGGCTGGCGCGGCTCTCAACGACCTGCTGTTGACCGGGGTTTACCCGCGCTACGGGAACGGCGTGGGGCACGCGATGGCAGGCGGGCAAGTGTCGGGGTCTACCGGAGTTGGTGTACCGGATGCTGAGGGCAACGTTGCCGTACTGCGCAGATGTGCAGCACGGAATGGACTGACAGACATCTGTCCGGAAGAGCTCTGCAAGGCAGCTCATCGGCGATACCGTCCCCGCACAACAAAGAAGCCCCGGGCCTCTGGCCTGGCGGCCTCTGGCCTGGGGCTTTGTGCTGGAGCGGGTGACGGGAATCGAACCCGCGCTCTGAGCTTGGGAAGCTCATGTTCTACCATTAAACTACACCCGCGAGGAGCCGTCCGATCGTCGGCTTCGACGCCGATACTCTACCTCATCGCCGACCCCCGCCGCATAGGCCGAGGGGTCTTTTTGCTGCTCCGGGACGGGGTAGGGGCCCTCGGGGCAAGGGAGTTGGGGCGTAGCGTGGGTGGTGGGGAGTCGGGCGGTGGGTTGTCGGTTTGATCCCTTAATGTGGCTTTCGTCGACCACGTACTTGGGGAGAGGAGAGCGATGGGGGCCACCGTCGTTCAGTGTGCCGAGGGGCATGTGTTCAGTACCTCGACGTTCCCGATGCAGAACTTGCGGAGCGGGCGCATCGGGCCTGGCCGGTTGTTGAGGTGTCCGAGGTGTGCGCGTCTGCGGCAGGCGGTGCCGGTCCCGGTGCCCGGGCAGGTTCGCGGGCGGGGGCGGGAGCCGGGGGCCGACACTCCGGCGGTGCCGCGCCCCGCCAAGTACGAACGGTGACGCGGTAGGTGAGGGCGGTGATCCGGCACGGTGATCCCGCACGAGGGTGAGCCGCCCGGACGAAGCCCCAGACGGAGACCCGGGCGAGGTTCCGTACGAAGAAGCGGACAGGCGTGGGCAGTTCGGCAGGCGCGTTGGCGCGGGGCCGGTGCGATTGGGCCGGCCCTTTGCCGTACGCGTAGTCTCTGGCCGTGCTTCTCTCTGACAAGGACATCCGGGCGGAGATCGACAACGGCCGGGTGCGGATCGATCCGTTCGATCCCGCGATGGTGCAGCCCTCCAGCATCGATGTCCGACTGGACCGCTATTTCCGGGTGTTCGAGAACCACCGGTACCCGCACATCGACCCCGCCGTCGAACAGCCCGATCTGACGCGGCTGATCGAAGCGCAGGGCGACGAGCCCTTCATCCTTCACCCCGGCGAGTTCGTGCTCGCGTCGACGTATGAAGTGGTGACGCTGCCGGACGACCTCGCCTCCCGCCTGGAGGGGAAGAGTTCGCTGGGGCGGCTGGGGCTGCTGACGCATTCGACCGCGGGCTTCATCGATCCCGGCTTCTCCGGCCATGTGACGCTGGAGCTTTCCAACGTCGCTACGCTGCCGATGAAGTTGTGGCCCGGCATGAAGATCGGGCAGTTGTGCATGTTCCGGCTGACGTCGCCCGCTGAGCATCCGTACGGGTCGGCGCTGCACGGTTCGCGTTATCAGGGGCAGCGGGGGCCGACGCCCTCGCGTTCGTATCTGAACTTCCACCGGACACAGGTCTGATCCGAGCAGATCCGGCCTGATCAGATGCAATCCGATGCAGCAGATGCAGCAGATGCAGCAGATGCAGCAGATGCAGAAGAGGATCTGTCCGGTCCGAACGAGAGGGAGTCGCCGGCGTGAGCGGTGAAGAGCGCGAGAACCTGACGTATCCGCTTTTCGGGCAGGCGGTACGGGAGTTGGCGCAGGCCGTCGCGGACGACGGATACGACCCGGACATCATCCTGTCCATCGCACGCGGCGGCCTCTTCGTCGCGGGCGGCCTCGGCTACGCCCTGGACGTGAAGAACCTCCATGTGATGAACGTCGAGTTCTACACCGGCGTCGGCCAGACGCTGGACATGCCCGTGATGCTGCCGCCCGTGCCCAATGTCGTCGATCTGAGCGAGAAGAAGGTGCTCATCGCCGATGATGTCGCGGACACGGGGCGGACGTTGAAGCTGGTGCAGGACTTCTGCGCGGAGCACGTCGCCGAGGTGCGGAGCGCGGTCATCTACGAGAAGTCGCAGTCAGAGGTGAAGTGCGAGTACGTGTGGCGGCGTACGGACCAGTGGATCAACTTCCCCTGGAGCGTGGAGCCGCCGGTCGTACGGCGGGACGGGCAGGTCCTCGACGCCTGAGGGGCGCGAGGCGGTCGGTGCGCCTCGGTGTCAGCGGGCGACAGCCTGCGGCAACCGGCGTCGGCATGCGTGCATGCGGTCAACGGGCGTGCGAGGCGCGTCAACCGGCGTCAGCGGGGGTCTCGTGCCAGGCGGGTGCGGCGATGCCAGTGGCCACGAGGATCTGCTGGCCGGTCTCCGTGTTGCCGATATGGGTGGCCATGGTCATGGCGGCATGCGCCTCGTCGACTCCGGCGTCGGGCGGCACGGCGAGCAGTGAGAAGCTGCCCAGTTCGCCGCGGCTGACGAGGATCGTGTCCTCCCCCAGCGGGAACCAGTCGATCTGTATGTACCTGCCCTCCACGTAGAGGGGCTCGCCCAGGCCGTCCCATGCGTCCGCGTCCAGGCCGATGTGGTCGATCGGGCCCAGGTGCTCGCTCAGTACGCTCACCAGCCCCGGCAGTTCCGCGTGGACGTTGCGCGAGTGGGGCCACCAGGCACCGTCGAAGAGGCCCTGGCCGGAGGGTTCGGACTTCAGGCGCAGCGCCAACAGGCCCGGTTCCACGGGGAGATGGAGGGCGCTCAGCGCGGAGAGGTCCACGACCGGCATGTTGGGTTCAGTGTCCGTGCTGCCCGCGATGTGCACCGCGGGGGCGGGGGCAGGGGCAGGCGCCGAGGACGGGGGCGCCGTGGGTGCGCGGGGCGTGCCGGATGTGCGGGGTGTCAGTTCCGGATTGCCGTATTCAGCCCTCATGGTGTCCGCCCCTCTGTCGCCCGGGAGCTGTGGGAACGACAGCCGGCCGACGGTGGAACCGTCGCCGCCTTGGTGCCCTGGTGCCCTGGTGCCATGACCCCGGGATGCCGGGATGCCCTGCTGCGTTGGGGACGCCCTGGATGGGTGATTCGCCCCATTTTTTCCCAGCGTACTCCCGGTGCACCGCGGCCTACGGAGCCTGCTCGGCAGCCCCTCTACCTGGGAAGACGCCGGGTCCAGGCCTCCAGCGGCGGACGGTCGGGGAATGGTGTGATCTTGCCGAGGCTCTCCCAGCCCCACGAGGTGAGCGCGGCGCGGGCGGGCATGTCGTCCTGGTCGATCAGCGTGACGGCGAGGGCGATGCCAGAGGGGGTCAGCAGATGATCCTGGAGGCGGGTCGCGATTCCACGTCGCCGGAAGGACGGCAGCACCATCAGTTCGGTCATCACGAACGCCCGTCCGGCGGCGGTGAGTTCGGCCATCGCCGGCGGCAGCTCACCGTGGAGCCCGGACCACCACTCGTCGGTACGCTCCGCGCGGTAGCCGTAGACGGCGCCGGCCAGTACCCCGGCGGCGCTCGCGGTCACCAGCTCGAAGCCGGTGCGCTCGACGTGTTCGCCGAGGCGGCGCAGATACTCCGCGCGGTCGTGGAACTCCTCGCCCGCCGTGCCCCGGTACGCCTCGACGTACAGGTCCGCGACGGCCTCCCGCTCCCGGTCCGCCTGCCATCGGCTGAGCCGCCGCAGGAACACCTCTGCCATCTCCTCCGCCCCCTCCCTGCCCCGTCCGCTCCTCCGTCGGGCCCGTCCGGCCCTGCCTCCGGGCCGCGCGAGACCGGTTACGGGCCTTGCGCGTGCCGGTGGGTGCGATGCCGTGGCGACCAGTCGCGAACGGACGCGACTCGTAGCGATCTGCGGCGATCGACCGTGTACGGCCTTGACCGGCAGTGACCGGGCTCCGACAGGGAGGAGCTGGAAATACTGAGAATACTTTGTTTCCGGAGATTCGGACTCGCTCCGGCCGGCTTCGGCTGACTCGTCGCGCCTCTGAAGTGGCCGCTTCCGGCGGGGAGTTCGGCAGGGGCTGTGCGGGGCGGGGCGGATCGCTTCGGGGCTCGACGGGACGCGGGGGTGCTGTTCGAGGGCGCAGCCTGTGTTTCCCGCGGGAAACGGGCACTCGCCTCTCGTGCGCCCTCACTGCGTACAGCGCGGTACGGCGGATGAGCGTGCCGCATCCGTACGGAGTGGGCCCACGTGCCGGAGGGAGGAGGGACCATGCTGGACATCCTCGTGACCGTCGGCGTCATCCTCGTGCTGATCGCGCTGGCGGCGCTGCTGCTGCATCTGATCAACACGCATCAGCGGCAGGACGTCGCCACCGCCGACTACGAGCGGTTCCATCCGGGGGACCCGCCGGAATCCAGGAGCGAAAGCGATTCCGCCGGGAACCGTGAGGGAAAGCCGGACGCGGGCGGCGGACCGCCACGCCGCGAAGGCGATGCTTAGGCGGGGGCTGTGCGGTGCTCAGGCGGGCCGGGGCCCTTCCGTGAGCGGTGCTCTCGTTGCGTAGCGCTGCTCCGTGACGTGGCGGGTGCTCCGGGGGCGCGTCCTGACCGTGTCTGGGTGGTGGTGGTGGTGGTGCGTGAGCACTGCTCCGTGATGTGTTCGGCGCTCTCCTTGTGAAGCACCGCTCTGCGCCGGGCAGTTGAGCACCGCTCTACGTTCGGAGCACCGCCCTCAGCCGTTCGGAGAGCGCCGCTCTCGGGGCGAAGCACTGCTCCGCCGCCCCGGCCCCCGGTCACCGCAACGTGAGCACCGCTCTCGGCCGCTCAGAGAGCGCCGCTCTCGGCGGGAAGCACCGCACCCCGTTTTCCTGGTTTTCCTGGCTTTCCTACAACGTCCCCAGCTTGATCAGCACCAGCAGTGCCACGAGTTGAACCGCGGAGGCGCCCAGCGCCCGGGGCCAGCGGATGTCGTGGGATCGGCTGACCATCATCGTGAAGAGGGCGCCTGCCGCGACCCATGTCACCCAGCCCAGTACCTGCACGATCGGAGCCGTACCGCCGAGGAAGAGGGCGACGAGCAGGCGCGGTGCGTCCGTCAGCGACATGATCAGCATGGAGAGGCCGACCGTCGGGGCCCACGCACCGTCGCCGCCGAACTGGCGGGCCAGGGTGTGCGTCACGGCACCCAGGATCAGGCCGACGAGTACGACGGCGATGCCCGTGCTCAGCACGTACGGGATGGCGCTGGAGAGCGTCGCGTGGATGACCTCCTCGCGCGCCTGGTCGAGGCCGAATATGGCGAGCAGCCCGTAGAGGAAGGTGACGATGATCGCCGGGGCCCACACGCTGTGGTCGCGCATCTGCCAGAAGGTCGCGCTGGGGCGCAGCAGGACGCCGCTCAGCAGTTCCTTCCAGTGCAGGCGCGGGCCGGGGGGAGGGGCCGGGCGGGAGTAGTCGTAGTCGCCGTAGGTGCCGCCGGGGCCGTAGCCGTCGTCCGGGCCGTGGCCGCCGGCGGGGCCGTACGGGTCGGGCACGGTGAAGGAGCGGGTGTGGCCGGCCGAGTTCGCATACGGGTCTCCGGCCGGGCCGCCGCCTCGTGCCTGGGCGCCCTGACCGGGACCGGCAGCGTAGGGGCCGGGGCCGAACTGCGGCCCTCCGCCTCGCCCTTGCTGCGGGTGAGCGCCGTGCTGGTCTCCGAAGTACTCGGGTTCGCCACGGCCGCCGTGGGGCCACTGCTGCGGCGGGCGCTGCCCGTACGCTCCGGGTCCCGGCCCGGGACCCCCCGGGCCGGAGCCGGGTGCGCCTCGACCCGAGCCCTGCGGTCCGCCGTACTGCCCTTGCTGCTGCGCGCCCCGGGAGCCCCGGCCGCGTCCGATCCTGAAACCAGCCACGCCTTCGAACGTACCTTGTCCGCGAGGCGCCGAGGCCGGGCCCGGGGGATTGGACCGGGCTTTGTGGCCGATCCGGTACAACCCGTAGGGCTCGCCCCTAGGGCACCGGCGACGGCGCCACCGCCGGGCACCGGCCCCGGCCATACGGCCCCCGGCCCTTACGGCCACCGTCAACGCGGCACCGAGACCGGCACCGGCACTCGGCACCGTCCACGCGGCACCGGCACCGGTACCGTCACCCGCCCCGGCACTCGGCACCCCGCACCGCGCCTCGGCCCCGTCCGCGGCACGGTGCCCTTGCCTGCGCCCGCCGCAGCCTCAGTCGTCGACCCCCCACAGCGGCGCTCCCGCCGCATTGCCGAAGGTCTTGCCGAAGCGGGCGCCCTTCGCCGGTGCTCCTACGTCGCCGGGCGCGAAGGTGCGTGCGCCGTCGGTCTCGACGCCGTCCGCGCCGCCGGGGAAGGACCACACGGCACCGTTCCCCTTGCCCTCGCCCGGGGCTGCGACGGACAGCTCGGCCTTGCCGTCCTTGTCGTGGTCGTTCAACCGGACTGCCGCGCCGAGGAGTTCGCCTGCCGCGGCGTCTCCCGGTACGCCCTCGAAGTCCTGGCTCATCGCCTGTGCGCCCTTGCCGGTGAGGCCCTTGGCGCTGCCGTCGAGCACCACGAACGAACCGGCTTCCTTCTTGCTGCCGATCGCCTCGAACGGGACTCCGGCCGCGAGGTCGTCGTAACCGTCCCCGTCGACGTCTCCGGCCGAGAGGGTGCCGCCGAACTGGTCGTTCTTCTCGTTCGCGCCCGGCACCCCCGAAGTGGCCTGTGTGAAGGTCGCGTTCCGCTTGCTCGGGCCGCTCTTGCTGCCGTAGACGATCCGCACGGTGCCGGAGTCGAAGGGCAGGTTCTCGATGATGCCCTCCGGTACGTCGCGGTAGGCGAGGTCGCCGTAGCCGTCGCCGTCGAAGTCGCCGATCGTGCCGGTGGCGCCCTCCTGCCCCTTCAGCCCGGAACCGGGCTTCAGGCCGTCCTCGCCTCCCTTGAAGAACAGCGCCTCGCGCGACGCCTCTTCGAAGGCCCGCATCACGACGAGGTCGTCGGCACCGTCGCCGGTGATGTCGCCCGGGACCAGTGCCATGACGTCCGCGCCGTCGGCGGTCAGCTTCAGCCGCTGCTCGTCCGCGAACTTGCCGTCACGGGTGAACGGGCCGCTCAGCACGCCGTAGTCGTCGCGCTGCATGGCCAGGTCCTGCTTGCCGTCGCCGTCGAAGTCCCCCGCGGTCAGATTCCTGCCGAGGCCGTAGGTCTCCTTCGTGCCCGGGTCGAGGAGGGTCGCGTCCTTGCCGCTCAGCCCGTCCTTCGCGCCCCAGAGCAGGGTCACGCTGCCGGACCCGGCCGGTGACTGCCGTTCGTCGCCCTCCGCGGCGACCGCGAGGTCGGTGAGGCCGTCGCCGTCGAGGTCGGCGGCGGCCAGAGCGCCGCCGAAGAGGTCGCCGTCCGTGGCGTCGCCGGGGACGCCGGGGGTGTTCTGGTCGACGACGGTACGGGTGGACGGGTCGAGGCCCTTCTCGGAGCCGTAGACGACGGTGATGTAGCCGGTGGACTCCGCGTTCTCGGGGGCGCCGACCGCGAGGTCCTGGAAGCCGTCGCCGTTGAAGTCCTCCTTCACCTTCCGCTTCCCGTCCGCCACACGGTCCGGCTTGTGAGCGGCGGCGCCCGTGTGCGACGGCTCGGCGGCGCCGGCGTCGAGAGCGAGGGCACCGGCCACGGCGGTGCCGAGGGCGACCGCGAGGGCGGTGCCCGTGGTGAGTGTGCGCTTGCGCACGAATCCTCCCTAGAGATGCGACCAAGGAGGTCCTGCCCCTTGTGGGGGCGAGCCGGTGCCTGGTCGGGGCGCGGCTCAAGGGGCGAGGGTCAGGACCCTGGACTGGGAGTGGAAGACATCCCTGGGAGATGGGCGGTTCCGATGTCCGGGTATTTGGTACGTACCAATTTCGGTGAGGTGGCGGCATCCCCTTCGCAGCGCCCCGCACGCGGCAACTCCCGTACAGAGCCGCTCAGTTGAGACCCGCGGGCGCTCAGCGCCAGCCCGGGCGCAGCCCGACTGCCGTCCGTCCGCGCCCGATCGCCGCCCGGCGAGCGGTTCCGGCGAGCGGTTCCGGCGGTCGGTCGGTCCCGGTGAAGAGGGTGAAGAGTCAGCCGCCCGGGAGCCTGACCGCGAGGGTCACCACTGCCCCGGACTCCGGTCCGGCGGGTTCGACGCTCAGCCTGTCGGTGACCAGCCGGGCGAGCCACAGACCGCGTCCCGCGGTTGCTCCCGCGACCCCGGGGGCCAGCTCCGGAATGACGTCCTCCGAGAAGCCGGGGCCGGAGTCCTCGACGCGGCACTCCAGTTCGCCCGCGAGGTGACGCATCACCAACCGGCCGGTGCCTCCCGCGTGTTCTACGGCGTTCGTCGCCACGGCGTCGACGGCCACCACGAATTCACCTCTGCGCGGTTCGGCGAGCCCGGCAGAGGCCGCGCACTCCTCGACCTCGATACGGATGCGCGGGAGATCGCGCGAGGTGAAATGCAGCCGGCACAGGCGCTCGTTGGTCAGCATGCGCCCATCTCCTCGACGGTGGTCGGCGTAAGGACCGGGTCTTCCCCCTGCCTGCGCGGCGTGCGGGCCCGGTCGCTGTTGCCCCGCACGTCGTTCGGCGATCTGCGGTGTTCGCAGCGGCCTAAGCGCCTGGCTTCCCTGACCGTCGTACGGCCTGGGCGGGTGCCGGGGCCGGGCGGCGCGTCACTTCTCGCCGCGGGCGGGGAGACGGGAGTGGCCGGGGACACCGGACGGGTCTCCGCCACCATGCCGCCGCCGTCCAGCAAGCGTGTTCGCCTCCCTCTCTGTTCGCGCGCTTCTGCTGCCGCTGGTCAGCGAGGCTAAGGCGCCGGGTGCCGGTTGGGTATCCCCCGAAGGGGATTGACGTGTGAAGAACGCTAAGTGACCGATTCCGAACGGAGGTTGCCGCAAACGGGCGCCATACGTGCGTAATCGGGGCGCAATACGTCGGCAACCGGCCAGACGGTCAACCGTAAATCGAGCAGCAGCACGGGCGGGGCCCGCCGTCCACAGAGGACAGCGGACCCCGCCCGTTCACTTGTGCCCGTACGTTCCGGGCACCGCCGCGGCTACTTCGCGGGCTCCGGCTCCGGGCTCGCCTCCGTCTCCGGCTCGTCCGACGGGCCGTCGTCCCGCGGCGTACGTACGGAGTCGAGGAGGAGCTGGGCGACGTCCACGACGCGCAGGTCCTCCTTGGCCTTCTCCTCGTTCTTCTTGCCGTTGACGGAGTCCGTCAGCATGACGAGGCAGAACGGGCAGGCCGTGGAGACGATGTCGGGGTCGAGCGACAGGGCCTCGTCGACGCGCTCGTTGTTGATGCGCTTGCCGATGCGCTCTTCCATCCACATACGGGCGCCGCCCGCGCCGCAGCAGAAGCCGCGCTCCTTGTGGCGGTGCATCTCCTCGTTGCGGAGCCCGGGCACCTTGCCGATGATCTCGCGCGGCGGTGTGTAGACCTTGTTGTGGCGGCCCAGGTAGCACGGGTCGTGGTAGGTGATCAGGCCCTCGACCGGGGTCACCGGCACCAACTTGCCCTCGTCGACGAGGTGCTGGAGCAACTGCGTGTGGTGGATGACCTCGTAGTGGCCGCCGAGCTGCGGATATTCGTTGGCGAGGGTGTTGAAGCAGTGCGGGCACGTCGCGACGATCTTCTTCTTCGAGGCGGGGAGCTTGGTGCTCTCATCGTCGTCGTCCTCGCCGAAGGCGGCGTTCAGCGTGGCGACGTTCTCCTCGCCGAGCTGCTGGAAGAGGAACTCGTTGCCCAGGCGCCGGGGGGAGTCGCCGGTGCACTTCTCGTCGCCGCCCATGATCGCGAAGTTGACGCCCGCGATGTGCAGCAGCTCCGCGAAGGCCTTGGTGGTCTTCTTCGCCCGGTCCTCCAGGGCGCCCGCGCAGCCGACCCAGTAGAGGTAGTCGACCTCGGTGAGGTCCTCGACGGTCTTGCCGACGACGGGCACCTCGAAGCCCGTCTCCTGGGCGAGTTCCTTCGTCCACTCCAGCCGCTGCTTCTTGGCCAGGCCCCAGGGGTTGCCCTTCTTCTCCAGGTTCTTCAGCATCGTCCCGGCCTCGCTCGGGAAGGCGCTCTCGATCATCACCTGGTAGCGGCGCATGTCGACGATGTGGTCGATGTGCTCGATGTCGACGGGGCACTGCTCGACGCACGCGCCGCAGGTCGTGCACGACCACAGCACGTCCGGGTCGATCACGCCGCCCTCTTCGGCGGTGCCGATCAGCGGCCGCTCCGCTTCCTCCAGCGCCGCCTTGGGTACGTCCTTGAGCTGCTCCTCGGTGGCCTTCTCCTCGCCCTCCATGGTCTTGCCGCCGCCTGCGAGGAGGTACGGGGCCTTGGCGTGCGCGTGGTCGCGCAGCGACATGACCAGCAGCTTCGGCGACAGCGGCTTGCCGGTGTTCCAGGCCGGGCACTGCGACTGGCAGCGGCCGCACTCGGTGCAGGTGGAGAAGTCGAGGATGCCCTTCCAGGAGAAGTCCTCGACCTGCGAGGCGCCGAAGCGGACCTCTTCCTCGTTGTCGTCGTCGAGGGCCGTCTCGAAGTCGATCTCCTTGCCGCCGGAGACCATCGGCTTCAGCTCGCCCAGCGCGGTGCCGCCGTCGGCGTTCCTCTTGAACCAGATGTTGGGGAAGGCGAGGAAGCGGTGCCAGGCAACGCCCATGTTGGTGTTGAGCCCGACCACGATCATCCACACGAACGAGGTGCCGATCTTGATCAGGGCGACGAGGTACACCAGGTTCTGAAGCGCGCTCACGCTCAGCCCGTCGAAGGCCGCGACCAGCGGGTACGACACGAAGTAGGCGGCCTCGTAGCCGTCCACGCCGTGCAGCGCGCCCTCCAGCCCCCGCAGCACCAGGATGGCCACGCCGATGGTGAGGATGACGTACTCGACGAAGTACGCCTGACCCGCCTTGGACCCGGCGAACCGAGACTTGCGTCCCGCACGCGACGGCAGGCTCAGCAGCCGGATCACGATGAGCGTCGCGATGCCCAGCGTGGTCATCAGCCCCAGGAACTCCGTGAACACCTCGTAAGGCGCCCACGTCCCGATCAGCGGCAGCGTCCAGTCCGCCTTGAAGAGCTGCCCGAGCGCATGCACCAGCGTCAGTACGAGTGCGAAGAAGCCCACGGCGACGAACCAGTGCGCGAAGCCGATGACGCCCCACCGGTTCATCCTGGTGTGCCCGAAGAACTCGCGCGCCACGGTGAGCGTGCGGGCGCCCGGGTCGTCGGAGCGCGTTCCGGCGGGCACCGGCTGCCCCAGCCTGACGAAGCGGTAGATCTGCGCGATGGCGCGCGCGAACAGCGCGATGCCGACCGCGGCCAGCACCAACGAAACGACGATCGCGGCGAGTTGCATGAGGGCTCCTCGGGCGGCCTTCGGCCGAGACCTGATCGGCTTACTAAGCGGTAACTTTTCGGATCCGTACGAGACTACCCACTCGCCGGGGGGTGCTGGTACCCGGGCGCGCGGTGATCTGCGTCGCGGGGCGCCCGGCGGAGACGCGGCGCCGCCCCGGCCTTCCCGTACGTCTGCTCCGTTGCTGGTCGGAGGCGGGTGCGCATAAAGAGTGCATAAGAGTTGAGTGGAGTCCGCTCAGGTCGTTTGACGTTATGGGATCGGCCGGGCACTCTTGAGTCAGCTTCACTCAAGACATCAGCTGGAGGAAACCGAAATGGCACGTGCGGTCGGCATCGACCTGGGCACGACGAACTCCGTCGTCAGTGTTCTCGAAGGCGGTGAGTCCACCGTCATCACCAACGCCGAGGGCGCCAGGACCACGCCGTCCGTTGTGGCCTTCGCGAAGAACGGCGAGGTCCTCGTCGGCGAGGTGGCCAAGCGGCAGGCCGTGACCAACGTCGACAGGACGGTCCGGTCGGTCAAGCGCCACATGGGCACCGACTGGAAGATCAACCTGGACGGCAAGGACTTCAACCCGCAGCAGATGAGCGCCTTCATCCTGCAGAAGCTGAAGCGCGATGCGGAGGCATACCTCGGCGAGAAGGTCGAGGACGCCGTCGTGACCGTCCCCGCCTACTTCAACGACGCCGAGCGTCAGGCCACGAAGGAGGCCGGCGAGATCGCCGGCCTGAACGTGCTGCGCATCGTCAACGAGCCGACGGCCGCCGCACTCGCCTACGGGCTGGAGAAGGAGGACCAGACGATCCTGGTCTTCGACCTCGGCGGCGGCACCTTCGACGTCTCGCTGCTGGAGATCGGCGACGGCGTCGTCGAGGTGAAGGCCACCAACGGCGACAACCACCTCGGTGGTGACGACTGGGACCAGCGCATCGTCGACTACCTGGTCAAGCAGTTCCAGTCCGGGCACGGCGTCGACCTGTCCAAGGACAAGATGGCTCTCCAGCGCCTCCGCGAGGCCGCTGAGAAGGCGAAGATCGAGCTGTCCAGCTCCACCGAGACCACGATCAACCTGCCCTACATCACGGCCTCCGCCGAGGGTCCGCTGCACCTGGACGAGAAGCTGACGCGCAGCCAGTTCCAGCAGCTCACCGAGGACCTGCTGGAGCGCTGCAAGACCCCGTTCCACAACGTGATCAAGGACGCTGGCATCCAGCTCTCCGAGATCGACCACGTGGTGCTCGTCGGCGGCTCGACGCGTATGCCCGCGGTGGCGGACCTGGTCAAGGACCTGACGGCGGGCAAGGACGCCAACAAGGGCGTCAACCCGGACGAGGTCGTCGCCATCGGCGCCAGCCTCCAGGCCGGCGTGCTCAAGGGCGAGGTCAAGGACGTCCTGCTGCTCGACGTCACCCCGCTGTCCCTCGGCATCGAGACCAAGGGCGGCATCATGACCAAGCTCATCGAGCGCAACACCACGATTCCCACGAAGCGTTCGGAGACCTTCACCACGGCCGAGGACAACCAGCCCTCGGTGCAGATCCAGGTCTTCCAGGGCGAGCGCGAGATCGCCGCGTACAACAAGAAGCTCGGCATGTTCGAGCTGACGGGCCTGCCCCCGGCGCCGCGCAACGTGCCGCAGATCGAGGTCACCTTCGACATCGACGCGAACGGCATCATGCACGTCTCCGCCAAGGACCTCGGCACCGGCAAGGAGCAGCGGATGACCGTCACCGGCGGCTCGGCGCTCCCGAAGGAAGACATCGAGCGCATGATGCGCGACGCCGAGCAGTACGCCGACGAGGACGCCAAGCGCCGCGAGTCCGCCGAGACCCGCAACCAGGCGGAGCAGCTCGTCTACACGACCGAGAAGTTCCTCAAGGACAACGAGGAGAAGGTCCCCGGCGAGATCAAGACCGAGGTCGAGACCGCCGTCGAGGACCTGAAGGAGAAGCTGAAGGGCGAGGACACCGCGGCGATCCGCGAGGCCAGCGAGAAGGTCGCGGCGACCAGCCAGAAGCTCGGCCAGGCCATGTACGCCGACGCACAGGCGGCACAGGGCGAGGGCGGCGCGCAGGCCGGGGCCGAGGGCGCCGCGGGTGCCGGTCAGTCCAAGGCCGACGGTGACGAGGACGTCGTCGACGCCGAGATCGTGGACGACGAGCAGAAGCCTAAGGATGGTGCAGCGTGACGGAGGAGACTCCGGGCTTCGATCAGAAGCCCGACGTCCCCGCCGACGCCGTACAGCCCGATGACGCTGCGGCGCAGGCCGCCGGACCCGTCCCCGCCGAGGAGGCGGGGGGTCCGGCGGACCCGGCCGGGGACGTATCCGAGAACGAGCAGGAGAGCCTGTCCGCGCAGGACGCCGCCTTCGCCGGTGACACCCAGGGCGGTCAGAGCGCGGGCCAGAACGCACAGGAGGCGGCCCTCACCGCTCAGCTCGACCAGACGCGTACGGCGCTGCACGAGCGGACGCAGGATCTCCAGCGGCTCCAGGCGGAGTTCCAGAACTACCGCCGAAGGGTCGAGCGTGACCGTGCGGCCGTGAAGGAAGTCGCCGTAGCGAATCTGCTCACCGAGCTGCTGCCGGTGCTCGACGACATCGGGCGCGCCCGTGACCACGGCGAACTGGTCGGCGGCTTCAAGTCGGTGGCCGAGTCGCTGGAGATGGTCGCGGCGAAGATGGGCCTGATGCAGTTCGGCAAGGAGGGCGAGCCCTTCGACCCGACGGTGCACGAGGCGCTCATGCACTCGTACTCGCCCGACGTCACGGAGACGACGTGCGTGCAGATCCTCCAGCCCGGGTACCGAATCGGCGAACGGACGATCCGGCCCGCTCGGGTCGGAGTCGCCGAGCCGCAGCCGGGGGCGCAGGGCGCGGCAGGCGAGGAGTCCGCCGACGAAGAGGAGAGCGGTGGCCCCGACCAGGGCTGACCAGGGTGGCCGGGACGGCCGGAGAGTTCACGCCGTCCGGACCGGCCGCGCCGATCCGACTGAGCACGCCGGCCTGACCGGGATCTCCGGTCACGCCGGTGACGGCAGAACACATGCACACGGCACCGGGGAGGAGGGACGCCGCGGATGAGTACGAAGGACTTCATCGAGAAGGACTACTACAAGGTCCTCGGCGTCCCGAAGGACGCCACCGAGGCCGAGATCAAGAAGGCCTACCGCAAGCTCGCCAGGGAGAACCACCCCGACGCCAACAGGGGCGACGCCAAGGCCGAGGAGCGCTTCAAGGACGCCTCCGAGGCGTACGACGTGCTCGGTGACGCCAAGCGCCGCAAGGAGTACGACGAGGCCCGCGCCCTGTTCGGCAACGGCGGCATCAGGACCGGCGGTCCCGGTGGCCCGGGAGGGCCGGGCGGCTTCAACTTCGATCTGAGCGACCTCTTCGGAGGCGGTCAGCCCGGAGGCACCGGCGGCCCCGGAGGTGCGGGCGGCTTCGGCGGCGGTCTCGGCGACGTGTTCGGCGGGCTGTTCAACCGCGGCGGCGCCGGTACGCGTACACAGCCGCGGCGCGGACAGGACATCGAGTCGGAGGTGACGCTCAGCTTCACCGAGGCGGTGGACGGTGCCACGGTCCCGCTGCGGATGTCCTCTTCGGCGGCGTGCAAGGCGTGCGCGGGCACGGGCGACAAGAACGGCTCGCCGCGCGTCTGCCCGACGTGTGTCGGCACGGGCCAGGTCTCGCGCGGCGGTGGAGGCGGCTTCTCCCTCACCGATCCCTGCGTCGACTGCAAGGGCCGCGGGCTCATCGCCCAGGACCCCTGCGACACGTGCAAGGGGTCGGGCAGGGCGACGAGTTCGCGCACCATGCAGGTCCGGATTCCCGCGGGCGTCAGCGACGGGCAGCGCATCAGGCTGCGCGGCAAGGGCGCACCGGGCGAGCGCGGCGGCCCGAACGGCGATCTGTACGTGGTCGTCCACGTCGACGCGCATCCCGTCTTCGGCCGCCGCGGGGACAACCTGACGGTCACCGTGCCCGTGACCTATCCGGAGGCGGCGCTCGGCGGCGAGATCAAGGTGCCCACCCTCGGCGGGCCGCCCGTCACGCTGAAGCTGCCTCCGGGCACGCCGAGCGGCCGTACGATGCGGGCCCGCGGCAAGGGCGCCGTGCGCAAGGACGGGACACGTGGCGATCTGCTGGTCACCATCGACGTATCGGTTCCCAAGGATTTGAGCGAGAAGGCGAAGGGCATCCTGGAGACCTACCGCGACGCGACCGCCGCGGAGGATCCGCGGGCGGCTCTGTTCAAGGCCGCGAAGGGAGACTGAGGTGAACGGCCGAGGCGGACGACGCAATCCTTACCAGCTGACCGACGACTCGCCGGTGTACGTCATCTCGGTCGCTGCTCAGCTCTCAGGTCTGCATCCGCAGACGTTGCGCCAGTACGACCGTCTCGGCCTGGTCTCCCCCGACCGCGCGGCCGGGCGCGGCCGTCGCTACTCGGCGCGTGACATCGAACTTCTCCGCCAGGTACAGGAGTTGAGCCAGGACGAGGGGATCAACCTCGCGGGCATCAAGCGCATCATCGAACTGGAGAACCAGGTCGCGGCGCTGAAGGCCCGCGTCGTGGAGCTCCAGCAGGCGGTCGAGGGCGCGGCGGCGGCCATGCAGCAGCGCGAGGCCCAGGTCCACGCCTCCTATCGCCGCGATCTCGTCCCTTACGAGGACGTCCATCCGCAGTCGGGTGCGCTGGTGGTGTGGCGGCCGAAGAAGCAGCGGCGGGACTGACGCCGGGCCTCCCGGGCCGGTCCCCGTTTGCTGCCTGGCTCTTCGCGTAGTCGGGTAGCCGCGTATCGCGTAAGACAAGTTCGCGTAAGACAGGCCCCTCCATGCGGCAGACGTGGAGGGGCCGTTCGCTGCCCAGGCCCGTTGAGGGCGGCGGCGTCCCCTTCGGGTTCAGGACGTTGGGCGTACTGTGCACCGGGTCGCACGGCGCCGGGCCGGGAATCGCGGGCGTTGACCCGATCAGGTGTGTGCGGTTGGCCGCGGGGGCGGCGGGAGCAGAGCGTGGGTGCATGACGTCGACTCGTGCGGCCCTCGCCGCTCTCATGACCTGCACCACCGCGTTGGCACTCATGGGTGCGAGCGCGCCCGTGCCCTATCCGCCGGCCTCGAAGGGTGACCGCTGGCCGCAGGGAACGGTCAGGACCGTCGGGAAGCTCGTCGCCAAGCTGCCGAACCGCCAGGCCGAGTCCTGCTCGGCGGCCGTGGTCGACTCGCCGAGCGGGAGCGTCGTCGCCACCGCGGCGCACTGCATCGCCAGCCCGGAGCGGCCGCACAAGCCGGAGGCCATGTACTTCCAGCCCGCCTACGAGGGTGGGAAGCGCAGCAAGCGCGGCAAGGGCGACGGCCCCAAGTCCGTGCTCGCGCACGGCTGGAAGGTGACGGCGTGGAAGACGGCGCCCGGCTGGAACACGGAGAAGAGCCTTGAGTCGGTGCTCGCCTACGACTGGGCGTTCCTGCGGATGGAGAAGCGGGGCGGTCGCACCATCCAGGACGTGTACGGGGCGAACAAGCTGAGTACCGAGCCCGTCGGCGAGGGGCACACGGCGACGCTGGGCTATCCCGCCTCGTCGCCGTACGACGGTGAGACGCTCAACTACTGCGCGGGGGACGCACGTCAGTATCAGCAGGGAGAGATCCCGGCCGCCAACGTGGGGGCGCTGTCGCTGCGGCCGTGCCGTCTGACGCAGGGCGTGAGCGGCGGTCCGTGGCTGCGGGACTTCGACAAGAAGCGGGGTGCGGGGACGCTGGTGGCCGTGACCTCGGTCGGTTCCGACGACGAGCTGCTGGGGCGGCCGTACCCGGAGTCGGCGAAGGGGCTGCTGAAGAAGTTCGGCGCGGAGAAGGGGCCCCGGGCGAAGGGGTAGTCCCGCGCGAAGGAGAAGTCCCGCGCGGCGCACGGGAGTCGACGGGCGGCGCGGGCCGCCGCCCCGACGGGCCGACTGGCCGCGCCTGTCCCTGCGCCTCCCGGGGCCTGACGTCCTCACTCCACGCTGCCGAGCTTCCGGTCGACGCTGATCTCGATCAGTACGCGCTCGGGATTGGGCTCCGGCCGCCGCCCGTAGCGTTCCTCGTAGCGGCGTTCGGCGTCGGAGACCGCCGCCGCGTCCGTGCGGATACGGGCGCGGCCCTCCAGCGTCGACCACCGTCCGCGGTCGACCTGGCAGAGCGCCACGCGCATGCCGTCCTCGCCTGCCGCCGCGATGTTCCGCACCTTTCTGCTGGTACGGCGGGTGACCACCCGCGCCGTCTCCGCGCCGGGTTCGTACGTCACGCTCACGGGCACCACGTGCGGTGTGCCGTCGGGCCGCAGCGTGGTCAGGGTCGCGTAGTGGCGCTCCTGTTGCCAGAACGCGGTGAGCGCGGTCGTTTCCATGGTTGTCATGGGAACGAATCTAGCCCGCGAATAGTTGAGCGGAATAGACTCAACTTGCTGGATGCTGAACTTAGCAGTACCGAGGCCGGAGCGCCGGCACAGCACGACCGGTGCGGTCCCAGCACACAGCCGCATACGAAGGAGGCACGCACGCCAGTGGACGCAGAGCTGACGAACAAGAGCCGGGAAGCGATCAGCGCGGCCAACGACCGCGCGGTGACGGACGGGCACCCCGACATCACGCCTGCCCACCTGCTCCTCGCTCTGCTCCAGGGCGAGGAGAACGAGAACATCTCCGACCTGATCGCCGCCGTGGAGGCCGATCAGGCCGCTCTGCGCAGCGGAGCCGAGCGCCAGCTCGCCGCGCTGCCCACCGTCCAGGGCTCCACGGTGAGCAAGCCGCAGCCCGACCGTCCGCTGCTGGCCGTCATCGCCGACGCCACCCAGCGCGCGAAGGAACTCGGCGACGCCTATGTCTCCACCGAGCATCTGCTCATCGGCATCGCCGCCAAGGGCGGTGCCATGGGCGACCTGCTCAAGGAGCAGGGCGCCACCGACGAGAAGCTGCTGGAGGCGTTCCAGGCCGCCCGCGGCAGCCGCCGAGTCACCAACCCCGACCCCGAGGGCACGTACAAGGCGCTGGAGAAGTTCGGCACGGACCTCACCGCCGCCGCCCGCGAGGGCAAGCTCGACCCGGTCATCGGCCGTGACCAGGAGATCCGCCGTGTCGTGCAGGTCCTCTCCCGTCGTACGAAGAACAACCCGGTGCTCATCGGCGAGCCCGGCGTGGGCAAGACCGCGGTCGTGGAGGGTCTGGCGCAGCGCGTGGTGAAGGGCGACGTGCCCGAGTCGCTGCGCGACAAGCGGCTCGTGGCCCTGGATCTCGGGGCGATGGTGGCGGGGGCGAAGTACCGGGGCGAGTTCGAGGAACGGCTCAAGACGGTGCTGTCGGAGATCAAGGAGAGCGACGGCCAGATCATCACGTTCATCGACGAGCTGCACACGGTCGTGGGCGCGGGCGCGGGCGGCGACTCCGCCATGGACGCGGGCAACATGCTCAAGCCGATGCTGGCCCGCGGCGAGCTGCGCATGGTCGGCGCCACGACCCTCGACGAGTACCGGGAGCGCATCGAGAAGGACGCCGCCCTGGAGCGCCGCTTCCAGCAGGTGCTGGTGGCCGAGCCGACCGTCGAGGACTCCATCGCGATCCTGCGCGGCCTCAAGGGACGCTACGAGGCGCACCACAAGGTGCAGATCGCCGACAGCGCGCTAGTTGCGGCGGCGGCGCTCTCCGACCGCTACATCACCTCGCGCTTCCTGCCGGACAAGGCCATCGACCTCGTGGACGAGGCGGCGTCCCGGCTGCGCATGGAGATCGACTCCTCGCCCGTGGAGATCGACGAACTCCAGCGCGCCGTCGACCGGTTGAAGATGGAGGAGATGGCGCTCGGCAACGAGACCGACCCCGGATCGGTGGAGCGCCTGGAGCGGCTGCGCCGTGAACTCGCCGACCGCGAGGAGGAGTTGCGCGGACTGACCGCACGCTGGGAGAAGGAGAAGCAGGGCCTCAACCGCGTGGGTGAGCTGAAGGAACGCCTCGACGACCTGCGCGGCCAGGCCGAACGGGCCCAGCGCGAGGGCGACTTCGAGACCGCCTCGCAGCTTCTGTACGGGGAGATCCCCGGCGTCGAGCGCGAACTGGCCGAGGCGTCGGCCGCCGAGGAGGAGGCAGCCGCTTCCCAGCAGGAGCGGGAGACGATGGTCAAGGAGGAGGTCGGCCAGGACGACATCGCCGACGTCGTGGCGTCCTGGACGGGCATCCCCGCCGGGCGGCTCCTGGAGGGCGAGACCCAGAAGCTGCTGCGCATGGAGGATGAGCTGGGCAGGCGGCTGATCGGCCAGACCGAGGCGGTGCGTGCCGTCTCCGACGCCGTGCGCCGCACCCGCGCCGGTGTCGCCGACCCCGACCGCCCCACCGGTTCGTTCCTCTTCCTCGGTCCCACGGGCGTCGGGAAGACCGAACTGGCCAAGGCGCTCGCGGACTTCCTCTTCGACGACGAGCGGGCCATGGTCCGTATCGACATGAGCGAGTACGGGGAGAAGCACTCCGTGGCGCGTCTGGTGGGCGCACCTCCCGGCTACGTCGGCTACGAGGAGGGCGGTCAGCTCACCGAGGCCGTGCGGCGGCGCCCGTACTCCGTCGTACTGCTGGACGAGGTGGAGAAGGCGCACCACGACGTCTTCGACATCCTGCTCCAGGTCCTCGACGACGGGCGCCTCACGGACGGCCAGGGCCGGACGGTCGACTTCCGCAACACCATCCTCGTCCTCACCTCCAACCTGGGCAGCCAGTACCTGATGGACCCCCTGGAGAAGGAGGAGGAGAAGCGGGAGAAGGTGCTCGCCACCGTCCGCTCGTCCTTCAGGCCCGAGTTCCTCAACCGCCTGGACGACGTCGTGGTCTTCTCCGCCCTCAGCGAGGACGAACTCGGCCGCATCGCCCGCCTCCAGATCGACGGGCTGCGGCGGCGCCTCGCCGACCGCCGGCTGGAGCTGGAGGTCACCCCGGGGGCGCTGGCCTGGCTGGCGCGCGAGGGCAACGACCCGGCGTACGGGGCACGTCCGCTGCGCCGCCTGGTTCAGACGGCGATCGGCGACCAGCTCGCCCGCGAGATCCTCTCCGGCGAGGTACGCGACGGTGACACGGTGCGCGTCGACCACGTCGACGGCTGGAACGGGCTGATGGTCGGCAGCGCCGAGCGGGCGGAGCCCGGGAGCGGCGGCCCGGAGGCAGCGGCGCGGCTCACGAAGGACTGACGGTGGCCGGCGGAGGAATGACGGAGGACCGGCGGGGTGAGGAAGGCCAGGCGCGGTCCGGGGAGGCTCCGCCGTCGTGCCTCGCGGGGCTCTGACCGGCGACGACGCGGGCCGGGGTCACCCGGCCTCCGCGTCGCTTGCCAGGACCGGCCCGGCATGGGGGAGGATGGCGGAATCCGTATGAAGGGAAACACAGGTGAGCATCGACCCGTCCTCGATCCCGAACTTCGGGGGCCAGGAGCCCGACCCGCAGGAATCCGGCCCGACCGGCCCTGTCATCCCCGACCAGGAGCTGGTCAAGCAGCTTCTGGACCAGATGGAGCTGAAGTACGTCGTCGACGAAGAGGGTGACCTCGCGGCGCCGTGGGAGGACTTCCGCACGTACTTCATGTTCCGGGGCGAGGAGGAGCAGCAGGTCTTCTCGGTCCGTACGTTCTACGACCGGCCCCACCCGATCGAGGACAAGCCCAAGCTGCTGGAGTCCATCGACGACTGGAACCGGCGGACGCTGTGGCCGAAGGTCTACAGCCACACGCACGACGACGGCACGGTCCGGCTGATCGGCGAGGCCCAACTGCTGATCGGCACGGGCGTCTCACTGGAGCACTTCGTCTCCAGCGTGGTGAGCTGGGTGCGGGCGTCGATCGAGTTCGACAAGTGGCTCGTGGAGCAGTTCGGTCTGGAGAAGGACGCGGAGTCGGGCGAGGAAGGTCCCGACGACGACTCCGCGTGACGTGCGGGCACGCGGGACGCGGGCGGCAGGGCGCCTCTCGGAAGGCGCCCTGCCGCTGTGTCCTGGCCCTGGTCACCGGGCCCTGATTCCGCGTGCGTTGAGCCGAGTCCGGCTTGAGCCAGTGCCGGGCAGAACCGGGTCAGCCCTGCCGTGCCGCGCCCTTCAGGGCGTTCCGTATCCGCGTGACCATCGGTGTGAGGACGCGCCTGCCGCCGATCTCGTGGAACTCCGGGTCGGCGTGGTCCGCGATGACGTGCTCGATCGAACGGCTCCACAGGACCGGGTGGTCGATCTGCGCGACGAGTTCCTCGCGCACGCGTTCCGTGGAGTGCGGCCGCGCCGTGGTGTTGGCGACTACGGGGAACGCGGGCGCAGCCCACTCGGCCCGTGAAGCGTCCAGCACGGCGCGGAATTCACGGGCGGCGGGGCTCATCCACCGTGAGTGGAACGGCCCGCCGACGTCGAGCCGCCGTACCGAGCGAGCCCCGTTCCGCAGCAGTATGGCGGACATGGCCTCCAGGGCGCCGTCCGGGCCCGCGAGGGTGTGCATGCGTGGGGCGTTGACGGCGGCGAGGTCCAGTCGCGTCGGTTCGCCCTGAGCGTCGAGCAGCGACCGCAGCTCCTCGTCCGTGAGGCCGCTCACGGCGATCATTCCGCCGCCGCCGATCTTCGCCATGGCCGCGCCGCGTTCGGCGACGAGCCGCAGCCCCTCGGCGAACGAGAAGACCCCGGCGGCCTCCAGCGCGTTGTACTCGCCAAGGCTGTGGCCCAGCGCCACCACGGGGAGGGCACCGGCCGCGCCTGCCTCCGCCTGCTCCTCCCGCCAGCGGCGCAGCGCCAGCGCACATACGACGTAGAGCGCGGGCTGCGTGTACGCGGTGTCGCTCAGCGGGCGCCGTGGATCACCGGCGCATACGTCCTCGACCCGGTAGCCGAGGACTTCGTCCGCCTCCTCGGCCGACTCCGGGTAGCGGGCGAGGAGTTCGCGTCCCATGCCCTCGAACTGGCTTCCCTGGCCCGGGAAGAGCAGCGCCACACGGCGGCGCTCCACGCCACCGTCGTCCCCGCCCCCGGTCCCGCCCCGGCGTACGGCGGGCTCTGCGCGGGCGGCAGGCGCAGGGTCAGGGGGCTCGACGGGCGTGGCAGGCACGGCCGTTGCCGCACCGGCGCTCCCGCTTTCGCTGGTGCGGGCGGCCGACGGCCTCAGCGCACGGTCGTACGCGTCCGCCAGGACCGGCAGCCGGGCCGCGTCGAACATGTCGAAGTGGTGTCCCGGCAGGGTCGTCGAGCGCAGCTCTCCGGTGAGCACGCCCAGCCAGCCCTCGGCCGTCGCGGTGCCGCCGGGACCTGCGTCGGTGAGCGCCGTCAACGGCCCGTCCGGCAGGGGCTGTTCGGCGACGAAGAGGTGGACGGGGCCGTCGTAGGGCTCGGGCCGGTACTCGGCGAGGGCACGGTCGCAGACGCGCCACACCTCGTACATGGTGCGCAGCTCCCGTACGACCGCGTCCGGCCAGCCCGGCGGGCGCACGGACTCGATGGCCTCGTCGGCCGTACGGGGACGGGGCGCGGGCTCGGCGGACGGCGGCGGAAGCTTGAACATCAGCCGCAGCAGCGGGGGATAGAGATCGAGGAACTCCTGCTCGCTGCGGGCGCGTTCGCCCGGACGCGGGGGCAGGGTGTCCCACATCAGCACCCGTTCGACGCGTTCGCCCTCACCGGTGAGCAGCCGGGCGGCCTCCAGCGCGACGGCACCGCCGAGCGAGTAGCCGCCGATCCGGTACGGGCCGTGTGCCTGCGCCCTCCGGATGAGACGGACGTAGTGGCGTGCCATGCGCGGGACGGTCGTCAGCGAGGCGGAGAGGGCGACCGGGTAGGCGATGCCGTACAGGGGGCTCGGGTCGCGGCTGTGCGCGGCGAGGGCGTGGGCGAAGGAGACGGAGCCGCCCGAGGGGTGGATCAGGAAGACGGGCCTGTCGGCGGAGGTCCGGTCGGGGCGGCCTTCCTTGATCAGGGTCAGGGTGTCGCCCGGTGAGCCCTCGCTCGCGGCTTCGCCGCCGGCCTCGGCGGGGGGCTCGACGGCCTCGCCGCCGTCGGGGTGCGGGGCCGTCAGCCAGTGCGCGACCTGCCGTGGCGTTCCCAGGCCGGTGAACCGCTCAGGGGTCAACTCCCCGCCCAGCCGCTCCCTTAGGGCCTCGACGAGGGAGATGGCTTGCAGCGAGTCGCCGCCGAGCGTGTAGTAGTCGTCGTCCGGGCCCGCGGAGTCGATGCCGAGATGGTCGCGGAAGAGGCGGGTCGCGATGCCGACGGCGTCCTCGGCCGGCTCGGTCCCGGTGGGTTCCACACCGGAGGGCCCGGCCCCGGCCCGGTCCCGCTGCGGCGCCTGCTCTCGCCGAGCCGCCCCGTCCGGCTCAGTCGCCTGCTCCGGCTCCGGCTCGATCCAGTGCCGTACGCGCCGCAGCCGCGTACCCGGCAGCCGTGTCTTACGTGCCTCCCGTACGTCGCCGATCCGCCCGGTGTCCAAGTACGCGTCGCCGTACGCCCCGCGCTCCCCGTACGCGCCCAGCTCCTCGAAGCGTCCCTCGCGCACGTCGCGTAGCCCGGCGATCGCCTGGCCCACGTCGGCCGCGGTGACCGCGGTGCGGTGTGCCAGTGGGCTGCGGCCGTGGGCCAGGGTGAAGGCGAGGTCGTCGAGCCGGGTTCGGGGATTGCGCTCCAGATGGTCGAGCAGGTCGCCCGCGGCGTCGCGCAGACGCTCCGTGTCGGGCGCGGACAGCAGCAGCACGTACTCCCCGCCGCCGCCAGAGCCGCTCCGGCCCGAGGCGTCGCCGCCCGAGCGGGGAGTCGCAGGCGTCCGCTCCAGCACGCAGTGCGCGTTCGTACCGCCGATGCCCAGCGACGTGACGGCCGCTGCCTCGATGGGCCGCGAGGGCTTCACCGGTCGGGTGTGCACGACGAACGGCGTCTCCGCCAGCCGCAGTTCGGGGTTGGGATCGCTGAAGTTGGCCTGCGGCGGAACGGTCTGGTGGTGCAGCACCAGCGCGGTCTTGATGAGCCCGGCGACGCCCGCCGCCGCGTCGAGGTGGCCGATGTTCGCCTTGATGCTGCCGAGGGCGCACTCTCCGGGCGGGTCGCCGCTGCTTTCGTACGCCTGCTGTAGCGCCGCGACCTCGATGGGGTCGCCGAGATAGGTGCCCGTGCCGTGCGCCTCCACATAGCCCACCAGCGAGGCCGGGACCCCGCTGCTCTCCAGGCACATCCGGACGACCTCGTCCTGGCCTGCGGCGCCCGGAGCGCTGTAACCCGCCTTCGCCGAACCGTCGTTGTTGACCGCGGTGCCCGCGACGACGGCGTAGACGTGGTCACGGTCGGCGAGCGCGTCGTCCAGCCGCTTGAGCACGACGACCCCGCAGCCGCTGCCGCGCACCATGCCGGAAGCCGCCGCGTCGAAGGGACGGCAGTGCCCGTCGCGGGAGAACGTGCCGCCCGCCTGGTAGCGGTAGCCCACCGTCTGCGGCGTGAACACGCTGACCCCGCCCGCGACCGCCACGTCGCAGCGCCCCGATCGCAGCGCCGCGCACGCCTGGTCGACGGCCACCAGCGAGCTGGAGCAGGCAGACTGCACGGCGACGCTGGGGCCCCGCAGATTCAGCGCGTAGGAGACGCGGGTGGCGAGGAAGTCCTTGTCGTTGCCGAGCAGTACGGGATAGGTGAACGCCGCGTCGCGGTGGTCGGCGGAGCGCAGCACGTTGTGCAGCAGATACGAGCTGAGGCTCGCGCTGGCGAACACGCCGGTGCGGCCGCCGTGGACGCTCGGCGGAGCGCCCGCGTCCTCCAGCGCGGCCCAAACGCACTCCAGGAAGATCCGGTGCTGAGGGTCGATGAGCCGTGCCTCGGCGGGAGTGATACCGAAGAACTCCGCGTCGAAGTCCTCGATGCCCGGCAGATCCGCCCCGAAGGGCAGATGATCCGGGTCGCCGATCCGGCTCTCGGGCACGCCTGCGGCACGGAGTTCGCCGTCGGAGAAGCGGCGCACGGCCTCGGTGCCGGACGCCAGCATCGACCACAGCGCGTCGACGTCGGGGGCGCCCGGGAAGCGGCCCGCCATGCCCACGATCGCGGTCCTGCCGGTCACTTCGGGCCACCCGCCTTCGCCTCCGTACGCGGCGCCGCCTCCTGTGTGCACAGCCTGTGGACATGGGCGGCGTACTCGCGCACCGTGGGATGGCCGAACAGATCGATCATGCGCAGCCGCGACAGCCCGAACCGCTCGGCGACCCGCTGATGGATCAGCGTGACGTGCAGCGAAGCACCGCCGATGTCGAACAGCCGGTCGTCCGGGCCGAGTTCGTCGACCGTGACGACGTCGCGCCAGATCCTGGCGATCTCCTCCTGTACGTAGGCGAGACCGGGCACGGAGTCCTCGGGCAGGGAGCCTTCCGGAACGGGGGCCTCGGGGGCGGTGGCGGGAGTCGTCGCGCCGGAGGTCGCCGCACCGGAAGCCGTCGCGCCGGGAGTCGCGCCGGGGGCTGCGGTGCCGGGCGCGGCGGGCGCGCCGTTCCCGCTGTGGGGCCCGCGGCTACGCTCGCCCCGCTGTTCGTCCCAGAGCTCGCCCTGACGCTCGCCGCCGTCAGACGCACCGCCGTCCTGCGCACGGCCGGGCGCACCGCCCGCCGCCGACGGCACCGGAAGCGCCGCGCGGTCGATCTTGCCGCCCGCAGTGACCGGGAAGCGCTCCATCGCCGTCAGCACACGCGGCACCATGTACGAGGGCAGGCGCCCGGCGGCCAGCTCCGTCAGCTCCCTCGACGAGACCTCCCGCCCCTGCGCGGTCGTGAAGTAGGCCGCCAGATAAGGACTTCCGGGACGGTCCTCGCGCCTGGTGACCACCGCGTGCGTGACGTCCGGATGCGTTCGCAGCGCGGCCTCGATCTCGCCCGGTTCGACCCGGAAGCCGTACAGCTTGATCTGCTCGTCGCCACGGCCCACGTAGTCGACGGTGCCGTCGGGCTGCCAGCGCACGAGGTCTCCCGTGGCGTAGAGCCGTTCACCGGGCGGCCCGTACGGGTCCTCGACGAAGCGCTCCGCCGTCGCCCCCGGGTTCCCGAGATAGCCGACGGCGAGCCCGGGGCCGCCCAGATGCAGTTCGCCGACGAGCCCCACCGGCACCAACTGCCCCTGCTCGTCGAGTATCCGCACGCGGGTGTTGGGCGTGGGACGTCCGATCGGCACCGGCTCGCTCACGTCTCCCGGGCCGTTCATGACGTGGTACGTGGCGTAGGTGGTGGCCTCGGTCGGCCCGTAGGCGTTGATCAGCCGCATGCCGGGCGCCGCTTCGAGCGCGGCGGCGGCCAGCGCGGGATTGAGCACCTCGCCGCCCACCACCACGGTGCCGATCCCCGCCAGCGAGGACGGCGCCGCCTCGGCCTGGCGGTGGAAGAGCGCCGTCGGCATGTCGGCGTGTGTGACGGCGTGCCGTGCCATGTGCGCGGCGAGCGCGTCCGGCGTCGAGGGGCCCGTCGGGGGCAGGACGAGCCGTCCGCCGTTGCCGAGCGTTCCCCACATGTCGAACGTGACGAGGTCGAAGGAGAGCGACGCCACGAGCAGCAGCCGCGTGCCGCTGTCGAGTCCTGCCCAGCGGGGCGCGCCGAGCGCGAGGTCCACGACGGCGCTGTGCGGGACCTGCACACCCTTGGGGCGCCCGGTGGAGCCCGAGGTGTAGACGACGTATGCGATGTCGTCGCCGCGTACGGCGACCATGGGCGCACGGCGGGGCCCGCCTTCGATCGCCGCCCGGTCCTCCTCCAGCAGTTCGGCGGTGAGTTCGGCGACGAGGTCCGCGTCCTCGGCCATGTAGGCGAGCCGCTGCGCGGGGTAGGAAGGGTCGAGCGGTACGTAGGCCGCGCCGGTCTTGAGCACGGCGAGGAAGGCGACCACCGCGTCGACGCCGTGCGGCAGCCGCACGCCGACCCGGGTGCCGGGCTCGGCGCCGCGTTCGGCGAGATAGTGGGCCAACTGGTCCGCGCGGCCCACCAGTTCGCGATAGGTCAGCCGCTCCGGCTCCTCGTCGCCGGACACCAGCGCCACGGCCTCGGGCGTGGACTCCGCCCAGTGGCCGACCAGTTCGTGCACGGCCGTACCGGCACCGGCAGTGCCGTGCGGTGAGGCGGAGGGCGGCCCGCCCGCGAACGTGCCGAGTATCTGGGCCCGTTCGGCGGCACTCAGCATCGGCAGCCGCCGTACGGGCAGCCCGGGATCGGCCGTCGCCGACTCCAGGAGCGTACGGAAGTGGCCGAGCAGCCGCTCCACGGTCGCCGCGCGGAACAGGTCGGTGCTGTACTCCGCGGTCAGCCGCAGACCGCCGCCGGGGTCGGGGATGACGTTGACGGTCAGGTCGAACTTCGCGATGCCCGTGTCGTGGTACTCGAACTCCGACTCCACGCCCGCGAAGGTCATCTCGTGCCGGTAGACGTCCTCCGGCACCAGACACACCTGCAGATAGGGGTTCTCGGCAGAGGACTTGCCGGGCAGTTTCTCCAACAGCAGCCCGTACGGGGCCTGTTGGTGGGCGTAGGCGCCGGTGACGGTCTGGCGGGTGCGGGCGAGAAGCTGCCGGAAGTCGGGGCCCTCGCCTTCGGCGGCAGCGTCAGGGGAGTCCGTTCCACCGCTCAGACCGGCCCGCAGCGGCAGCATGTTGAGGTAGTAGCCGACGGAGCGTGCGGTACGGGGAAGGTCGCGCCCTGAGAAGGGCGCGCCCACCGCGACGTCCTCGGTGCCGCAGTACCGCGAGAGCAGTATGTGGAGGGCCGCGAGCAGCGCGGTGTAGCGGGTCGCGCCCGTGGTGTGCGCCAACTCGTCGATGCGCCCGACCAGTTCGGGGGAGAGCCGGGCGCGTGCCAGAGCGCCGTCTCCCGAAGGGGTCTCCGGCCGTGGGAAGTCCGTGGGCAGATCCATGGCCTCGGGCAGCCCTTCGAGCTGCCGCCGCCAGTACTCGACGTCCTCGTCGAAATGCCCTCCGGCGGCCATCTCGTGCTGCCACAGCGCGAATTCGGCGTACTGCCCCTCGGGCGGGCCCAGCCCCGACGGCTCACCGGTGGTGAACTCCGTGTACAGCGCGGACAGTTCGCCGAAGAGCACGTCCGCGGAAGCACCGTCGAACGCGCTGTGGTGCAAGGTCAGCACCAGCACATGCTCGTCGTCGCCGCAGTGCAGCAGACGCGCGCGCAGATGCGGGCCACGGGAGAGGTCGAAGGGCGTGTGCACGGCGTCCCGCACGGACCGCCGCACCGCCCCGGCACGGTCCCGCTCCGCGGTACGCAGATCCTCGACGGCCAACTCCACCGGTTCGGGCGGCCGTACGACCTGCCGCAGTTCGCCGTCGTGCATCTCCAGTGACGTACGCAGCGCCTCGTGCCGCTCCACGACGGCGCTGATCGCGGAGGCGAGCGCATCGCGGTCCAGGGGGCCGCGCAGACGGAGCACGAGCGGCTCGTTGTAGACGGTGCTGCCGGGATGCAGCGAGTCGTGGAACCACAGGCCTCGCTGTCCGTATGTGGCGGGGACCGGCTCCCCGGGGCCGGGGGCCCGCAGCCGGGGGGCCGCGGTGCCGTAGGCCGTCGGCGCCCCGGTCGGCACTCCGGGCGGTGACGTCTCCGCGAGGGTACGGCTGACCACTTCCTGAAGGTCGGCGAGGTCGTCGGCGAGCAGGATGTCGAGCACCGGCACCGGCCTGCCCAGGCGCTCGGTGAGTGCGGCGGCCATCCGGCCAGCGGCGAGGGAGTCGCCGCCGTTGGCGAGGAACGACAGCCGGGGGTCGGGCCGCCCGTAAGCCTCGCCCAGCACCTCGTTCCACAGGCTCAGCAGTTCGGGTTCGACGTCGTCGCGCTGCGGATGCTCGCTGGGCGTCGCCGCCAGCGCCGGAACGTGGGTGTCCGCGGCGAGGGCCGTCCTGTCGATCTTCCCGTGCGTCGTCAGGGGCAGCGCGTCGCGCACCACGATCTGATGCGGGACGGCGTACCAGGGCAGCCGCTCGCGCAGCCGCCTTCGTATGCGCGCCAGATCGGGCGAGGCGTCCGCCTCGGGGACCACGTAGGCGACGAGTTGCTCGGGGATGCCGGAGCCGGTGCCTGCGCCGGTGCCTGTGCCGGAAGCGAGGCCTGCGCCGGAGGCGGGGCCGGTGCCGGCTCCCGGGGCGTCGCCGCCGCCGGGGCCCTCCGCGGGCCGCTTGAGCACCACGGCCTGCGCGAGCGCCGGTTCGTCGAGCAACGCGTGCTCCACGTCGCCCGGTTCGACCCGGTGCCCCCGGATCTTGATCATGTGGTCGACGCGTCCCAGGAAGGTCAGCATGCCGTCGCTGTCCATGCGTACGACGTCCCCGGTCCGGTAGAACGGCGTGCTGCCGCCGTCCGGCGTCGTGCGTGTGTAGAAGGCGGGGCGCTGTGTGGTCTCGGGATGTATGTAGCGGCCTACTCCCACCCCGCCGATGTGCAGCTCCCCGCGCACCGACCCGTCTGCCCTGGACCCGTCTGCCCCGGACCCGTCTGTGCGGGACTCGTCTGTGCGGGACCCGTCGGCCCCGGACCCATCCGTCCGAGGCTCGTCTGTCCCAGGCTCGTCCGTCCCGGGCTCGACGACCTCCGAACTCCCGCTCTCTGCCTGCGCGTTGCCCTCCAGCGGCTCCACCACCAGTTCCGTGCCGCGTATCGCCGTGCCGATGGGCGTGCGCTCCGGACCCTCGTCGTCCTCGGTGACCTCGTACATCGATACGCACACCGACGCCTCGGTCGGCCCGTAGCCGTTGATGAGGGTGAGGTCCGGCAGGGCCCGCTTGATCTCGCCGAGCAGGCCGCGGGGTATCGGCTCGACGGCGACGATGATCCGCCGCAGCGACCGCAGGTCGAGCCCGTCCCGCAGCCCCTGCGCCACCGCGGGCAGGAACGCCGCCGGTACGTAGGAGTGCGCGATGCGCTCGTCCGCGAGCCAGCGTGCGAACTCGGCGGGGTGCCAGCGTCGGCTGTCGGGCGTCACTACGAGTTCGCCGCCGGTGGTCAGCGAAGTCCACGCCTCCAGTACGGCCGCGTCGAACCCGGGGCTCGCGCATGTGCTGTAGCGGCTGCCCGGGGCGAGTTCACGGCGGGCCACGCACTCGTCGAGGAGGTTCAGGATGCCCCGGTGCTGGACCACGATGCCCTTGGGGCTGCCGGTCGACCCGGAGGTGTAGATCACGTAGGCGTCGTCCGCGGTCACCCGCGCCGAGTCGCCCCACTGCCCGGCGGTGATCCGCGAATCGTGTCCGGGCTCACTGCCGACGTCGACGGCCCCGGACCCACCCGGGTCCGCCACCTCGTGGCCGATCACGGCAGCCGGTGCCGCGTCCGCGAGGATGCTGTCGATGCGCTGCCGCGGATAGGAGAGATCCACCGGCAGATACGGCTTTCCGCAGCGCATCGCGGCCAGCGCGGCGCACACCTGTCCCGGCCCGGGTTCGAGCAGTACCGCCACGGGCCCCGGCCGGTCCGCCACCAGAGGCTCAAGCCGCCGGGCGAGCGCACGCGAGGCGTCGGCGAGCGTCCCGTAGGTCATCGCCGACGTCCCGGACCGTACGGCTACGGCGGAGGGATCATGCCGGGCCGCGTCGTCGAAGCGGCTCAGCAGGGTGTCCGGCTCGGTGTGAATGTCCGTCTGGCTGCCCGGCTGGTCTCCGGGGACCACTGCCTGCTGTCTCATGGCGGCTGCTCGCTGGATCGGCGTAAGTGCACGCTTGCCACGCGGTCCCCCAGTCCCAGATCGGACGTTCCCGTTCGTGGCGCGAGGTTCTACCCATTCATCTACCACCAGCATATGCGGCCAATGCTTGGAGGATCCGCCCAACTCCTGGGCGCCCTCGGCAAAACCGCACGTCAGCCCGTGAGTGGCAGCTCGAACCAGACCACCTTGCCCGAGGTGATCGAGCGCGCTCCCCACTTCTGTGCGAGGCCGTCGACGAGCGTCAGGCCACGCCCCCACTGGCATTCCGGCGTCGTCTCGGCGCGGTGCGGCAGGCGCTCGTCCTGGTCCGAGACCTCCACCACGAGCGTCCCGCCCTTGGCCAGCTGGAGCCCGATCTCTCCCCGTGCGTGCCGGTAGGCGTTCGTGACCAGCTCGTTCGTCAGAAGCTGTGCCGTATCGACCAGCTCGTCCAGTCCCCAGTCGTGCAGTGTCCGTCCTACGAGCGCCCGTGCGCGTGAGGCCGCACCGGGCTCGGAGGCCACGGACCAGCGGGCGCTTCGGTGCTCGGGCATCGGCTTGGCCCGCGCCATGAGGACGGCGAGGTCGTCGCCGTCGGTCCAGTCCGTCAGCTCCCCGACCACGCTGTCGCACCACTGCTGCACGGAGAGGATCGACGGGCCCGGATCGGAGAGCGCCACGCGCAGAGACTCGATGCCGTCGTCGATGTCCTTGCCGCGGCGCTCGATGAGGCCGTCGGTGTAGAGCACGAGCGTGCCGCCCTCCGGGAGCACCAGGTCGGTGACGGCGAACTCGGGGCTCCCGATGCCGACGCCCAGCGGAATCCCCGAGTCGACCTCGATCATCGCGGTCGTGCTGTCGGCCTGGCGCAGCATCGGCGCGGGATGGCCGGCGTTCGCGACGCTGCACTCACGGGTCACGGTGTTGTACACGGCGTACACGCAGGTGGCGTGCTGCATCGCGGGGCTGAACTCCACGATGTTGTCCAGCCGTTTGAGCAGGTCGACAGGCTCCAGATCGAGCCTGGCCAGGGTGTGCATGGCGGTGCGGAGCTGGCCCATGCCGGCCGCCGCGTGTATGTCGTGGCCCATCATGTCGCCTACGACGAGCGCCACGCGATGCCCGGAGAGAGGTATGACGTCGAACCAGTCGCCGCCGACGTTGGCCGAGCGGCTGGTGGACCAGTAGTGGTAGCCGACCTCCAGGCCAGGCCGCCGGGGGAGGTCCTTGCCGCTCGGGAGCATGTTGCGCTGAAGCGCGAGCGCGATCCGCCGCTCTTCGTCGTACAAGCGGGCGTTGTCGAGGTTGAGGGCCGTACGCGCGGTGAGTTCCTCCGCGACCAGCCGGTCCTCGTCGTCGAGCGGTTCGCGGTCCGGGGAGCGTCCGAAGGTCACAACCCCCAGGCACCGCCCGCGTGCCAGCAGCGGCACCATGACCACCGAGCCCAGGCCGTGCTCCTCGACTCCCGGTTCGTCCTGCGTGGTGGTCATCTCGGCGAGCGCGGCACCGGCCAGTTTCTGGTTGTGCCAGGAGCGGCCCGAGCACAGGCTCTCGTGTGCGGGCGACCCCACGGGGTGCACATACTCGCCGTCGGCCTCGGTGGGGAGCACGTCGCCCGGCCGCTCGCTCGGGTGGCGCCCGAGCCCGCTGCGTCCGGCGACCCGGACCGTGGAGACGTCCCGCTGCGGGTCGGGGAAGCGTGCGCCGTCGAGGAAGTCGCCGCGCATCTCCACCGTCGCGACGTCGGCGAAGTCCGGCACGACGAACTGCGTCAGCTCCCGCGCGGTTTCCGCCATGGACAGCGTCGTGCCCACCTTGCTGCCCGCCTTGTTGACCAGGTCGAGCCGCTGCCGTACGGCGGACGCCTCCAGCAGCGCGGTCTGCCGCTGTGTGACGTCGACGATCAGACCGCCCAGGCCCAGTACGCGGCCGTCGGCGTACGTCAGCCGGAAGAAGGTCACCGACCAGACCCGGTCACGGTCGCGGTGGCCCTCGGTACGGCCGGATATCAGCACGTTGTGCAGCGGGTCGCCGGTCTCCAGCACCCTGCGCAGATGCTTCTCGTACTCGCCGCGGTCCGCGGGGCGTACGACCTCGCTGACCGTTCGCCCGATGTGCTCGCGGGCCGGGATTCCGTTGAAGTCGGCGAGGGCGTCGTTGACCAGTACGTAGCGCAGCTCGGCGTCGAGGACGCCCATGCCGTGGGGTGACTTGCGTACGAAGGCGTCCATGAACGCCGTCTGCACATCGTCCGGAGGGGAGACCAGGCCCACCGGGGCGGCCTCCGCGGAAGAGCCGCCGGCGCCGGAGGGCGCCGTGCCGTTTCGGCGGGACGTAGCCTCGCCGCGCTCCTCCGCGTCACGGGCGGTGTCGCTCACCTCGCACAGCAGTCCCGTGGACCCGCCGCCGGGCTCGGTCAGCGGGGAGCAGGTCAGCAGCACCTCGTGGGGTTCGCCGTCGCGGGAGGTCACCGGTACGACCCGGCTGTAGTCCCTTCCGGCCGCGGCGCTGCTCGATGCCTCGGCCAGTGCGCGCAGCGCCGTGCCCGCGAAGAGCGACCGGCAGTGCCGGCCCAGCACAGCGGCTGCGGAGCGTCCGAACCATGCGGCGGCAGCGGGGCTCCACGAAGTGATGTGTGCCGCGTGGTCCAGCGTGAAGGAGGCTGAAGGCATGTTCTTCCATGACTGTGTTGGACGAATTGCCCGTTTTTGTAGTGTATGAGCGGAGGCTTGCTCCTGCTCGGCGGCCCGGTGACGCCCGGTCCGACAGCCGCCCCGCTTGAGAATCGCTCCTGTTGCCGGCGACGAGCCGCGCCGGGACGGCGAATGACGCCCTCAGTCGGGCAGGGCCCTCATCTGGGCACGTCCTTCAGCCGTCTCACCGCGTCCGCCAGCACCTCCTGCCGCTTGCAGAAGGCGAAGCGCACGAAGGGCGCACCGGCCGCCTCGTGATCGTAGAAGACCTGCGTCGGTACGGCCACGACACCGCAGCGCTCGGGCAGCGCCAGGCAGAAGTCGATGCCCGAGCGCTCGCCGAGCGGACGGATGTCGGTCGTCACGAAGTACGTGCCGGGCGCGCGGAAGACGCCGAAGCCGGCGTCCGAGAGCCCCTGGGACAGAAGATCGCGCTGTGCGCGCAGATCGTCGCGCAGCGAGGTGTAGTAGTCGTCCGGCAGGGCCAGGGCCTCCGCGACCGCGTACTGGAAGGGACCGGCCGAGACGTAGGTGAGGTACTGCTTCGCGGAGCGCACCGCGCCGACCAGCTCCGGCGTGGACGTCACCCAGCCGACCTTCCAGCCCGTGAAGGAGAAGGTCTTGCCTGCCGAGCTGATCGTGACCGTGCGCTCCCGCATGCCGGGGAACGTCGCGATGGGGATGTGCTCGCCCTCGTAGACGAGGTGTTCGTAGACCTCGTCGGTCACCGCCAGCAGGCCGCGTTCCACGCAGAGTCCGGCGATCGTGGCGAGTTCGTCGCGGCTGAGCACGGTGCCGGTGGGGTTGTGCGGGGTGTTCAGCAGGATCAGCCGGGTGCGGTCGGTCACCGCGTCGCGCAGCTCGTCGAGATCGAGCCGGAAGCGGCCACCGCTCTGGGTGCCGTGCTCTTCCGTGTCCTCCCCGGAGTCCGGGCGGAGGGTGACCGGGACGCGGGTGCCGCCCGCCATGGCGATGGCCGCCGCATAGGAGTCGTAGTACGGCTCCAGGGCTATGACCTCGTCGCCGGGCTCCACCAGCGCCAGCAGCGCCGCGGTGATGGCCTCGGTCGCTCCCGCGGTGACCAGCACCTCGGTGTCCGGGTCGGGGTCGAGGCCCCACTGCCCGTACCAGCGCCGCTGGTGCTCCGCTACGGCGGTACGGAGCTCGGGGATGCCGGGCCCCGGCGGGTACTGATTGCCGCGGCCGTCACGCAGCGCTCGTACGGCCGCTTCGCGGACCTGCTCGGGGCCGTCGGTGTCGGGAAAGCCCTGGCCGAGGTTGATGGCGCCGGTGCGCACGGCGAGCGCAGACATCTCCGCGAAGATCGTGGTGCCGAACTCCGCGAGGCGCCGATTGAGCAGCGGTCGTCCCGGAGCACGCTGATCAGCAGTCATGGCCGTCATCCTCCGGGAAGCGCACGTGTTCCTCAACTCCCGCGCACGGCCCGGCCCGCACGCCCCCCGCAACGCGTCTTTCCGCGGCGCCGGGGGCGTGCTCGGGGAGGGATGTCAGAGCTGGCCGCGTACGGCTCCGGCCGGGAACTCGGGGGTGTGGACGTTGACGTAGAAGAAGAACGGGTTCTGCTTGATGCCTTGCAGCTCCCAGCGGGTGAGGACCCGGGCGGCGTTCTGCGGGGTCTGGGTCTGCTGGGCGCGGATGCAGCCGCGGACCGAGCCGTTCTCGGGAGGCGTCCTGAGCGTGACGGCGATCGGGCCTGCCTCGCCTCTGGGGCCGAAGTGGATGTGGGCGGCGTTGGGCGGAGCGATGTCGCGGACGCTCAGCTTGTAGCAGAACTTGCCATGGTGGATGCGGTAGTTGAGGCGGCCGGAGCCGTCGGGGTCGCCGGGTCCGGGGACCTCCTGGCGGCCGTCGAGCCGCACGAGATGAGACCCGTGGCCGCCGGCGGGGTCGGCGGTGGCCGTGGTGGCGGTGTGGGCGGTGGCGGCGGTGGCGGTACCGGCCGAGCCCAGCAGGGCCGCGGCACCGAGTACGGCCGCGGCGGCAGCGGTGGTTACGCGCATGCGGATGCTCCTCCTTGATTCCGGCTTCGTCTGTTCGCCTCCGAGTACGGAGAGCGTGTATTCGGACACGTTCCGTGATGACTGCTCGGTGGTGACGCTATTCCGGGCGGTGGGCATCCGCATCCGTACCGGGCATTCGGCGCAGTCCGGCGGCGTACACGGCGCCCGTCGGCGGCCGAAGCTCTCGTCTTGCTCAACTCGCTTTTACGTTCCGGACCTTCGGGCAGAAGCGCCTCACACCGGCACGGTGCCGGGTGCTGCCGGCCTTGGCTTCCGGAGGGACGCGCGGCCGCGGCGAGAACGGATGCGGTGCATGCGCACCGCGCAGAAATGGGGGAAGCACATGGTCGGCCTAGGCGTGATCTTCGTCGTCATAGTCTTCGTGGTGGTCGTCGGCGTGATCGTCGCCGCCGCGTCGAAGGGCTCAGGCAGCGGCCGCAAGCCGAGGCGCGGCGGCTACTCGGGCGGCGGCACCGCGGGCGGCGGCGCCTGGTGGGCCGGTGACTCCGGCGGTCATCACGGGGGCGGTCACGGCCACTCGTGCGGCGGCGGCTCCTCCTGCGGCGGCGGTTCGTCCTGCGGAGGCGGCGGCGGTGGGGGTGGCTGCGGCGGTGGCGGCGGCGCCTGACGGCCCCACGGCACCCGCCGGGGCACCGGCGGCTCGGCTGCCGCAGCGCATGGCGGTGCTGGTCGCGCCCGTTACCAGGCGGCCCCGTAGGGCGGCACGTCTCGCGTGTCAAGTACCCCCGGTCCCATGGGAGTTGTACTCGCGTGCGATGTGCGGCCGACGCGGCTCCCGGGGGGCGACCCATGTACGGCATGCGGCCGGACCTTCATGGACGACAAGGGACTCGGAGCCCCGCGCCACGGTGCGGGGCTCCGCCCGTGCCCGCGCCCGTGCCCGCGCCTGTGCGCCCTCCCGTGCGTCCGTGCGTCAACGGGCCGACAAGCCGGGCGAGTCGGCAGACTCGGCCGCGAGGGGAAGCCGTGTACGAGCCCGAGCTCCGACGCAGGACGGAGGAACCCCAAGTTCCGCCGCGCATCCGGGAGTTGAACATGTGAACTGCCCGGCCCCCGCGCGGATGGAAACCCGGAGAAGTTGGGCAATAGAGCTGTGGCAGCATACATTTCATGATTCGGTGACCATGTATCACCGGACTTGGCGTGGGTACGAGTCGGCCTCGCACGAACACACGGACCCGACCACCGCTCAGTGGTCACCCCCCACCCACTCTCCACTGAGCGCCGGTCATCGGTCGACTCGTCGACGGGAGCGCCCGGCCCACCCCTCCACCGTGCCGCTTGCGGAGCCGACCCATGCTCACCACTCTCTCCACCCCGTACACCGACACCCGCGCGGGCGACCTCGCCTGGGCGCTCGGTCTGGAACGGCTGCCCGCCCTGGCCTGGCGGACACTCGAACTCGACGGCTCCATAGCTGAGTTGAGACTGCTCGGCGCCTCGCATCAGGTGCTGCTCGAAGAGGACGGGCTCGTCTGCTCCGAGACCGTCGCCTGCATGCCCGCCAGCAGTACGCCCCTGCCGCTCGGCGTCTCCAGACGCGCCGGCGGCTGGGAGTACGACTTCGCCGCCCGCGTCGAGAAGCTCTCGCCCTGCGCATTCGCAAGCCGGGCGCAGGAGTTGACCGAACTCGTCTCCGACCATCCCGGCGGTCTCGCCGGTACCTTCCCGGGCGCCCCGCACGCGTTCACCGCGCTGCTCGTACAGCGGCACGCGGGGCACGTCCGCTGGCGTACCTGGCACTCGTATCCGCAGGAGGGGCGGCTGGTCTCCACCCGCACCCGAGTGTCACGGGCCGGGGCGCCTTCCGCACCCGCGACCGCTGCGGCCCCCGCCGCGCTCGCCGCGGCAGGGCCAACAGGCCCTCCACGCACGGCAGTCGGCCGCGGGCAGCCCTGATACGAGGTGCCGTGCTCCCCGCCGCATCCCTGCGCGTGTTTTGCTCCCGTGCAATGCGTGTGGGTGACGGAGATGCCAAAAAGCCTCACGTAGCGTTCGCGGCATGATCGACCGCCCCCTCGTCCAGCCCCAGGAGGCGCGGCTGCCGGTGCCCGCCGGGGTAGGGCGCGGGCTCGTCCTCGCCTCGGTCTTCGTGTGCGCCGCGTGCGGCCTCGTCTACGAACTCGAACTCGTCGCGCTCGCCTCGTACTTGACGGGCGACTCGGTGACCCAGGCGTCCGTTGTGCTGTCGGTGATGGTCTTCGCGATGGGCATCGGCTCGCTGCTCGCCAAGCGGCTGCGCTGCCGGGCCGCGACCGGATTCGCCGCCGTGGAGGCCATGTTGGCGCTCGTGGGCGGCGGTTCGGCCATCGCGCTGTACGCCGGCTTCGCCTGGCTGGGCGGCGCGCGCATCGCGCTCATCGGCTTCTCGCTCGTCATCGGGGCGCTGATCGGCGCCGAGATGCCGCTGCTGATGACCCTCATCCAGCGCATCCGCCACCAGGACGCGGGCGGAGCGGTCGCCGACCTCTTCGCCGCGGACTACGTGGGCGCGCTCGTCGGCGGACTGACCTTCCCCTTCCTGCTGCTGCCGTTCTTCGGGCAGTTGACAGGCGCCCTGCTGACGGGCGTCGTGAACGCCACCGCGGGCGGAGTCGTCGTCCTCTGGCTCTTCCGCGGCGACATGACCACCCGCACACGCTGGGTGCTGTTCACGGTGAACGGCGTCGTGGTGCTGCTGCTGGCCGTCGGCAGCGTCTTCGTGCCGTCCTTCGAACGGGCGGCCCGGCACGCGGTGTACGGACACGAGGTGAGGGTCGCCGTCCGCAGCGGCGCGCAGGAGGCCGTACTCACGGGCGACCCCGACCCCCGGGCGTATCTGCGGGGCGGTCAGCCGCTGCGGTTCTTCCTCGACGGGCGGCTGCGGGCCTGCTCGGCCGACGGGGACCGCTATCCCGCCTCGCTCACGGGGCCCGCCATGAGCGGCGGCCCGCACGACCGGGTGCTGATCCTCGGCGGCGCGGACGGCCAGGCACTGCGCGAAGTCCTCGCCCACACCGGGGTACGTGAGGTCACTGTCCTCGAACACGACGCCGCCGCCGTGGAGTTGGCCCGTACGGACCCGGGACTGAGGAGGCTCAACAGGGATGCGTACCGGGACCCGCGGGTACGGGTCGAGACCGGCGGCGACGCCTTCGACTGGCTGCGCCGGCGCACGCGCGAGACCGGCGCCGCGCCCTACGACGTCGTCGTCTCCGACCTTCCCGACCCCGCCGCGCAGGAATTCGCCAAGCTCTACTCGCAGGAGTTCTACGGGCTGGTGGACCGGGTGCTGGCGAGGGACGGCCGCTTCGCCGTGCACGCGGGTCCCGCCGCCGCGCGCCCCCGTACGTACTGGACGGTCGAGGCGACGCTGCGACGCGCCGGGCTGGACACCTCGCCGTATGTGGTGCGCAGCCCCCGCGACTGGGGGTTCGTGCTCGCCTCGCGCGGCGGGACCGGCGGGCCGAGCCTGACCGGCTCCCAGGGAGGTTCCCCGGGCGGCGGACAGCGTGGCGGTCAGGGCGGCGGCCAGGAGCTGACCTCGCTGAGCGGGACCGGCAGCGCGGACGTCCCGGGAGCCGCCGAGGCCCCGGGCGCGCAGGACGCCTCCGGCATCCACCAGGGCGTAGGCCAGGCGCTGGGCGGCCTGACCCGGCATCAGCTGCGCGTCGCCGGACTGCGCGCCGAACGCGACCGCATGACGGGCCTTCCGCCGTCCACGCTCACTCACCCCCGCTACTAGCGGCCCCGCACCCGCGATGGGAGCGGTGCCCGCCCAGCCGGGTACGGTGCGCGGCGGAAGAGCGCCGACCGGTCACATGTACGGGGTGCGATGGGTAGGCTCCGCCCTATGGAGCACGAGGTGAACGTTCCGTCTTCCGTCGCGTCGGTACGGGCGGCACTCGCCGAGCCAGGACGCGTCGCGCGCTGCGTACCCGGTCTGCAACTCGACGGAGCGGAAGGCGCGGAGAGCACGAGCGGCACGGGCGGTACGGGCGGTACGGGCCGCACACGCGGCACGAGCGGCCGGAGTGACGGGAGCACAGCCGAGGGACGTCTGCGCGTCCGGGTCGGCGGCTCCACGATCACCTACCGGGGCAGCCTGACCGTCACGCCCCGTGGCGAGGACTTCACCGTCAAGGGCCGCGGCACGGAGGCGCGGGGCACCGGCTCCGTGAAGCTGGACCTCACCGTCGTACCGAGGCGGTCTAAGGAGGGCGAGGGCACTCGCCTCGTCTGCACCGGCACGGTCAGGGCCGACGGACGCATCGCGGACGTCGAGCGGAAGACCGCGACGGCGGCAGGACATCGGCTGCTGGAACGGTTCGGCAAGGCGCTCGGCGAGAGCATCGAGCAGGACCCGCCCCGTGAGCTGGACGCTCCGGGCGCCCCCGCGGCGGAGGCGGCCACCGACGAGCCTGCCGCCGGGCCGACGGGCGGCATCGGCGAACCCGGCGACAACGACCGCGTCATCCCCGGTATCCCGGGTCCCGACAAGAGCGCCGAGCAGTCCGGCTCGGAGGACGCGGAAGGCGCGGGAAGCCGCGAGAAGCAGGCCCGCGACAAGCAGACCCCGGACACCCCGGACGACCAGTCCTCCGGCGAGGCCCAGGAGGACGACCAGGCCACCGGGGAGGAGAAGTCAGGGCAGCAACCCCCGGAGCGCGGCGGCATCTTCGGCACCGAGGTGCCCCCGTCCTCCCTCGACCCGATGCACGACGACGAGCCGCTCGACGAAGCCGACGTGGAGGCCGCCGCCGAGGCCGAGGCGGCGCACGCGCGCCGCACGATGATCGGGCGCAGCGCCGAGGAGGTCGACCACGCACCGCCCCGCGGACGCTACGCGCCCGTGCCGCTGCCCGAGCCCATCGCCAACTCGGCCGCGCTGCGCTGGGTCGCGCCCGCCGCGGCGGCCGTCGTCGCCGGGGCCGTCGTCATCGGGCGCGCGCTGCGCCGTCGCCGCTGACGGGGCGGCACACGCACGAGGCACCATCGCCCCCCGGCCCGGCCCGCGTGCGTACCGCGTCCGCGTCCGGGCCGCATCCGTACTGCGTCCGTACCACCTCCGTACCGCTTCCGAGCCGCACTCGTAGCGCCTCGGCCGCGCCCGTACCGCCGTCGCGGCGCCGTATGCCCCACGGCCGGGTCGCACTCTGCCGGGAAGTGCCGAGGTTTAGGGTCGCGTCATGACTGACACCGCCACCACTGAGGCCGACGTCACGCTCCGCGCCGGAGACGCCGAGCTGACGGTCGAACCGCACCGGGGCTGCCGTATCGCCTCGCTGAAGGTCAGCGGTACGGAACTCCTCAGGCAGGGCAACAGATACGGCGCGTTCGTCATGGTGCCCTGGTGCGGGCGCACCGATCAGGGACGCTTCCGCAGCGGCGGCGAGCTGTACCAACTCCCCCTGGACAGCGGCCCGCACGCGATCCACGGCACTGTGCGCGACGCCGCCTGGCGCACCCTGCGGCAGGACGGACGCTCGGCGGCCTTCATCTGCGAACTGAGCGACCCGTGGCCGTGGGAGGGCCGGGTGACGCAGATCGTCGAACTCGACGAGGGGGGCGAGAGCCTCACGCTCACCCTCGGGGTCGAGGCGACCGATGCGAGCTTCCCCGCGCAGGCGGGCTGGCACCCGTGGTTCCTGCGCGATCCGTACGGGCGGGGCGACGGCGTACGTATCGACTTCGAACCGGAGTGGCAGGAGGAGCGCGGAGTCGACCATCTGCCAACCGGCAAGCGCGTGCCGCCGAAGCCAGGCCCGTGGGACGACTGCTTCGGCATGCCCGACGGCGTCGACGTGACACTGACCTGGCCGGGCAGGCTGGAGCTGAAGGTCACGAGCCGTGCCGAGTGGGTCGTGGTCTACGACGAGCAGCCGGAGGCCGTGTGCGTGGAGCCGCAGACGGGCCCGCCCAACGGCCTCAACTCCCATCCGCACCTGGTCACCGCGATCCAGCCGCTGGAGGCCGCCACCACCTGGAGCTGGCGGACGCTCTCATAGGGGCCCGCAGGCCCGGGAGGCCGGCCGCATAGGCTCCCGCACATGAGCACTGGAGACGCGCTGCTGCGGCAGATCAAGGAAAAGGCCGTCGTGCACGGCAGGGTCACCCTCTCCTCCGGCCAGGAGGCCGACTTCTACATCGACCTGCGCCGCATCACCCTCGACGGGGAGGCCGCGCCGCTCGCCGGGCAGGTCATGTTGGACCTCACCGAGGGGCTCGACTTCGACGCCGTCGGCGGGCTGACGCTCGGCGCCGACCCCGTGGCCTCGGCGATGCTGCATGCGGCGGCGGCCAGGGGCCGGAGGCTGGACGCGTTCGTCGTACGCAAGGCGGGCAAGGCGCATGGTCTTCAGCGCCGCATCGAGGGTCCGGACATCGCCGGGCGGCGGGTGCTGATCGTCGAGGACACCTCGACCACCGGCAACTCCCCGCTCACCGCCGTCGAGGCCGCCCGTGAGGCGGGCGCGGAGGTCGTGGCGGTGGCGACCATCGTCGAGCGCGGTGCGGCGGGTGCCGTCGAGCAGGCGGGCCTGCCGTATCTGCACGCGTACGACCTGGCGGACCTCGGTCTGGCCTGACCGACGGGCCGACGCGATCTGACGCGACGGGCCCGACGGAACCGGCCCGTGGAGCCGGACTGGGGAGCCGGGCTGCGAACCTGTCTGCGGAACAGGCCTGCGGAACCGGTACGGGCGCCGTCCGGGGACCCGGCGGGCCACGGATGAGGCGCGGCTCACGCACTGCCGTCCGTCTGGGAGGATGGGAGGCGACGATGACGTCGTTCCGTTGATTCCGTCGATTCCCGTCGATCCGGTCCGGGCCCGGCCCCTCCGTCGATCCGGTCCGGGCGCCGTGAGAATCCAGACGCCGCAGCAGAGCCGAAACGCACCCCGAGGAACCCAAGGAGCGGACAGATGCCCATCGCGACCCCCGAGGTCTACAACGAGATGTTCGACCGGGCGAAGGCGGGCAAGTTCGCCTACCCCGCCATCAACGTCACCTCGACGCAGACCCTGCACGCCGCGCTGCGCGGCTTCGCGGAGGCCGAGAGCGACGGCATCGTCCAGATCTCCACGGGCGGCGCCGAGTTCCTCGGCGGGCAGTACAGCAAGGACATGGTGAGCGGTGCCGTGGCGCTGGCCGAGTTCGCGCACATCGTCGCGAAGAAGTACCCGGTCAACATCGCCCTGCACACCGACCACTGCCCGAAGGACAAGCTCGACGGTTACGTGCGTCCGCTGCTGGCCGTCTCCAAGGAGCGCGTGGACGCGGGCCAGAACCCGCTCTTCCAGTCGCACATGTGGGACGGCTCCGCCGAGACGCTGAAGGACAACCTGGAGATCGGCGAGGAGCTGCTGGCCCAGGCCGCCGCCGCGAAGATCATCCTCGAGGTCGAGATCACCCCGACCGGCGGCGAGGAGGACGGCATCAGCCACGAGATCAACGACGAGCTGTACACGACCGTCGACGACGCGCTGCGCACCGCCGAGGCCCTGGGCCTGGGCGAGAAGGGCCGCTACCTGCTGGCCGCCTCGTTCGGCAATGTGCACGGCGTCTACAAGCCGGGCAACGTCGTCCTCCGCCCCGAGCTGCTGAAGGACCTCCAGGAGGGCGTGGCCGCGAAGTCCGGCAAGCAGAACCCGTTCGACTTCGTCTTCCACGGCGGCTCCGGCTCCACGGACACCGAGATCGCCACGGCGCTGGAGAACGGCGTCGTGAAGATGAACCTGGACACCGACACCCAGTACGCCTTCTCCCGTCCCGTCGCGGACCACATGTTCCGTAACTACGACGGTGTGCTGAAGGTCGACGGCGAGGTCGGCAACAAGAAGGTCTACGACCCGCGTAGCTGGGGCAAGGCGGCCGAGAAGAGCATGGCCGAGCGCGTGCAGCAGGCGTGCGCGAACCTGCGCTCGACCGGCACCCGGCTGAAGTAGCGGCGGCAGAGGCGGGGATGAGGTTCCCGCCGTGCAGTCGTGAGCCGAGCCGTCGGAGGGCCGGCCGTGATTCCACGGCCGGCCCTTCCGGTGTGTGCGGGGTGCGCTCCCGATGCGTGCGACGCGCCCTCCCGGTGTCCGCGGGGTGAAGGGGGCCCGGCCGCCGGGTTCGCACAGCCACGACTGTGTCCCGTGACGACAAGGCAGACTGGAGACCATGAGCATCCACGAGAACCTGCTCGGGGGCCCGCCCCCGACCCACCTGCCCGACGACCCCGGCCCGCGCGAGCTGCTCGCCTCCGGGACCGCGCCCGTCGAGGTGGCCGCCAAGCATCCGGCGTCGTCGCTGGCGTGGGCGCTGCTCGCGGACGACGCCTTCGAGGCGGGGAGGGTCGTCGAGTCCTACGCGTACGCGCGCACCGGCTACCACCGCGGCCTCGACGCGCTGCGCCGCAACGGCTGGAAGGGCCATGGGCCCGTGCCGTTCGAACATGAGCCGAACCGCGGCTTCCTGCGCTCGCTGCACGCGCTGGCGCGGGCAGCGCAGGCCATCGGGGAGCACGAGGAGTACGAGCGCTGCTCGACGTTCCTCAAGGAGAGTTCGCCCACGGCCGCGGCGACCCTTTCGTAGGGTTCGTAGGGAATGCGGAGAGGGCCGCCGGCGGTGTGCGGGAAGCGCGCACCGCCGGTCGCCGACGGCCCGCCGGGCATATGACCTGGGCCCTGACCAGGTGCTCTTGTCCCGGCGGGCCGCCTCCCCGATGATGAGTGCCAGGCCCGCACGACCGGAGAACCGGAGCCGGGCCTGAGGGGACCGGGGCTCCACTGCCCAGATGAACAGGAGCGGACCGCTACCCGGACACCACGTTGAGGAGAAGCGATGTCGCACGACGTCGAAGACCCCGCGGCCGGTACGCAGGCACCCGATCTGGACTTCGAAGGCACCACTCCGTACGAGGACTATGTGCAGGCCGACGTCCTCACGCATCTTCAGCATCCGCTGTCCGAGGACCCCGGCGAGATGGCGTTCCTCGTCACCACGCAGGTGATGGAGCTGTGGTTCACGGTCGTCGTGCACGAGTGGGAGACCGCCGCGAAGTCGCTGCGCAAGGACGAACTCCAAGGCGCCCTGGCCGCGTTGAAGCGCTCCACCTACGAACTGCGGTCGCTGAACGCGTCCTGGGAGCCGCTCGCGCATCTGACGCCGGCGCAGTTCAACGCGTACCGGTCGGCGCTGGGGGAGGGTTCGGGCTTCCAGTCCGCGATGTACCGGCGGATGGAGTTCCTGCTGGGGGAGAAGTCGGCGTCGATGCTCGTGCCGCACCGCGGAGCGCCGCGTGTGCACGACGAGTTGGAGAAGGCGCTGCACGAACCGGGCCTGTACGACGAGGTGTTGCGCTACCTGGCCCGGCGCGGCGAGGACGTGCCGCGGGAGGTGCTGACGAGGGACGTCTCGGAGCCGTACCGGCCGCACCCCGGGGTCGAGGCCGTGTGGGTCGCGGCGTACGCACGGCAGGAGAGCGGCGGCGCCGGCGCGGAGTCCGGCGAGGACGACGTCGTACGGCTCGGCGAGGCGCTGACTGAGGTCGCGGAGCTGGTGTGGCGCTGGCGCAACGACCATCTCGTCGCCACCAGGCGGGCGATGGGCGCCAAGGTCGGCACGGGCGGCTCGGCCGGTGTGGCCTGGCTGGAGAAGCGTGCCGCGAAGAACGTCTTCCCCGAGCTGTGGACGGCGCGCAGCCATGTCTGACGCGTGGGAGCCGCAGGACGGCCCGAGCGCCGCCGAGTTGGACGCGGCCGACGAACTCGCCCACCGACGCAAGGACTTCGTGCTCGACGGGCCGGACGTACCGGCCGACGACGGTGACGGCGACGGGAGCGGCGGCGTCGAGGGCGTCGTATATCTCGACGGCAACTCCCTCGGCGCGCTGCCCCGTTCGGTGCCCGCCCGCCTCGCCGAGGTCGTGGAGCGCGAGTGGGGGCGGCTGCGTATCCGCTCCTGGAGCGAGTCGGGCTGGTGGAGCGCGCCCGAGCGGATCGGCGACCGCATCGCACCTCTCGTGGGAGCGGCCGAAGGGCAGATCGTCGTCGGGGACTCCACCAGCGTCAACGTCTTCAAGGCCGTGGTGGGCGCGGTGCGCCTCGCCCGCGAGGAGCACGGCGAGGAGCGCGACGAGATCCTCGTGGACGCCGCCACCTTCCCCACCGACGGCTATGTCGCCCGATCCGCCGCCCGGTTGACCGGCGCCACGGTACGGGCCGTGCCCGTCTCGGAGATGGCGGCCTCGGCGGGCCCTTCGACCGCCGCCGTGCTCGTCAACCACGTCGACTACCGCACCGGCGAGCTGCACGACCTGGCGGCGGTCACGGCAGCCGTGCACCGTGCGGGAGGCCGCGCCGTATGGGACGTCTGCCACAGCGCGGGTGCGCTGCCCGTCGAACTCGACGCGTCCGCCGCGGACTTCGCCGTCGGCTGTACGTACAAGTACCTCAACGGCGGCCCCGGCTCGCCCGCGTTCCTCTACGTACGGCGAGAGGCGCAGGGCCGGTTCGACAGCCCGCTGCCCGGCTGGACCTCGCACGCGGACCCGTTCGCCATGGCGGACGACTACGTGCCGCGCGACGGTGCGGCACGGGGCCGGGTCGGCACGCCGGACATCCTGTCGATGCTCGCGCTGGAGGAGGCCCTGAAGGTCTGGGAGGGCGTCGACTTGGCGGCGGTTCGCGCCAAGAGCCTCGCCCTGACGGACTTCTTCCTCGCACGTGTGCGTACGCACGTCCCGCCGGGCATGCTCACCTCGCTCACCCCGGAGGAACACCGACGGCGAGGCAGCCAGGTCTCGTTGCTGTGCCAGGGCGAGCTGGAAGGGAAGGCGGAGAGCGTGATGTCGGCGCTGCACGCACGCGGCGTCGTCGGCGACTTCCGCAGACCCGGCGTGCTGCGCTTCGGGTTCACGCCGCTCTACACGTCGTTCGCCGACGCCGATCGCGCGGCGCGTGCTCTCGCGGACGTGGTGCTCGCAAGCCGGCGCGAAGCATGAGGTGAGCCACCGGCCGCGGGGGAGGAGTTCGCGTGGGTGACGCAGCAGCGGGAGCCGGAGAAGAGGAAGCACTGCTGGGTCTGGAGCCGGTCCCGCCGGAACGCACTGTCGCCTACGGCCGACACCCCTCCCAGGTCGTCGACTTCTACGGCACGGACGGCTTCGGGCCGCGCGTCACGGTGCTGCACGGCGGCTACTGGCGCGAGGCGTACGACCGCACGCACCTCTCGGCGTTCGCCGCCGCGCTGGCGGCGCGGGGCATGGCCGTGGAGCTCGTCGAATACCGTCGCGTGGGCGGTGGCGGCGGGTGGCCGGAGACGCCCCGCGACATCGGCGCCGCGCTCGATCACCTGGGAACGCCGAACGTCCTGCTCGGGCACTCCGCGGGCGGGCACCTCGCGCTGTGGGCGGCCTCGCAGAGGGAGCGCGCGGCTGATCGCGTCGTGGCGGTCGCCCCGGTCGCCGACCTGGCGAGGGCGCACCAACTGCAGCTCAGCAACGGCGCCGTGAGCGAATTCCTGGGCGGTGACGACGCGGTGCCGAAGCTGCTGCCCGACGCGGATCCCATGCGGCTGCCGCCCCGTGTGCCGGTGGAGATCCTGCACGGCACGGCCGACGTGGACGTACCGCTGGAGCTGTCACGGCGTTACGCGAACGACTGGGGCGCGCGGCTGCACGTGCTGACCGGCGCGGGTCACTTTGCGCCGTTCACGCCGGGCACGCCCGCGTTCGGCGTGCTCGCCGACGCGCTGTCGTGAGCGGAGCGCGCTCAGCGGTGAGTCACCGACCGTGAATCAGCGCCTCACGGCAGCATGCGGAAGTCGGCGAAGTCGAAGCCGGGCGAGACGACGCAGCTGACCAGGGTCTCCCCGTCGCGGTCCCGGGGACGGGCGCTCTGCCAGGCCCCGGGCGGCACAACTGCCTGCGGCAGATGGCCGGTTGCGACATCCGGGCCGAGGGTCAGCGTCCGCGGCTCGGCGCTCGGCCGCTCGCCGTCGCCGCCGAGGTGGAGGAGGAGCGGCGATCCGGAGTGCCACAGCCAGATCTCGGCGGACCGTACGACGTGCCAGCGCGACTCGTCCCCCGGACCGAGGAGGAAGTAGATCGCGGTGGCGCTCGCCCTCTCACCGTCGTACCCGTCGGGGCGCACCACGACATCGCTGCGCCACGTCTCGCGGAACCAGCCGCCCTCCGGGTGCGGTTGCAGCCCGAGCGCTTCGATCAGCGGAGACGGGGACGGGGACGTTGAGGCGGCGGGAGAGTGGGACGGGGAGGGCTGGGGCTGATCAGGCATCGGCCGGCGTTCCTCGTTTCGTCGGGGGCGGAGGTGACGGGGCGGGTACTGGCGGGGCAGCCCCCACCAGTACCCCAACTCCGCCCTTACAAGAAGGGGTTGATCTGGATCGTCTCGTCACGGCCGGGTCCGACCCCGATCGCGGAGATCGGAGCCCCGGACATCTCCTCCAGTGCCTTCACATAGCCCTGTGCGTTCTTCGGGAGGTCGCTGAAGGACTTCGCCTTGGTGATGTCCTCCGACCAGCCCGGCAGGAACTCGTACACCGGCTTGGCGTGGTGGAAGTCGCTCTGGCTGAAGGGGAGTTCGTCGGTGCGGCGGCCCTCGATCTCATAGCCGACGCAGACGGGGATGCGCTCCCAGCCGGTCAGTACGTCGAGCTTGGTGAGGAAGAAGTCGGTCAGTCCGTTGACGCGGGTCGCGTAGCGGGCGATGACCGCGTCGAACCAGCCGCAGCGGCGGTCGCGGCCCGTGGTGACGCCGCGTTCGCCGCCGATCTCGCGCAGCGACTCGCCGTCGGCGTCGAGGAGTTCGGTGGGGAAGGGCCCGGCGCCCACGCGGGTCGTGTACGCCTTGAGGATGCCGATGACGCGGCTGATCTTCGTGGGGCCGACGCCCGCGCCCGTGCAGGCGCCGCCCGCCGTGGGGTTGGAGGAGGTCACGAAGGGATAGGTGCCGTGGTCGACGTCGAGCAGCGTGCCCTGGCCGCCCTCGAAGAGGACCACCTTGCCCTCGTCGACGGCGTTGTTGAGGATCAGGGTGGTGTCGGCGACGTAGCCGCGCAACTCGTCGGCGTAGCCGAGCAGTTCCTCGACGATCTGCTCGGTGCGCACGGCGCGGCGGTTGTAGAGCTTGGCTAGGACCTGGTTCTTGAAGTCGAGGGCGGCCTCGACCTTCTGCGTCAGGATCGACTCGTCGAAGAGGTCCTGGACGCGGATGCCCACCCGGTTGATCTTGTCGGCGTAGGCGGGCCCGATGCCGCGCCCCGTGGTGCCGATCTTCCGCTTGCCGAGGAACCGTTCCGTCACCTTGTCGACCTCGGTGTGGTACGGCGTGATCAGGTGTGCGTTGCCGCTGAGCAGGAGGCGGGAGGTGTCGACGCCGCGCTCGTTCAGCCCGCTCAGCTCGGAGAGCAGGACCGACGGGTCGACGACGACGCCGTTGCCGATCACGGGGACGCAGCCCGGGGAGAGGATGCCCGAAGGCAGCAGGTGCAGCGCGTACTTCTGGTCGCCGACGACGACCGTGTGGCCGGCGTTGTTGCCGCCCTGGTAACGCACCACGTAGTCCACCGATCCGCCGAGGAGGTCGGTGGCCTTCCCTTTGCCCTCGTCACCCCACTGAGCACCGAGCAGCACGAGTGCGGGCACAGGCGTACACCCCTTCCGGGCGGGGCATGTCCCACGTGCGTGGCGAGTGCCGTCGCAAGAGCCGCGGACCGGTGCCCCAGATAGAGGAAGCCCCTGGCGCAACAGCGACAGGGGCTCTTGCACCGAGAGGTTACCTGAGAGAGGAACAAGGTGTCGGCTCCAGACCCCGCGGGGACCTCGCAGCCCTCGCTGCTCATGGTCATCGACCCCGCTGCCAAGCTGTGGGACGGGGAATCCGTGCGCATCGCGCGTGACGTGCTGTGCGCGGGCGCACCGGGCGTGAAGCTGTGCCTGCCGGACGGGCCGGAGGAGACCGAGCGCGCCCTGGCACGCCGCGGCAGCCGCCGCCCGGTGGTGGTGGGCGACGACAGGGCGCTGCTGAGAGCCGTCCGACTGCTGCACAGAGAGCGGGAGTTGGAGGAGGCGGTGCTGTCGGTGGTCCCGGTGGGCGCGGCGGAGACCACCGCGGTCACCTGCGGACTGGGCGTTCCCGCGGACGCGGTCTCCGCGGCCCGTACCGTGCTCGACGGTGTACGGCAGCGGCTCGGCCTGCTCATAGACGACAGCGGCGGCGTGGTGCTGGGCGGCATCCGCATCCCGGGGCAGCCGAGCGGGCCCGAAGACGCGGGCCGCGGCGGTGCGTTGAGGGCGAAGGCGGCGCTGTCGCGTGCGTGCCGGCCGAGGGCCGCCGCTCAGCGGCTCCGGGTCGAGGCGGACGGCGAGCTGCTGGCCGATCTGGACCGGCCGGTGCGGGAGGTGTCGGTGAGTTCGCCCGGCTCCTCTCATCTGCCGAGCGGGGGTGTGCCGAGCCTGGCCCAGGTGACCGTGCGGCCCGAGGGGCGGGACCGTGCCGGTCTGGTGCGGGCCCGTGCGAAGGCGGTGACGGTGTCGGGCCCGGACTTCCGCTACCGTGCGGACGCCCTGGTGGGCGGGCCTGTGCGGGTACGTACGTGGACCGCGCTGGCGGGGGCGTGGAGCCTCACGCTTCCCGCCTGAGGTCTCAGCGCTCGCCGCCCGACCGCGCGGGGCCCTGCCGGTCGTCCGCACCGCCCGTGCCGCCCGCGTCGTCCGCACCGCCCGTGCCTTCGTCCCTCTTGGTGCGGTGTGCGTACCAGCGGTCGAGCATTCCCTCCAACTCCCCCTGCATGAACTCCAGGAAGTCGTAGGTGTCGCGCACCCTGCGGCCCGCCGGGGTGTCCGGCCCCAGGGCCTTCTCGCCCGCCCGCAGCGTGGTGGTCCAGCGGGTCAGCAGCTGGTCGCGGTCGAGCAGCGCCTCGTACCAGACGTTCTCGTGTACGCGGTACAGCTCGCGGCGCGAGCCCGGCTCGCGTTCGCGGCTGACCATGTGGACCTGGGAGAGATAGCGGACGGCGCCGGAGACCGCCGCCGGGGAGATGCGGAGGCGTTCGGCGAGCTGCGCCGAGCTGAGCGAGCCGTCGCGGGAGGCGAGCAGGCAGGCGAAGACGCGGGAGGCCATGCGCTGCATGCCTGCCTCGGTCATGTCGGCGGCGAAGCGCTCGACGAATGTGGACGCGGCCGTGTCGTAGCCCTCGGGCTCGAAGCCGTCCTCGACGGAGGGCTCGGGCGGGGCCTCGCGCGGCGGCTCGGGCTCTGGTCTCTTCGTGGGCGTCACCGGTCCGGGCCCTCCTCCCTGCTCAGCGTCGTACCGCAGATCCTAACGCTTCCTTAACTTCACAAATTTGTGAAGCGAGCGTACCGTCCTGTCCATGGACACATCCGCCACCGCGATCTCGGTATCCGGTCTCGTGAAGACCTTCGGCTGGCTCCGCGCACTCGACGGCCTCGATCTCGAAGTCCGCACCGGCGAGGTGCACGGCTTCCTCGGACCCAACGGGGCCGGCAAGTCGACCACCATCCGCGTACTGCTCGGGCTGCTGCGCGCCGACGCCGGCAACGCACGGCTCCTCGGCCACGACCCGTGGGAGGACGCCGTCTCCCTGCACCGCAGGCTCGCCTACGTACCGGGCGACGTGGAGCTGTGGCCCGCGCTCACCGGCGGAGAGGCGATCGACCTGCTCGCGCGTCTGCGGGGCGGCCTCGACACCGCGCGCCGCGACGAGCTGATCGAGCGCTTCGACCTCGACCCGACGAAGAAGGGCCGGACCTACTCCAAGGGCAACCGGCAGAAGGTCGCCATCATCGCCGCCCTCGCCTCCGACGCCGAGCTGCTGCTGCTCGACGAACCCACCGCGGGACTCGACCCGTTGATGGAGGTCGTCTTCCAGGACGTCATCTTCCAGGCGAAGGCCGCGGGCAAGACCGTGCTGCTCTCCAGCCACATCCTCGCCCAGGTCGAGAAGCTGGCCGACCGCGTGAGCATCATCCGCCTCGGCAAGATCGTGCAGTCCGGGACGCTCAGCGACATGCGCCATCTGACGCGTACGACGATCGAGGCGGAGACCGAGCGCCCCGTCGCCGGGCTCGACGCGCTGCCGGGAGTGCACAACGTACGTACCGACGCCGGCCGCGTGCACTTCGCCGTGGACGGTGCCCACCTCGACGGTGCCGTCCGCCACCTCAGCACGCTCGGCATCCGCAGCCTCACCAGCCATCCGCCCACGCTGGAGGAGCTGATGCTGCGGCACTACGGTGACGAGCTGGCGGCCAACGGCCACGGCGTCAACGGGTCCGTGGGAGCCGCGTGATGGCCGCCCAGGCAGGCCAGGCCACCGCGGGCGCCCCGGCCGGCACGGCCCCGGCAGGTCCGTCCGCTGAGGGGACTCGTCCGCACGGCCCCCGCGGTTCGCTGGCCGGCACCGGCGTACTGATCCGGTTCGCGCTGCGCCGCGACCGCGTACGCATCCCCGCGTGGATCGCCGCGCTCGCGCTCGTCGGGCTCTCCACCGTCGGCAAGCTCGAAGGGCTCTACCCGGACGCGGCCGACCGGGCCTCCGTCGCGAAGACCATGGGCAGCCCGGCCGCGCTCGCCATGACCGGGCCCCGCCACTACCTCGAAGGCGGCTACAACCTCGGCGCGATGCTCAGCCACCAGGTGATCGGCTTCTACGGGGTGCTCGCCGCGCTGATGAGCGTGCTGACCGTCGTACGCCACACGAGGGCGGAGGAGGAGAGCGGGCGTGCGGAGCTGCTGCGTTCGACCGTCGTGGGGCGCCATGCCGCGCTGACCGCCGCGCTCACCGTGACCGTCGGCGCCTCGCTGCTGCTCGGCGGGCTGCTCGCGCTCGGCCTGGGCAGCTCCGGGATCGAGGGCGTGAACTGGGAGGGGTCGCTGCTGTACGGGGCGGCGTTCGCCGGGCTCGGCGCCGTCTTCGCCGGGGTCGCGGCCATCACCGTGCAGATCACCGGGCACACGAGGGGCGCCTCCGGGATGGCTCTTGGCGTGCTCGGGCTCGCCTACGTACTGCGTGCCGCGGGCGACGTCGGCGACGGTACGCTCTCCTGGCTGTCGCCGATCGGCTGGGCGCAGCGCAGCTACCCCTTCGTCGACGACCTGTGGTGGCCGCTGCTGCCGATGGCGGCGACCGCGCTCGTGGCGTGCGGCGCGGGTTATGTGCTCAGCGTGCGGCGCGACGTGGGAGAGGGCCTGCGCAATCCGCGCCCCGGGCGGCGCACGGCGTCGGCCGCGCTGACGCGCCCCTTCGGCTTCGCGCTTCGCCTGCACCGCGGCACCGTCGCGGGCTTCGGCACAGCCCTCTTCCTGCTCGGGACGATGTACGGGTCGCTCCTCGGCGACGTCGACGACATGCTGAAGGACGTCCACGTCATGGACGAGGCGCTGGCGAAGACCGGCGGCTCGTCGTTCGTGGAGTCCTTCGCCTCCATCGTCATGATCGTCAACGCGGTGATCGCCGCCGTCTACGTGGTGATGGCGGCGCTGCGCTCCCGTTCCGAGGAGAGCGCGGGGCGGGCCGAACCGCTGCTGGCCACCGGCCTGTCCCGTACGCGGTGGGTCTGGAGCCACCTGTCGGTGACGCTCGCGGGCGGCACGTTCACGCTGCTGCTGGCCGGGCTGGGCTTCGGCATCGCGGGCGCCGCGTCCACGGGCGACGGCGGGCTGGTGCTGTCGCTCGCCGGTGCGGCACTGGCGTACGCACCGGCCCTGTGGGTCACGGCGGGCGTCGTGGCGGTGCTCTTCGGGTGGCTGCCGCGGTTCACGGCGGCGGCGTGGGCCGTACCCGCGTATGCGTTCCTCGTCGGATACCTGGGGCAGATCCTCCAGTTCCCGGACTGGATGAACGACCTCTCCCCGTTCGGGCACGTGCCGCAGCTTCCCGCCAAGGACCTGGACTGGATGCCGCTGGCCGTGCTCACGGCGGTCGCTGCCGTGCTGATCGCGGTGGGGCTGGCCGGGTTCAGGCGCAGGGACCTGGAGACGAAGTAGCCGCCCGGGGCCCAAACGGCCCCGGGCGCCGGGCAGTTCGCGACGGCCGGGAGCCGGTGCGGGGCCCGCTGATTCCGGACTGTCGGTCCGGGCCCTTCAGTCGGGGCGCGTGGCCCTTCAGTTCAGGCGCGTGTACGAGAATTTCCCGCCGTTCGGAAACGTGCGCACCAGGCGGCCGTCCTCCACGCTCAGGGAGGATGAGTCGCCGGTGGCGCACGTACCGGTCGAGGCGGTCTTGTCGACGGTGGGCGGTCCGATGCGTACGGCCTCACCGCCCCCGCCGACGGAGAACAGATCGGCCTTCGCCTCGCAGTGCTCGTCGGTGGCCTCCGAGACCATGCCGACGGACATCGAGCCCGTCCGTACCTGCTCCACGGTCAGCCGCTGGGTGCCGCCCGCGGGCAACGGCCGCTGCCACTCGCCGAGATACTCCTTCGGCAGCCTCTCCGGTTCGGCGACCCGGTGGAGCGTGGCGGTACGGCCCGCGGCCTCCCACTCCAGCGTCGAACCGCCGGGCCCCGCGGTGAGCTTGTGGGAGCCCAGCGCCGAACACTTATCCTCGGGCACGCTCTTGACGACCTTGGTGTCCAGTTCCAGCGAGTCGCCCGCCGCTACGAGCTTGCCGTCGCTCTTGCACTCGTAGTTCTCGCCGAGGCTGATGCTGTTGGCCACGACCTCGCCGACCTTGCCGTGTGAGACGACGAACCGGCGGTACTGGCCCGTGGGTTCGCCGTCCCGTTCGACCCTGCCGCTCCAAGTGCCCACGTAGCTCTCGGGGATGTCGGAGGACTCGGTCTTGTTGCCGCTCTTCTCCGAGTCCAGCAGCGGAAGTTCGGCGCCGGACGCCACGAAGGCGACGCCCGCCACGACGACTGCGGCGAGCGCGCCGATGGCCAGCCGCCTGCGCGGGCGGCGCACGGGAGCGGGAGCGGCACCTGCTACGGACGGCCCGGCCTCCGGTGCCGCGGCGCCCGACTGGTGTGCGGGGGCGGCCTGTTGAGCGGGCGCGGCGGGCGTACGCGCTTCGGTGGCGTCCTCGCCGCCGGGAACGTCCGGCGCCCCGGAGCCCGAGGGCGGGGTGTCGGTGTCGAGCAACTGGACGGCGTGGCGGCCCAGTTCGGCGATGAGGGCCGCCGGCAGCCACGGCGCCGAGGCCGTACCGGTCGAGATGGGCTGCACGCCCGCGATGACGTCCTCGGGCGCCGGGCGCTCGGCCGGGTCCTTCGCGAGGCACGAGGCGATCAGCCCGCGCAGGGGCTCCTCGACCCCCTCCAGATCGGGCTCGGCGGAGGCGATGTTGAACATCACCGCGTGAATACCGCCGCCCTCGCTTCCGAAGGGCGTACGGCCGGTGGCCGCGTATGCGAGCACCGAGCCCATGCAGAAGACGTCGCTGGCCGGAGTGACCTGCTGTGCCCTTATCTGCTCGGGCGACATATAGCTGGGGGAGCCCACGACGACCCCGGTGCCGGTCACCGTCGAGTCGGGAAGGGCGTCCAGCGCACGGGCGATGCCGAAGTCGATGACGCGCGGCCCGTCGATGGTGACCAGGACGTTCGACGGCTTCAGATCGCGGTGGACCACACCGGCGCCGTGGATGTCGAGCAGCGCGCTGGAGAGTCCGTAGGCGAGCGTGCGGATGGTGTTCTCGGGGAGGGGGCCGTCCCCGGCCTGCGTACGGCTGGAGACCACCTGTTCCAGGGAGGGGCCCGCGATGTAGCCGGTGGCGACCCAGGGGTTCTCGGCCTCGGTGTCGGCGTCCAGCACCGGCGCCGTCCAGCGCTCCCCCACACGGCGGGCGGCCTCCACCTCCAGCCGGAAGCGGGAGCGGAACTCCGCCTCGGCCGCCAGCTCGGCCTTGATCAGCTTCACGGCGACCGTACGTCCGCCCTCGGAACGGGCCAGATAGACACGGCCCATGCCGCCGGAGCCGAGCCTGCTGAGCAGCCGGTAGCGGCCGATGGTCTGCGGATCGTCCGCAGCCAGATCTGCCATGTCGTCCCCCCACGTCGTTCTTGGTCTTGGTGCGCCGGAACCCTCTCACTCTCCGTCGCGAAGGTCACAGTCGGGCTGCCAACGCGTTCCCGTTTGATTCGCCGCCGCCCGGCGCCCGTCGTTTCACAACAGGGCGGTTCTCAGGCGGTTTTCGGCCGTTACGTCCCCGGGAACGGCCGCAGGGCGATGCGTCTTCGAGACAGGCGTTCCGGGCGGGCAGCCGTCAGGCGGTACGTCCCGAGAGGCGGCCGTCCTGCATGGCGGTGAGCCGGGAGACCACGACCATCGCGAGGATCGCGGCCGGAATGCCGAACACGTCGCCGAACAGGGCGAAGGAGGCCGTCTGCTGGGCGGAGTCGAGGCTTTCCTGCTCGTACCAGCTCTCCCAGTTGCCGGTGAAGAAGACGAAGTAGATCAGCCACATCGTCCACCACGCGGTGACGACGCCCCGCCCCGTCTGCGGGCGCGGCCCGTATCCGTACCACTGGGCGGACGGATCGCTCGCGGGCCAGACGTCGTTGATGATCTGCTTCGGCATGAACAGGTTGCACACGGGGATGAACCAGCACCACACGGACATCGCCGTGGTGTAGCGGACCTGGCCGGGCGCGAAGGTCTCGGCGTTGGCCCTCATACGCCAGAACCACGTCAGCCACAGCACGATCAGGGTGACGCTCAGCAGGAAGCCGATCACCTCGACGGCGATGGTGGCGCCCTGAAGTCCCCCGTAGCCGTTGATGCGTTCGAGATCGAAGGCGTAGAGGTACCGCCCCTCCGCGTCGCTGAGCGTGTTGATCACGGCGATCTCCACGATCACGGCGATCACGGCGACGAGCATGTGGAGGCTCAGCAGCACGGTGATGGACTGCGACAGCTTGCGCGCCGAACGGGCGGCCAGGGCGGGCTTGTTGGGCGGCGCGGCCTGGTTCGGCCGGCTGGGCTGGTTCGGCTGGTGGGGCATCGGCGCGGGGCCGGGCGCCGGCCCCGGCGCCTGCCCCGGGAACCCGGGCTGCCATGGCGGCTGCTGCTGTCCGGGCGGCGTCGAGTACGGGCTGCTCGCGGGCGGACCGTAACCGCCGGACGGCGGTGGGGTGGACGGCGCCGACGGTGCCCCGGGCCCGTGCGGTGGAGTCGACGGAGCGGCCGGTTCCGGGGGCGGCGTAGAGGGAGCGCTGCTCGGTGCAGTGCCGGTCGGTGCCATGCCGGTCGGTGCAGTGCCGGTCGTAGCCATGCCGGTCGGTGCCGTGCCGGTAGGCGCCGCCGCGTGACCGGGCTGCTCCACGGTCTCCGGGTCCTCGCTGTCGAGGAGTCGCACCGCGTGGCGCCCGAGCTGCGCGAGCACCTCGCCCGGCAGCCAGGTGCCCTTCAGCCCGCCCTCCGTACGCTCCAGCAGCGCCTCCAGGGTGGGCCGTTCCGCGGGCGGCTTGGCCAGGCACGACGCGACCATGTCGAGCAACGGGCCGTCCAGCCCTGAGAGTTCGGGCTCCTCCTCCGCGATGCGGAACAGCAGCGCGTGCACTCCGCTGTCCGCGGTGCCGAACGGCATCCGCCCCGTCGCCGCGTACGCCAGCACCGCGCCCAGGCAGAAGATGTCGCTCGCGGGCGTCGTCTGCAACCCCCGTACCTGCTCGGGCGACATGAAACCGGGGGAGCCGACGAGCGCGCCCGTACGCGTCAGCCCCCCGGCGGACTGCACCGCCGAGTCCAGGGCGCGGGCGATGCCGAAGTCGATGACGCGCGGACCGTCGATCGTGATGAGCACGTTGGACGGCTTGAGGTCGCGGTGGACCAGCCCCGCCCGGTGGATGTCGTGCAGCGCCCGCACCAGCCCGGAGGCCAGAGCCATGACGGACTCCACGGGCAGCGGCCCGAACTGCTCGTCCACGACCTCGGCGAGCGACGGCCCCGCGATGTAGCCCGTGGCGACCCACGGCGTCTCGGCCTCGGTGTCGGCGTCCAGCACGGGCGCGGTCCACTCGCCGCCGACCTTGCGCGCGGCGGTGATCTCCTGGGCGAATCGGCGGCGGAAGTCCGGCTGGCGTGCGAGTTCGTTCTGCACCGCCTTGACCGCGACCGTGCGTCCCCGCTTGGAACGGGCCAGATACACCCGGCCCATGCCCCCCTCGCCCAGCCTGCCCAGCAGCCGGAAGTCACCGATCCAGCGCGGGTCTTCGGCGCCGAGCCGCTTCATCTGCTACCTCTTCCCCCCGGGTATCCGCCTGCCATGAGACTGCCATGAGAATAAGTCGGCGGGCGGCGGGCTTCGGGCGGAGCCCGGACCCGATCCGATAACACGTGGCGGGCACGGCGGTCGGTTTCCGTTCTCGTCCGGTCTCTGCCGCTCAGTTCCCGTACGGGTGGCCGCAATTGAGATGACAAGCTCTCAATTCGCCCTTATCGGTGGGGTGATGGCCGTAGTGGTTCCCTGATTCACCGGTTCCCTTATTTTCCCGATATGGAATTGATCAGCCGGATACTCGCCCATTTCGCCCTGGACATCGCCGCGGTATGTGTGCTGACTTTCGCCGTCTACTATCCGCGGCACCGGCGCAGGGATCTGATCCCCGGGTATCTCGCGCTGAACGTCTCGCTGTTCGCGCTCGCCGCCGCCCTCGGCCGCAGCGGCGACAAGGGAGGTATCGCGCTCGCGTTCGGCCTGATCGGCGTGTTGTCGATCGTAGGGCTGAGGTCGGAGTCCATGCAGACAGAAGAGGTCGCCTACTACTTCACGACGCTCGTGCTCGGCCTCATCTCGGGCCTGCCGAACGTGAGTCTGGGCCTCACCGCGATCCTGTGCGCCCTGCCGCTCGCCGTGGTCTACGCGGCCGGCCACCCGCGGCTCCTCGCGCGCACCCAGCGTGCGCTCGTCACGCTCGACGCGGCGGTCACCGACCCGGCCGCCATCGACTCCTTCGTAAAGGAACACCTCGGGGAGCCGCTTTCGTGGAAGATCCAGGAGGTGGACTACGGCCGCCATCTCACCGTCGTCGACGTCCGCTATCGGCAGGCACGCACAGGCGGAGTGAGCCGTGCGCGGAAGATCCTCAGGATCGTTCGGCCGCCGAGGCTCAAGCGGAACGTCAGGCCCGCCCGCACCCCGGCTGCCGACGGGAGGACGACGCTCTTTTCGGACAGGCCCTAGGCTGTGGGCCGTTCCACGGCCGTGGGCAGTACCACCGGCGCCTTCCCCGAGCAGAGGAGCCAGCACGTGACCAGCACGAGTACGAACACCACCCCTGCCGCGGGCCCCGCCGCCTCCGTGCCCGACCCGGCCGCCGGCCAGGCCGTACGGGCGGCGGACCGCGCACACGTCTTCCACTCGTGGTCGGCGCAGGGGCTGATCGAACCGCTGCCGGTCGCCGGCGGCGAGGGCTCGTACTTCTGGGACTACGACGGCAACCGCTACCTCGACTTCTCCTCCCAGCTCGTCAACACCAACATCGGCCACCAGCACCCCAAGGTCGTCGCCGCCATCCAGGAGCAGGCGGCCCGCATGTGCACGATGGCGCCCGGATTCGCCGTCGACGTGAGGGCGGAGGCTGCGCGGCTCGTCGCGGAGCGCACCCCCGGCGACCTGGACAAGGTCTTCTGGACCAACGGCGGCGCGGAGGCCGTCGAGAACGCCGTGCGCATGGCGAAGCTGCACACCGGCCGCCCCAAGGTGCTGAGCACGTACCGCTCGTACCACGGCCACACCGCCGCCGCGATCCACATCACGGGCGAACCGCGCCGCTGGGCCAACGACACCGGCGCCGCGGGCGCCGTGCACTTCTTCGGTCCGCATCTGTACCGCTCGCACTTCTACGCCGAGACGCAGCAGCAGGAGTCCGAACGTGCCCTGGCGCACCTGGAGGAGACCATCGCCTTCGAGGGCCCCGGCACCGTCGCCGCGGTGATCCTGGAGACCGTGCCCGGCACGGCGGGCGTCCTCGTACCGCCGCCCGGCTACCTCGCGGGCGTCCGCGAGATCTGCGACCGGCACGGCATCGTCTTCGTACTCGACGAGGTGATGGCGGGGTTCGGGCGTACGGGAGCGTGGTTCGCGGCCGACCACTTCGGCGTCACCCCCGACCTGATCACCTTCGCCAAGGGCGTCAACTCCGGCTATGTGCCGCTGGGCGGCGTGGCCATCTCCGCCGAGATCGCCGCCACCTTCGACAAGCGTCCCTACCCGGGCGGGCTGACGTACTCCGGGCATCCGCTGGCGTGCGGCTCGGCCGTAGCGACCATCAACGCCATGGCGGAGGAGGGCATCGTCGAGCACGCGGCGCGGATCGGCGAGGACGTCATCGGCCCTGCGCTGCGGGAGATCGCCGAACGCCACCCCTGCGTCGGCGAGGTGCGGGGCCTGGGCGTCTTCTGGGCGCTGGACCTCGTACGGGACAAGGAGACGCGTGAGCCGCTGGTCCCGTACAACGCGAGCGGTGCCGACAACAAGCCGATGGCCGACTTCGCGGCGGCCTGCAAGCGCGGCGGCCTGTGGCCGTTCGTCAACATGAACCGCACCCATGTCGTGCCCCCGTGCACCATCAGCGAGGCGGAGGCCAAGGAGGGCCTGGAGATCCTCGACGAGGCGCTCTCGGCCGCGGACGCGCACACGACCGCCGGTCGATGATCAAGCGAAGCACTCTGCGGTCGCAGATCGCCTCCGCGCTGCGTGACGAGATCCTGGCCGGGCGCCTGCCGGCCGGGAGCCACTTCACGGTCAAGGAGATCGCGGAGCAGTACGGAGTGTCGGCGACGCCCGTGCGCGAGGCGCTCGTCGACCTGGCGGCGCAGGGGCTGCTGGACGTGGAGCAGCACCGGGGCTTCCGCGTGCACGAGTTCACCGTCGACGACTACCGCTCGATGGTGAAGGCGCGGATGGTCGTGCTCGACGGCCTCTTCCACGGCTACTTCACCGACGACGGCCCCGTCCCGGTGCTCACGCTCGACGAGGCGGTCCTCGCGTCCGTGCGGCGCCGGGCGGAGGCCGCGGTCCGTGCCGCACGCGCTGGCGACCTCGATGTGCTGATCGGCTACGACCTGCGCTACTGGCGGGAGTTGGGCGACGTCATAGGCAACCGCTACATCTGCGACTTCCTCGACCGGCTGCGTGTGCAGTGCTGGGTCTACAGCGTGCCCTGCCTGCGCAAGGAGCCGGAGGTGTCGAAGCGGCTGTGGGCCGGGCACCGGGAACTCGTGGACGCCGTGGAGCGCGAGGACGCCGAGACCGCGCACCGGATCGCCGGTGAATACCACCGGCACGCGCTGGCGATCGCGGAGAAGTCGCCGCCTTGGTGAACACGCCCCGGGCGCGGCATTACGCTGACATCCCCGGCTGCGGATGGAGCGACTCTTGGCGTGTGATCTCTGGTTGGTTCCCCTCGTCGATGTGCTGTGCCACAGCCCCGACAACCCCTTCGCCGAGGAGATCGCTTCGTACGACAAGGCACTGACGGAGGCAGGACTGCCTCCGGTGCCCGTCTACAACTACATGCCGGGCCTGTCGGGGGAGGTCGCGCCCGTCGCCGGATTCGACTACGAGGCACTGCACTTCCTGCGCCGCGCGCACATCCTCCAGCTCTGCGGGCTGGAGGTGACGCCCGTCGACGAACTGGGCGGCGACTACGAGCAGTTGCTTGAGATGTTCGAGTCGACGGTGCAGCAGTCGCATCTGGTGTGGCACTACGACCACGCGGGCGCGTATGTGCCCCTCGACTTCCCCGTGCCGCTCGCTACGGACGAACTCATCGACGGCGGGGGCCCGTTGGGCTCTAGCCACGGGCTGCTGCGCGAACTTGAGGCCGTAGCACCGTACTTGGGCCTGGACCCGGCGGCACCGCCGCCGGCGCCGCAGTCCCCGTCGCGGCCCACGGAGCTGGAGGAGCCCGCTGAGACGCCCGTCGCGTACGGGGAGGGCCCGTTCGCACAGGAGCGCCACGTCTGGCTGGGGCTGCACGCGGCGGCGACACGGAGCCTGGCGCAGGGGTCGATGATCGTCTTCAGCTAGGCGCGATACGGAGCCCGGTGCCGGTGGCCTACGATCATGCGCTCCTGCCCGGGGAGGGGCCCCTGAACTGCCGCTCCACCGCCGCGCGTTCACCGTGCACGGCTCAGTTGGACGGCTCCTCCGGCGGCCGCTGGCGGGGCATGCTCGGGCGTAGCCCCGGAGACTTCGGGAAGCGGTGCACGTTCTGCGCTGCGACGCAGACCTCCGCGGGACGAGCCGGCTGTCCCGTGTCCTGCTGCGAGGCGGGCGGTGTGAAGCCCGGCCTGAACTCCAGCATCCAGTCCGCGGTCTCGGCCCGTACGACCTCGGAGACGTCCTCGGTGAAGCGGCGCAGCAGCGTCAGCCCGCGCTCGGCCGCCTCGTTGGCGCCGCCCTCCTTCGGCCCGAGCATCTCGCGCACCGACTCCGACGCCCAGTCGTACTGAAGGGCCTCCAGCCTCCGCTGGATGGCCTGCGCGGTGGCGACGTCCCTGATCCAGCCCGTGGTCAGCCCGAAACAGCGGTCGGCGAACACGCACATCACGGCCGCCAGCAGCGCCACATAACCCCAGAGGGCGACGCCCCTGGGCAGCGTGCCCGTGAGGGCGAGCAGCGGCAGCAGCGCCGCCGCCGTCGCACCCAGGGAGGCGCCGGTGCGCAGTACACGTGCACCGAGCCGCTTGCGGGTGCGGTCGGCGAGATACCAGTCGGCGATGAACAGAGCGCGCTGCTCGACCCATACGTAGAGCTCGTCGAGGCGGTCCCCCGGCTCGCCCCAGTCACCGAGCGGGAAGGCCCGTCCAGCCCCCGGCCGCATCTCCGGCTTGCTCACAGCCACACCCCACAACGAACGCACGACGGCCCACGACCGATTCGAAGGGCCCTTCCTACCGCCGTAAGTGGGGACGCAACACCACTTTGCGGCTGAACTCCCACGGAATTGTGCACTGTTCAGGTATAGGAGCGATTCCGGACTCACTCGAAAGAGTGCCGTGTGAAGGGCGCCGAGGGCGACGTCTAGGCTGCTCCCGTGAGGATTCTGGTCATCGGCGGCGGCGCCCGCGAACACGCCCTGTGCCGCTCCCTATCGCTCGACCCCGAGGTCACGGGGCTGCACTGTGCGCCCGGCAACGCCGGGATCGCCGAGGTCGCCACGCTGCACGCCGTCGACCCGACCGACGGCGCCGCCGTCTCCGCGCTGGCGGAGACACCGCAGATCGACGCCGATCTCGTCGTCATCGGGCCGGAGGCGCCGCTGGTCGCGGGTGTCGCGGACGCGCTGCGGGCGCGGGGCGTCGCCGTGTTCGGGCCGTCCGCCGAGGCGGCGCGGCTGGAGGGGTCGAAGGCGTTCGCCAAGGACGTGATGGCCTCGGCCGGGGTGCCGACCGCACTCAGCCATGTGTGCACCACGCCGGAGGAGATCGACGAGGCCCTGAACGCCTTCGGCCCGCCGTACGTCGTCAAGGACGACGGACTGGCAGCGGGCAAGGGCGTCGTGGTGACGGACGACATCGAGGCGGCACGCGCCCACGGGCGTGCCTGCGGGCGGGTCGTCATCGAGGAGTTCCTGGACGGCCCGGAGGTGTCGCTCTTCGCGGTGACCGACGGCGAGACCGTCGTGCCGCTCCAGCCCGCGCAGGACTTCAAGCGCGCCTACGACGGCGACGAGGGCCCCAACACCGGCGGCATGGGCGCCTATTCGCCGCTTCCCTGGGCCCGGCACGGCCTGGTCGAGGAGATCGAGCAGACGGTGCTGCGTCCCACCGTCGACGAACTGCGGCGCCGTGGCACGCCGTTCTCCGGGCTGCTCTACGCGGGACTCGCGATCACGTCGCGGGGCGTGCGCGTCATCGAGTTCAACGCCCGTTTCGGCGACCCGGAGACCCAGGCCGTACTGGCACGGCTGCGTACGCCGCTCGCCGGGCTGCTGTACGGGGCGGCCACGGGGCGGCTCGCGGACGTACCGCCGCCGCGCTGGAGCGACGAGGCGGCAGTCACCGTCGTCGTAGCGGCGCGGGACTACCCGGCGGCGCCCCGTACGGGCGATGTGATCGAGGGCCTGGACGAGGTGGCACGGCTGGACGGGCCCGAGGCGTATGTGCTGCACGCCGGCACCAAGCGCGACACGGAGGGCCGGGTGGTCAGCGCGGGCGGTCGCGTCCTGTCCGTCACGGCGACGGGCGAGGGGCTGGCGGGGGCGCGTGAACGTGCCTACGAGGCGGTGCGGCGTATCCGGCTGGACGGTTCGCATCACCGCGGCGACATCGCGGCGGAAGCGGCGGCTTCCACGGCCTGAACGGGCGGCGGCCACGGCCTGAACCGGCGTGAAGCGACCGCCCGACTCCCCATGAAGAGGGGCGAAAGGGAGCAAGGCGGACACCTTTCGCACCCCCCACGGACGCAAGAGCTTTCCCCAAAGCCATTCCATCGAGTGACCGGACAGCGGAGCGGCTGACGGCTGTCAGGGCCCCAACTAGGGTTCCGCGCAAGTCGAATGGGACGTTCCGACCGTATGCCCGGCTGTGTCCCGAGTGGCCCCGCGCACATTGCGGTGTCGGTGCGCGGTGCCACAGTGGGGACCACTGAGCCCGGGTGTGCGGGCCCGTAGGGATGGGGGTGAGCAGTTCGTGGTGGGCCGCCAGGCAGGGACGCGCTCCGCGCGTTCACACGCTCTCTCCGTGCTCCGCATCCGCGGCGCGGCGCTCGCTCTCGCACTGCTGCCCGCCGCGGGTGCGGTGATCGTCTTCGCGGCGGAGACGACGGGCCGCGTCGGCGGCCCCGGCTGGGCCGGTGTGCGGGTCGCGCTCTGCTGCGCTGCGGTGCTGGCGCTGGCGACGGCGGCCGGTGTCGCCGCGGTCATCGCCCGGTCGCGGCCCGCCGTCTCCCCGACGGTGCCCGTGGAGGAGAGCGCCGCCGCGGACCTCTACGAGCTGGTGCGGGACCTGGCCGAGCGGCTGGAGGTCCCCGTGCCCTCGGCGGTGGCGCTCACCCCCGACTGCGACAGTTGGCTGGAGGACCGCTCGCACCGCACGCGGGAGCGGGTCCCTCCGGTGCTGGTGATCGGCTCGCCGTTCCTGTGGTGGATGAGGGTGGCGGAGCTGCGTGCCCTGCTGGCCCCCGTCGTCGCGGGCACCGGTCCCTCGGCACATCCGGACATAGCGGCGGCCCGCCGGTTCGTGAGGGGTTTGGACGCGGCGGTCGCGGTCGCCGACAAGGCGCAGGCCCGGCGTGAGGGCGAGGCACAAGCCCGGGCGGGCGAGCCACATCCCGGTTCACATACGGCACTTGCCGGTTCAGGCAAGGCGACGGCCCTCGCAGGAACGGCGGCGCGGGCCCGTGGCGCGGTCCACCGGGCGCTGCTGCGCTTCGCGGGCTTCTGCGCACGGCTGATGCTCCGCGCCTGCGCGCAGCACGCGGCCGAGATGGAGCGGGGCGTCGCCGCGGCGGCGGCCTCCCGTGCACAGGGTGTGGACCACGCGCTGCGTACGGCGGCGCAGGAGCAGGTCGGCCTCGCCTACGCGGGCTGGGACAGGCTGCTGACGAGAGTCGCCCTGCCCGCGTGGCGCATCGGGCGGTGGCCCGCCCGCCTCGACGCCGGCGTCGTCTCCGCGCTCACGGAGCTGTCCCACCGGGACAGGCTCGCCGAGGGGTTCACCTCGCGGCTGGGGGAGCGTCCCGCGTGCGATCTGCTGGACGAGCCCGGCGCCGTCGACGAGGCGGTCTCGCTGCTGGCCGCCCGCCTCTTCCACGGCGGCCCGGCCGAGGCGGGCCCGGACTGGGCGCCGGTCGACTGGCAGGCGTATCCGGAGGAGGTCGTGGACCGCATCTGGCGGGCCCGCGCGGCCCGTCTCTTCACGCATCTCGATGCGCTGGACCGTCCCGGCGGCCCTGCCGAGGCCGCGGCGACCCCGGTACGGATCTTGGAGTGGCTGGCCGAAGGCGGAGCGGACCGCACGGAGGAGCTGGCCGCCCGCATAGGGGCCGCGGTCGCACGCGAGAGCGCTCGTGAGTCGCGCGAGGAGGCGCTCGTGGGCCCGCTCATACCGGGCGTGGGCGACGGGCCCGGCGGGTCCGCCGTGACACCCATGGGACTTCCCCTCCAAGCGCCGCGCACCGGGCGGGAGTTGATGACGGAGCACATCACGGCGGTGATCTGCTGCGCGGCCGTGGACACCGCGGGAGCGGCCCCCGGCCTGGACTGGCTCGACGGCCCCGCGCTGCTGGTGGACGGGGTGAGCAGGGCGGACCTGACGGGCCACGTGCTGGGCCTCGTCGAGGAGGGCGATTCCCGGCCGCTGCGTGACTGGATGGCGGCCGTGGGAGTCAGGCCGGACAAACCTGTCCGTCTCGTCTGATCCCTCCTTTCGTCTTCCTCACATCTGCTGCGGGGGGTGACGCGCTGCTCGCGTAATGTGATGGGGTGGCTCCTTCGGGGGGCGTCGACGAGAGTGGGGGTCGGGTCACAGGTGGGGAAGGAAGAGGACATCCGGCGCTGGGAGTCGGGAGCGCTGGCGCACGCGCTGACCGACCCGTGCGGGCAGGGGCCGCTCCCCTGGCTCCGCTTCGGCGAGCAGCACTTCGACAACGGGCGCATGATCCCCTGGTACGTGGACCACACAGGGCTGGAGGACGTGCTGTGCGGCGAGCGCGTCCGGCGCCACCCCGGCGTGGGCCGCCCTCGTACGGCCGACGATCTGCACTGCCAGATCAAGGGCTTCGCCGGAAGCGACGGGGGCACGGCGCCCGGAGAGTCCATCGACTTCCGCATCACAGTCGATCCGCCCCAGTCCTTCGGCGTCGACATCTACCGCATCGGCCACTACGACGGCGACGGAGCGCGGAAGATCACCACCAGTCCGCGGCTGTCGGGCATCAGACAGCCGGCGCCGCTCGCCGCCGACAAGACCGTCTCCTGCCACCACTGGTGGCTGTCGTGGCGATTGCAGATCCCCGAACACTGGGCCACCGGCGCCTATGTCGCCGTACTGACCACCGCCGACGGTCGTCACCGCTCGCACATCCCGTTCACGGTCCGCGACCGCACCCCCGCCGACCTCCTCCTCGTACTGCCGGACATCACGTGGCAGGCGTACAACCTCTTCCCGGAGGACGGCCGCACCGGCGCCAGCTTCTACCACTCGTGGGACGAGGACGGGCGGCTGCTGGGCGAGGCGGACGCCGCCGTCACCGTCTCCTTCGACCGTCCCTACGCCGGTGCCGGTCTGCCCCTCCACGTGGGCCACGCCTACGACTTCATCCGCTGGGCCGAGCGCCAGGGCTACGACATCGCCTACGCCGACGCCCGCGATCTGCACGCGGGACGGGTCGACCCGTCCCGCTGCCGAGGCGTCGTCTTCCCCGGGCACGACGAGTACTGGACGGTGCCCATGCGCCGCGCGGTGGAGCGGGCACGCGACAAGGGCACCTCGCTGGTCTTCCTCTCCGCCGACACCATGTACTGGCAGGTCCAGTTGGACCCGCTGCCCGGCGGCGCCCCCGACCGCCTGCTGACGTGCCGTAAGCGCCGCGGCCCCGGGCGGCCCGCCCAGTGGCGCACCCAGGGCGAGCCGGAGCAGCGGGTGCTGGGCATCCAGTACGCGGGTCAGGTGCCGGAGCCGTACCCGCTGGTGGTGCGCAACAGCGACCACTGGCTGTGGGAGTCCACCGGTGTCGGCGAGGGCGACGCGCTGCCCGGTCTGGTCGCCGGCGAGGCCGACTGCTACTACCCGCGTACGAATCTGCCGGACCACACGGAGCGTGTGCTGCTCGCCCACTCCCCGTACGAGGACATACGCGGGGTGCGCCGCCATCAGGAGACGTCCCTCTACCGTGCGCCGTCCGGTGCGCTCGTCTTCTGCTCCGGCACCTTCGCCTGGTCGCCCGCCCTCGACCGTCCCGGCCATGTGGACCCCCGGGTGCAGCGCGCCACCGCGAACCTCCTCGACCGTGTCTGCAAGGGCTGCTGACGCGAGGCCGCCGACGGCAAGGGCTCTGACCGCCGTGGCCGCCGCCCGGCCCGCCCCCGGGAGGTGTGCGATGCCCTCGTACGGGACAATCGGGAGCTGAAGCGCACACACCTCTCCCGGCTGCCCGCGCTTCGCGCGTCCCGGGGGAGACCACCCCGACCGCGGAGGACCAGTGTCCGGATTCGTGGAGAAGCCCGACCCCGTGCAGGTTCCGGGCCTGCTGCATCTGCACACCGGCAAGGTGCGCGATCTGTACCGCAACGAGGCGGGCGACCTGGTCATGGTCGCCAGCGACCGCATCTCCGCGTACGACTGGGTGCTGCCGACCGAGATCCCCGACAAGGGCCGTATCCTCACCCAGCTCTCCCTGTGGTGGTTCGAGCAGCTCGCCGACCTCGTGCCCAACCACGTCATCGGCACCGACGTGCCCGAGGGCGCACCGGCGGACTGGGAGGGGCGCACCATGGTGTGCCGTTCGCTGCGCATGATCCCGGTGGAGTGCGTCGCCCGCGGTTATCTGACGGGTTCGGGCCTGGAGGAGTACGAGCGGAGCCGTACGGTCTGCGGGCTGGCGCTGCCCGAAGGGCTGACGGACGGTTCGGAGTTGCCCGGCCCGATCTTCACGCCCGCGACGAAGGCCGCCGTCGGCGACCACGACGAGAACGTCAGCTACGAGGAGGTCGCCCGCGAGGTGGGGGCCGAAACCGCCGCGCAGCTACGCCAGTTGACGCTCGCCGTCTATCAGCGCGCCCGTGACGTGGCGCTCGACCGGGGCATCATCCTCGCTGACACCAAGTTCGAGTTCGGGCACAGGACGGGCGAGGGCGGCGACGGAATCGGGGTGCACGCCGAGTCGGACGTGGGCCTGGTGCTCGGCGACGAGGTACTCACGCCGGACTCGTCGCGCTTCTGGCCCGCGGACGGGTGGGAGCCGGGCAGGTCCCAGCCGTCGTTCGACAAGCAGTTCGTGAGGGACTGGCTCTCCGGTCCGGAGTCCGGCTGGGACAGGAGCGGCGAGAAGCCGCCGCCCGCGCTGCCCGATCACGTCGTACGGCAGACCCGCGAGAAGTACGCCGAGGTGTACGGCATGCTCACGGGGCTCGACTGGGAGTGATCCGGCACCATCCGGATGCTGAACACACGGAAATTTCCCCGGAGTCGATTCCGCGTTCCGTGAAGGTGCATAGAGGGGCAGACCCGCACCATATGAAGGGCCCTTTCGAAATGGTCTTTCAATCAGGGGTGTTGGACGCCTTCGTTTTTTCTATGCTCGGAAGCCTGTTCAGGCATGTGGGTTCCCAAGCTTTGACGACCGCCCACTTGCACGGGTCCTGGCGGACGACCGAACAGGGGGAAACGGACCTTGGGTACGAACGAGATGTCGTATCTCGGTCTCACCGAGGAGCAGGAACATATCTACCGGCTTTGTCTGAGAGAGCCCGGTATAGGTCTCGACGGCCTCATCGACCAGCTCCGGCTGCCCCCGAACGCGGCACGGAGAGAGCTTCGCAGACTGCGTGAACTCGGCCTGCTCCGCAGACAGGCGGACGGGCTCGCGGCGGCCGATCCGGACGTCGCCGTGGCCAGGCTCCTCGATCTGCGGCTGCACGAACTGCATGAGAAGCTGCAACGGGTCACCCAGCTCCAGCCGTTGGTGGCGTCGCTGCGCGCGGAGCGCGGCGAGGAGCGCGAACCGGCCGTCGTCGGCATCGAGCAGGTCACCGACCCGCCGAAGATCCGCGACCGCATAGACGACTTGGCCTTCTTCGCCCGTGAGGAGGTCGCCGTCGTCGAACCCGGCGTCGCGCTGCGGCAGGACGAGATCGACCAGGCACGCCCGCGTGTGCTGCGCTGTCTGCGCAGAGGACTCTCGGTCCGTACGGTCCTGGTCCGCAAGGCCCTCGACCATGCGCCCACGGTGGCGTATCTGCGCGAACTGGAGTCGCACGGGGCGCGTGTGAGGCTCGTGACCCATACGACGGCGAAGATCCAGATGTACGACCGCCGTACCGCTGTGGTGCCCGTGGACCCCGAAGACACCGCGCGTGGCGCGCTGTTCGCGCAGGAGAGCGGGCTGGTCTCCAACATCCTCGCGCTGTTCGAGTCGATCTGGGCCGAGTCGGAGGACCTGGGCACGCTGCTCGGCGAGTGGCGGACCGAGGAGAACGCGCCCTCCGAACTGGAGCGGATGGTGCTGCGTGCCATGTGCTCCGGCGGCAAGGACGAGGCGGGCGCCCGCGACCTGGGCGTCTCCGTACGTACCTACCGTCGCTATATCGCGGACCTGATGCAGCTCCTCGGCGCCGGCAACCGGCCGCAGGCGGCGCTGCTCGCCAGGGAGCGCGGCTGGATCTGAGAGCGGGGTCACGAGCTGGGGATCTGGCTGCGGTCCGAGCCGGGATCTGGAGCCGGATCAACGGGCCGAGCCCACGGCGGCAGCAGACGGGGGCGGTCCGGCACGGTGCGGCCCGCGGTGCTCAACCACGGGGACGGGCACGGCCGTTCAGCCGCACGGATGAGACCTGCCCCGCGATCCCCGGGGCCCGCCCGCCCTCAGCGTGCCGCCGCGGAGGCGACCGGCTCCAGCGACGGCGCCCGGCGGATGCCGAAGCGGTGGCGCAGCGCCGAGAGCGCCGCCAGATGACCGCACATGCCGTGCACACCGGGCCCCGGCGGTGTCGAAGCCGAGCACAGGAAGACGTCGGGCAGCGGCGTGCGCCAGGGGTCGAAGCGTGCGACGGGCCGCATCAGCGACTGGTACAGAGTCATCGCCCCCGCGCCGATGTCGCCGCCCACGTAGTTCGGGTTGTACGTGTCCAAGTCGCGGGCCGGTACGCCGCGTGCGGCGAGCACGGTGTCCCCGAAGCCGGGCGCGTACTTCTCGATGCGTGACCGTACGAGGGCGACCGGATCGCGGGGATCGCCGTTCGGCACGTGTGCGTACGCCCACACGGGACGCCTGCCGTCGCGCGCACGTCCGGGGTCGGTGACCGCGGGGTCGACGAGCAGTACGAACGGCTCGCCGGTGGGTGTGCCCCGTACCGTCAGCCCCTCCTGCCGGGCGATCGCGGTGTGGCTGCCGCCGAGATGGACGGTGCCGGCGCGGCCCACCTCCGGGTTGGTCCACGGGATCGGTTCGGAGACGAGGAAGTCGGCCTTCGCGGCGCCCGGTCCGTAGCGGAAACGCCTCAACTGCCGTGCGTAGAGCGACGGAAGACGGTCCCCGGCGAGGTCGAGCAACTGGCCGGGCCCGGTGTCGAGCAGCACGGCACGAGCGTGGCGCAGCTCGCCGAGTGAAGTGATGCGCGAACCGGTGTGGATGGTGCCGCCGTGCGCCCGCAGGTCGTCGGCCATGACATGTGCGATGCGTTCGCTGCCGCCGCGTGGCAGCGGCCAGCCCGCGCCGTGTGCGAGATGCCCCAGCAGCAGCGCGACGGCGTCGGAGGCGAGGGTCGGCAGCCTGCCCACGGCGTGTGCGGCGACTCCCGTCAGCAGTGCCGGGGCGACGTCGCCGCGGAAGCCGCGGAGCAGCCGCCGGGGCAGCAGTCGTGCCGCCAGCAGCAGTGGTGCGGTGAGATCGTCCGGCAGTGAGCGCTGGCCGCCCATGAAGAAGTCGACGAGTCCGGTGCTGTGCTGGAGCAGCGGCTCCATGAGCTGCCGCCAGCGCGGGCCGTCCTCGCCGAGGTGGTCGCAGGTGGCGTCCAGGTCGGGGAAGGCGAGACCGGCCCGCCCGTCGTCGAGGGGATGTGCGTAACCGACTTCCGGAGCGAGGAGTTCGACCCCTCGCGCCGTCAGGTCGAACTCACGGAAGAACGGCGACGCGGCGGCCATCGGATGGACCGCCGAGCACACGTCGTGCCTGATGTCGCCGTCGAAGTAGGACTGGCAGCGCAGACCGCCGCCGACGACGTCCGCGGCCTCGTGCATCTCGACCCGCAGGCCCGCGCGTGCCAGAGTCACCGCCGCCGCGAGGCCGTTGGGCCCGCTGCCGACGACCGCCGCGTCGACGGTGGAGGTCACCGCGGGCCGCCCACGGGGGCGCCGTTCATCAGGGGAGCGGGACCCGCCGAACCGGGCGCACCGGAGGCGCCGGACGGGTCCATGGGCCAGGACGCGGTCGAAGTGGCCGCCTGGAGCTGGGAGTTGGCGAGGCGGTAGTAGAGCGGGTCCCGCTTCATCAGCTCGTCGTGCTTGCCGATGGCCTGCACACGGCCGTCGTTCATCACCACGATCATGTCGGCGTCGACGACGGTCGAGATGCGGTGCGCGATCGCGATGACGGCGCAGCGAGCGGAGACCTTGCGCAGCGTCTCGCGGAACTCGCGCTCGGAGTCGGAGTCCAGATGGGAGGTCGCCTCGTCGAGCAGCAGCACCGCGGGCTTCTGAAGCAGTGCGCGTGCGATGCACAGCCGCTGCCGCTGGCCGCCGGACAGGCCGCTTCCCTGGTCGCCCAGTTCGGTGTCGAGCCCATCGGGCAGCTCCTCGACGACCTTGGTGAGACCTGCCAGCTCGATGACCTCGCGGATGTCCTCCTCGCGGGCGTCGGGCTGTGCGTAGACGACGTTCTCGCGCACGGTGCCGCGCATCGCCGCCGTGTCCTGCTGTACGTAGCCGACGAGTCCGCGCAGCGTCGCCAGCGGCATCGTCTCGATGTCCTTGCCGCCGACGGTGATGCTTCCGGCGTCCAGAGCGTGGAAGCGCTCGATGAGCTGGAAGAGCGTGGTCTTTCCGGCGCCGGACGGGCCGACCACCGCGGTCATTCCCCGGGACGCCACGGAGAAGGTGACGTCGGTGAGGGTCTCGGCGGGCCCGGCGGCCTGCTCCCCTTCCTCGCCCTCTCCGCCGCCGGCGCCGTCCTTGCCCCCGTAGGTGAAGTGCACGGAGCGGAACTCGACGGCGTCCTCATCGGCCGCCAGCGACGACTTGACGGGCGGCTTCGGGCGGTGCCGCATCCTGTCGAGCACGCCGCCCTCCTGCGGGAGGGTGGTGAGTTCGTCGACCCTGCGGATCGCGGCACGCCCCTGCTGGAACTGGCCGATGGCCAGGAAGAACAGCACCAGCGGGGAGACCATGTAGAAGAGATACATCACGAAGGCGGTGAGGTCCGCCATCGACATCGTCCCCCGGGTCACACGGGTCATGCCGACGCCGACGACGACGGCGAGCGCCGCCTGCGTACCGACGTTCATGGCCGGCATGAACAGCGCGTTGAGGCCGTTGACCCGCACCCCCGAGTTCCGTGCCCGCCAGGCCAGCAGCCCGATGCGGTGGGTCTCGCGGTCCTCCGCGCGGGACGCCTTGACCGTCGGCAGCGCCGAGAGCGCGCGCTGCACGTCGGAGCCGTAGGCGCTGGTGTCCTCGCGGTTGACGACGGCGGCCCGGCGCACGCTGCGCGCCAGCACCAGCGAGACGCCGCTGGCGATGCCGAGGCAGGCCAGCGTGATGAGCATCATCCACACGTCGATCAGGAACATCACGACGACGCCGCCCACCACCGTGAACCCGTTGATCACGAGCTGCGCGAGGCTCTGCGACAGTGCGATCTTCGCGAGCGAGGTGTCGGCGACGGTACGAGTCAGCACGTCGCCCTGCTGCTGCTTGCTGTACGCGGCGAGGTCGACGCGCAGCAGCCGCTTGGTGAGCAGCAGCCGCACGTCGTAGACGACGTTCTCGCCCGCACGCCCGATCAGATACGACTGGAGCGCGGAGAAGGCGCCGTCGACGCAGAACAGCCCCACGAGGACGAGGATCGCCACCGTCAGCGGCTTGTTCGCGCCCGCCTGTTTGATCAGCTCGCCGATCGCGTACGGCTGCGCGAGCTGCGCCGTCACGCCGATCAGGCCGATCACGATGCCCGCGGCGAGCAGACCCCGGTGGCGCCGCGCCAGGTACCACACGGCGGCCGGGCCGCTGCCGCCGCGCCGCCTGCGTGCGTGGGCGGGGCCCAGATGCGCCTCGAGCGGTTCGTCGGCGCGGAGGGTACGGGAGCCGCTCGCGGTCCCCGTACCGGCGCCGGCGTCGGGGCCCGCGTCCGGACCGGCGCCCGTGCCCGGCGCGTCCGGTGGGTCCGGGGCGCCCTGCGTGTCCTTCGCCTCCAGGGTGCTGCTCATGCCTGGGTCACCTCGCCGTGTAGGTGCTGACGAACATGGGGGAGTCCTCCGCCCAGGGCGTCTCCTCCCAGTCCGCCCAGCGGTCGACCGGCTTCAGGCCGGCGGCTGCCGCGTACTCGTCCACCTCCTCCGGCGTGGTGAGCCGGGCCAGTTCGGAGCCGACGGAGGACTTGCCGTCCTCGAACCAGATGTGCGACGCGTGCCACAGGCTCTTCTCCTCGAAGACCGTGGAGTACGTCAGCAGCCCGGTGTTGGGCTCCGGATAGGGGATGAAGTACGAGGTGCGCTGCTGCCCCTCGTGGAGGGCGCGCAGCCCGCCGGGGTTGGACGTCTCGACGACGAGGGTGCCGCCGGGGGCGAGCCGGTCCGCGGCGTGCTGCATGACGGCCCGCTGGTCGTCGGCGTCGAGGATCATCGAGAACGTCGCGCAGACGCAGTAGACGAGTCCGTACCGCGCGTCGTCGGTGTACTTGCGGATGTCGCCGTGTACCGCCTCGACGTCGGCGTCCGCCTCCTTCGCCTTGGTGCGTAGCTGTTCCAGCATCTCGGGCGAGGAGTCGACTCCCCTTACGGGAAAGGCCCGTTGGGCCAGGGGTATCGCCACCCGGCCGGTGCCCACGCCGAGTTCGAGTGCGCGTTCACCGGGGCTGGGATGCAGGGAGGCGAGCTTGGCCACGGTCGGCTCGGTGTAGGCGCCGCTCGGAAAGATCCGGTCGTAGAAGTCTCCGAACTGCCGCCCGTAGCCTATGTCGTCCACAGAGCTCATCAGGGCCCCCTCTCGGTCTCGTTGTGCGGGCCTTCCGCTGTGCTTCGTTTGCGCCCGCCGGCTTCCTGACTGCGTGAGTGCCGAAGTGCCTGCCGGGCGGTGCGGCTTACTTCTTCTTGCTGTTCTTGGAGACGTTCAGCGCGATGGCCGCGACGATGACGATGGCGATGACGGAGATGACGATCGAGCCGGTGGACATGTGCATCGACCCCTTCCGGGAATCAGTCGGTTCACCCGCCCCCTCGGGTACGGGGGCGGACATCTGTGCGTGTGCTGCGGTTCGGGCCGGTCGGGCCTCGGGCTGGTCGGGCCTCTGGCTGGTCGGGCCGGGCGACCGGCCGGGGCTGGTCAGGCCGGTTGTGCGGGAACCTCCCCGCGTGAGTCGTCGCGTATGTGGGATTCGTAGGACGGCCGCCCCGAGCCGAGGGCGCCCTCGCCGTCGCCCTGCGACTCGTCCGGTGCCGTCATCGGGGTGTACGGGGAGACGAAGACGACCTCGGGATCGGTCTCCTCGTAGCCGGTGGCCCGTACGAGCGTGAACTGGAAGCCCTTCACGCCCTCCGCCGCGCCGTCCTCGCGGATGCGCTGGCGCAGGAAGCGGACCAGCATTCGGTAGGAGGGCAGCTTCTTCATCCCGCCGAAGCCCTTGTCGAGCTGGGTGGTCAGTTCGGTGACGATGTCGAAGACGGCCTTCTCGGGCCTGCGTCCGGGGAACCAGAAGATCTGCGTCAGCTTGCGGCCCACGATCACCTCGACCATCCGCCAACTGGACGTCTCGCCTTCGTGGTTCAGCGTCCGGTAGAGGATGTGGTAGTCGTGCTGCGCCGGAGTGGGCGCGAAGAAGCGCCAGTTGGGGAAGAGCGCCGAGAAGATGTCCATCTTCTGCGCCCTGTTGAACAGCGGGTTCGGATGCTGCGCCGAGAGCGTGCCGAGCAGCAGTGCCGCCCCGGCGGCCCGGGTGAGGCCGCCCGGTCCCGTGAAGGCGCGGGAGAGAGCCGAACGGGCTCCGCTCTGGGTGGTGGTCATCGTGCCTCCTTGGACTGGTTCCCCTTGGACTGACCGCCCTTGTTCCGGGCGCCCCCGGCCTGGCTGCTCCCGGCCCGGCCGTCCTGTGCGGCCTCCGCCTCGCGGAGGAAGTCCAGAATCCGGCGTCCCACGTCGCCGCCGAGGCGGGCGTCCGTGAGCATCGTGTCGTGGTCGGCGCCCTCGATCACCGAGTTGTGTACGACGCGTCCCCCGCCGCGGTGTGCGGCGCCCAACTCGTTGTGCATCAGGAGCTGTTCGGGGTCGCGGTCGACGGTCCGCTGCGCCGACAGCACCAGCGCGTGCGCCTCGATCGCCGGCAGGTCCCCCTCGAAGCGGCGGAAGTCGGCCTCCGTGGCGTCCCATTCGCGCATGCCGGTCTGCCACAGCTTGCTGTCCGCGTACTGAGCGAACGCCCGGCTGCGTACCTCCGCGGGCAGGTCGTGCACCCACTTGGGACGTACGAGCGTGGCACCGAGCCCGGCCCGCAGGCTGCGCGTGAACATGTTCAGCCCGTCCTTCAGCCGGTCCGCGGCCTCCTGCTGCTGCTTGGAGCGGGTCAGCTCGTCCGGGTGGGAACTGTCGAGGTAGATCACGCCCTTTACGCGGCCGCCGAGTTCGACGGCCGCACGGCGTGCGATCTCACCGCCGAGCGAGTGCCCCGCGAGGTAGACGTCGCGGCCCTCGGCCACCGACCCCCGTACCAGGTCGACCAGATCGTCGACCGACTCCTGGAGGGTGTACGGCCCTGTGCTGCGGCGCTTGCTCGGCCCGTACCCGGCGCGGCTGTAGGTGATGATCCCGTAGTCGCTCTCCTCGACGAGCTTGTCGGTGACCCAGCCGAAGTGCTCCGTCGTGGAGATCATCCCGGTACCGAACACCAGCACCGGTGACCTCTCGTCGTCGGAGATCCGCTCGTTGTAGTGGAGTTCGTTGCCGTGGCGGCTGGTGAGCACCTTGCCGTGCGGCCAGGGGTCGGTGGCGCGCATCCTCCGCATCGCCGCGAGGAAACCCGCAATGGTCACACCGATGGCGGCCATGGAGGCGGTGGCCTTCAGCATGCGGTCGTCGCGGCCCGCGACCGCCGGGTGGTCCTTGGGCGCGCTGGTGTAGGCGACCATCGGGTGCATCGCCTCGAAGGCGGTGACGAAGCGGCCGAGGCCCATGAAGTAGCCGTTGGCCAGATGGAAGGCCGCGGCGCTCGCCATGAACGGCCGTGCCAGCGCACCGCCTTTGGCGTACGCCACTGGGAACAGGCACTCCAGGGCGAGCACGCCGTGCGCGAGATAACGGGAGGGCACCGGGTAGCGGTTGGTCAACTTCCACAGGCCCTCGTGCCCGTAGGTACGGGTGCGCATGATGCCGTTGAGCGCGGAGCCGTCACGCCAGGGCTGCCCCAGCAGCTTCACCCAGCCGGAGACCAGATAGGACAGGTTCGCCTGTAGGGCCACGTACCACAACAGCGCGTCCTGGACGGCGGGTTGGGTGGAGAGCCGGGCCAGTCCGGCGGCCGTCTGGACGAACGAGGAGACCTGGTCGGAGCCGTCCGTTCCGTAGCGGTGGCGCGGATAGAGGGCGGCGTTGCTCACGCCGAGAAAGACGTTGGCGGCGCCCCGCCAGCGGGAGTTGCCGGGGGCGAGCAGCGCGGCGCTCGCCGCGATTCGCGCGATGTGCAGTGCCTGCGTGGTCCGTTGATTTCCTACGGCGTCCAGAAAGCGCCTGGTGGGACGCGTCGACGAGGCGTGCATCTTCCGCGCGATCGTCCAGTCGTTGAGCCCTCCGCGGCGTATCTGCCGCTGGTGGGTGATGTATTCGAGACTCGATGTGAGCGAAGTCATCGCCGTCAGCCGCTCGGAAATTGCAAGCGCACGGCTACGGGAGATCGGGACCGGCCCGAGAAATGTCGAGGTCAGCTTTTTGGCAAGCGATTTCACGTCGGTCTCCTCGGTACCGGTCCCGGAGTGGGGGGTGGCGGTCTGAGTCGCGGTGAATGACGGGAGGGCGTGGTGCGAAAGTCGAGGTCGCGTCGGCCGCGAAGACAACTGCGGAGAATCGGGGAATAGTGAGCAAATAACCGGCAGTTGGTCTGGGCCGACTTGAAAGAAACCTTCATCGATGATGGTGTTACCCGGTCGGCCGGTGTCAGGACCGGCCGACCGGGCGGAGCCCCGTCTCATACGGCCGCGTAGAAGGGGGTACCACGAGGCCGCGTGATCAGTGGCTCAGTGGCTGGATCAGCTGTTGCCCTGCTCGAAGGCGGCAACCGTCGCCGAGGCGATGGCGACGCCGCCGAGGAAGGCGCCGGGGGTGCCCATCACCGGGGTGTAGTCGGTGAAGATGACACCCTCGGCGTCGTTGATCTCCACGGCGGAGATCTCCGCCGACTCGTTGATGTGCGAGGTCACATCGATCATGTGCGCACTCCTTCTGTTCTGAGCCCTACGGAACGCCGCTGTCCCGTGGAGGGCGAATGGTCGACGGCCGGACCGAGTTGACCGGCCGCGTGTCGTGCCGGTGGTCAGCCGACAGCCTTGCCGGCGGCGTACGCGCCGGTCACGACGGCCGCACCGCCGACGAAGGCACCCGCGAGAGCGGGGGTGGCGAGGACCGGAGCCGCTTCCTCGGCGATCTCGCCGGCGTGCTCCTCGTGGAGCTGGTCCTGAATCTTCAGGTTCAGCTTCTCTTCCAGCATGGGATTCCTCCGAGCTTGTGAGACATGACTGGCTGTTCCTCGCGAAAGTGGTCGAAGCCAGGAAGCTCAGGGTGGTCACCGGGCGCGGGTCCCCCGTCGGTTGAGCTTTCGGTCGTCACCGTAAACTTCAGCGAAGCGGGTCCAGCGCACGCTTGCCTCCCCGTGAATGCCCAGGTTCGCTTCCGCAGGGATGAAGATGCCAGCACGGGATGCGCGGCAGAAGAGGAATCCGTGACAGTTTGTTGCAGCGCAATGCGACAGCTTTATGCCACGGCTGATAATGGCCTGGACCTATTCGTTACCGGTCAGTGCCTGTTTTCCAGGTTCCCGGCGGCCATGCTCAAGTAAACCTCAATCTTTGAGAATTGGCACGGGGGTACGCAAGGGATAGGGAGAGATATCCGCATCGCAATGCTTTCCCCGGCTTCGACCCGAGAAACTGGATCGTCCGAATTCGCCCCGTGTGAGCGGCTGTCGGAGCAGGCGGGCGGTACCCGCCGACCACTGCGCGCCCGGGGCCCGTCGCGTGCTGGATGTCACGACGGCGCCAACCGACGTGAGTCCGCGGCCGGTTGAGCATCCGTGCCCGGCCGCCGAGTGCCGTCCGCCCCGCCAGCCCCGCGAGCGTCCGGCGGCGCCTCAGAGCCAGCCGCGCTCGCGCGCCATGCGTGCCGCCGCGTGTCTGTTCTCCGCACCGAGCTTCGCGGTCGCCGCCGAGAGGTAGTTGCGTACGGTGCCGGGCGTGAGCGAGACGCGCTCGGCGATCTCCGCCACGGGGGAGCCGTTCGCCGCCAGGGCGAGCAGCTCGGCCTCGCGGGCCGTCAGCGGGGAGTCGCCAGTGCTGATCGCGTCGGCCGCCAACTCCGGGTCCACGTAACGGGTTCCCTCGTGCACGCTGCGGATGATCTCCGCGAGCTGCTGCGCGGAGGCGGTCTTCGGGACGAAGCCCCTGACGCCTGCCGCGAGAGCGCGCTTGAGATGGCCCGGACGGGCGTGGCTGGTCACGATCATGGTCCGGCACGAGGGCAGTTCGTCACGCAGGTCCGTGGCGACCTGCACGCCGTCCGCGCCCGGCATCTGCAAGTCCAGTACGGCCACGTCGGGTTCGTTCGCGCGGGCCATCGCCAGCGCCTCAGGCCCGGACGCCGCCTCGGCGACGATCGTCAGGTCCTCCTCCAGCGCGAGAAGCGCGGCCAGCGCGCCCCGGATCAGATGCTCGTCGTCGGCGAGCAGAACGCGGATGGTGCCGGGCGGCCGGCCGCCGGGCACGGACTCGGGCCCGGCGCTGGACTTGGCACCGGACTCGGCCCCGGACCCGGAGTGGGCCGCGGCACCGGATGCGGCTTCGCCGCCGTGCCCGGAGCCGGGCACGCAATCCCGCTCGCCTTCCCGCTCCGGCTCGCTGTTCGCGCTGCTCACTCCGCCGTGTCCTTCCCGTCCGTACCACCGGTGGGCTCCGCGGAGTCACCGGCCTGGGTGCCACTGCGGCTGCGGCTGCCGCTGCCGCTGCCCGCGCCGCCGTCCGTACCGGCGCCGCCGTCCGTGCCAGTGCCGCCGTCGGTGCCGGGCGCGGCCTCGCCTCCGGCGCCGTGCGCCGTCGCCAGCGGGACCTCCGCCCTCAGCCGGAACGTACCGCTCTCGCCGACCCGTTCGGCCCGCAGCGTGCCCCCGACCCCGTCGAGTCGCTCCCGCAGCCCCGCGAGCCCGGAGCCGCTGCGCCCGCCGCCCGGACCGGCACGTACACCGTCGTTCTCCATGACCAGCAGCGCACTGCCGCCCGAGGAGTCCGTGCCCACCCATACTGTGCACCACGTGGCGTCCGCGTGCCGCAGCACATTCGTCGCGCCCTCCCGTACGACCCAGCCCAGCGCGGCCTGCACGGGTGCCGGAAGACGCGAACCGCCGTTGTCCGTACGGCAGTCCACCCCGGCGGCGCGCAGAATCCCGCGGGCGCCCGCGAGTTCGGTCGGCAGATCCACCTCGCGGTAGCCGCGCACCACCGCACGCACCTCCGACTGCGACTCACGGGCGATGCGCTGCACCTGCGTCATCTGCTCCACGGACGCCTCAGCGGACGTCCCGCGCTGGGCGAGCTGCGCCGCCAGTTCGCTCTTGAGCGCGATCGCGGAGAGATTGCGTCCCATCACGTCGTGCAGATCGCGGCTGAAGCGCAGCCGCTCCTCGGCGACCGCCAGCCTCGCCTGTACGCCCCTGGCCTCCTGAAGCTCCCTGATCACGGCGATGTACCAGGCCGAGGAGCGCCCGGTGAACACCGAGATGAGCCCGCCGAGCCCCGACACGATCGCCGCCGCCAGCACCCGCGACCACTCCATCCCCGCCGCCGCCAGTGCGGCCGGTGCCGCGGCGATATAGCCGCACAGCGCCAGCGCCGCCGTACGGCGCGGCACCGCCACGCCGAAAGTCACCGCGAACGGCGCCAGCGTCCCGTACAGCGCCAGCCCCACGGTCAGCGCGCCCTCGACCGCGTCCAGCGCGACGAGCGCCACGGTCAGCGCGGTCATCGCCCCGACGAGCGACGCGGGCAGGACGAGCTGTGTGCGCCCGACGGTGCGCGTCCCCAGATAACTGTCGAGGGCCTGGTGCAGCACGCCGGTACAGAGCATGCACTGCACCAGGCCCATGCCGAGCACGGTCCAGGCGAGGGCCGAAGGCAGAGGCTCCGGGCCCGAGTTGGGCACGAGCTGTGCGACGAAGCCGATGAGGATGACCCAGGCGTAGGCCACGAGCATCCAGCGCGTCGACGCCTCGACCTGCTCGTGGCTGCTGCGCTCCCGCCAGCGGCGGTACTTCGGGGACACCCACCAGCCGATCACGTGCCCATGCTCCTCGTCCTCCGTCTACCGCCGCGGCTCCCAGGGGAACCAGCGCCGTACGGCGAGCGTGCCGAGGACGATCCACACCACCAGCACGACGAGTGCCTTGACGGTGTCCGCGCCGCTCAGGGTGCCCACCCAGCCGTTGCGTACCAGCTCCATGGTCGGCGACACCGGCAGCAGGGAACACACGTTGGCGAGCGCGTCCGGCATCACATCCAGCGGGACCACGACACCGGACCCCACGAAAGAGATCGCCATGAACGGGAACGTGGTGATCTGCGACGCCTCCGTGGTCCGTGTGAAGGCGGCCGACACCGCGGCCAGCAGCACCATCAGCACCAGTCCCAGCAGCACGCCCGCGACGACGAGTTCGGGCCGCTCCGGCGGGGCGAGGTCGAGCACGGCCGCACCGCCGGCCAGCAGCAGCGCGCACTGCCCGAGCGCCAGCACCAGCGACGGCAGCGCGCTGCCCGTCAGGATCTCGCCGTCGCTCGCCTCACCGGTGCGCAGCCGCTTCAGCACCAGCTCCTCGCGCCGGGTGACGTAGATGCCGGTCAGATTGGCGTAGACGGCGAAGACCAGCACGTACCCGATCGAGCCCGGGATCAGCACCGTCCCCATCGAGAGGCCGGTGCCCTTGAGGTTCATGCCGCTGATCGTCTGCCGCATCAGGATCGTGAGCAGTACGGGAGTGGCGAGTGCGACGAAGAGCATCGCCTTGTTGCGCATCAGCAGCGTCAACTCGGCTCGTCCCAGGGCACGCAGGCGCCGCCCCATCGCCGAAGTGTCCACCCTGCCCGGTGCCTTGACCGTGGCCGCGTCCGTGGTGCTCATACCCGCTCCACCTCCATCTCGCCGCCGGCCGGGCCGTCCTGGCTCGGTGCGGCGCCGCCCGGCCCCTGGCCTTCGCCCGTCTCCTCCTCCGGCCGTTGCGCTATCTCCAGGAAGACCTCCTCGAGCGTGGCCGTACGGGCGTGCAGCCCCGGCAGCTCGACCCCGGACTGGCGTGCCCACAGCAGCAGATCGGTGAGCGCGTCCTGGAGCCGCGGCGTACGGATCTCCACGCGACCGCCCTCGTTGACGGCGGCCGGCGGCAGCGTCGGCGGAAGGTGATGCGGCGCGAGACCGGCCGGCAGCGTGAAGCGGATGCTCGACGGGCGCTCCGCGACGACCTGTTCGGGAGTGCCGGCGGTGACGATGCGCCCCGAGCGCATGATGGCCAGCCGGTCGGCCAGCTCCTCGGCCTCCTCCAGATAGTGCGTGGTCAGCAGCACGGTCGTGCCCGCCCTGCGCAGCTCACGCACCAACTCCCAGGTGTCGCGCCGCCCTTCGGGGTCCATGCCGGTGGTCGGCTCGTCCAGGAAGAGCACCTCGGGGTGCCCGACGAGCGCCATCGCCAGGTCCAGTCGCCGCCGTTCACCGCCGGAGAGCTGCTTCACGCGTACGTTCGCACGCCGGTCGGAGAGCCCGACCTGGGCCAGCACCTCACGGATGGGACGCGCGTCGCTGGTGCAGCCCGCCCACATCCGAATCGTCTCGGTGACCGTCAACTCCGAGGGAAAGCCGCCCTCCTGAAGCATCACGCCAGTGCGGGGCCGCACGGCGGTGCGTTCCGAATACGGGTCGAATCCGAGCACCTTCACCTTGCCGCCGCTGGGGCGCGCCAGGCCCTCCAGCAGTTCGACAGTGGAGGTCTTGCCCGCTCCGTTGGTGCCCAGCAGCGCGAAGATCTCGCCCTCCCGTACGGAGAACGAGACGCCTCGCACGGCTTCGAAGCCCTTCGCGTATCGCCGTTTGAGTCCGTCGACCTCGATCGCATCCATGTCCCTCAGTCTTCCGTGTGGCCCGGCGGTTGCCCGGTGCGCGCTGTCACGAGTGCGTATGACGAACCTCATACGCAGGCAAGGAGGCTTGCACACGAGGGGCCCGCGGGGGTGGCGGTTGGAATATGCCGGGGAGGGCGAGATCCGGGGGCGAGATCCGGCGAGGGCGCGGCGGGGCGGCTCCCGACGGCGCCGCGTTTCCGGCCGCCTCGGGTCCCGAGGCGCCGCGTATCCGCGTATCCGCGCTCCGGTTCCGTCCGCAAGGGTTCTCTTCCGCGGTGGTTCCCTCGCCCGGGGCAGTTCCGCATGGAAAAGGAGAAGCCCCGGTCCGCGACCGGGGCTCTCTTATCTCTTGCGCTGTGAATCTCTGGAGCGGACGACGAGGCTCGAACTCGCGACCTCAACCTTGGCAAGGTTGCGCTCTACCAACTGAGCTACGTCCGCCTGCTTCCATCCGGCTCTCACCGAATGGCGCGCCCCCACTGTACCTGATCGTTTCCGATGCCGGTCCGGCGAGGACGAGAGCGGGTGACAGGAATCGCACACTGCGCCTCCCCCTTGGAAAGGGGGCGCTCTACTACTGAGCTACACCCGCGCGTTCCGCGAGGTTTCCCTTGCGGCGACGGGCCCGACTCTAGCGGATCAACCGGGGTGCCTGGCAAGTCGGGCCGCCCGGCCCGCAGTACGGATGCGTCCTGCGGGCCGCAGGCGTGCCGCGAGGGCCGGGCGCCGGGGTCAACGGGAGGCGTTGAAGGCGTCGTAGACCTTCTTCGGGATGCGTCCGCGGGCGGGCACCTCGAAGCCGTTGGACTCGGCCCAGGCGCGCACGGCGCGGGGGTCGGGGGCTACCGAGGTGCGGTGGTACGCCTTGCCCGACTTCGCACGCTTGCGCCCGGCCTCGACGAAGCGGGCGAGGTCCTCGCGCAGCTTCTTGGCGTTCTCGATGTTGAGGTCGACCTCGTACGACTTCCCGTCGAGCCCGAAGGAGACCGTTTCCGATGCTTCTCCGCCGTCGAGGTCGTCGGAGAGGGTGACCACTACACGTTGTGCCACGGATATCGGACCTTCCATCAGGATCACGAATTGGATCACTCGATTCTCCGCGCTGACATGGGAAGACCATGAGGAGACACGGGTGATCCACGGGATTGGGGTTGGGGCTTTTTCTTTTGTACAGCCGATGGCTTTGCAGAGTGAAGCGAGAGTATTTCGGCTCGCGTGTCAGACCGCAATCGGGACCATACTTTTTTCACGGCATTTTTCCCAGAGCTCCGGGCCGGTGACTTGCCGCCGGTGCCCGGAGGAAAGCGCATGCGGCGAGTTGGGAGGCCGCATATCAACGCGCGTAGATTCCAGCGCCCGGTAGGGTGGCGAACGCGTTGCTTCGCTGGCAGCACGCACTATCGCTCAGCATCATCACCATCACCGGGAGTACCTGTGGCTCGCGTCGTAGTCGACGTCATGCTGAAGCCGGAGATCCTCGATCCGCAGGGACAGGCGGTGCAGCGCGCACTGCCACGTCTCGGGTTCGAGGGCATCGAGGGCGTACGCCAGGGCAAGCGCTTCGAACTGGAGGTGGCCGATCCTGTCACCGAAGAGGCGCTGGCCCGTATTCACGAACTGGCGGGCACGTTCCTCGCGAACACCGTGATCGAGAACTACACCGTGCGCGTCGAGGAGCCCGCCCGGCGCGAAGAGGGGGCCGCCGCGTGACCGGCGGTCTCGGACGCATCGGCGTCGTCACCTTTCCCGGGTCGCTCGACGAGCGCGACGCACGCCGTGCCGTCGGCCTCGCCGGCGGCGAGCCCGTAGAGCTGTGGCACCGCGAGAAGGATCTGCGCCAGGTCGACGCCGTCGTGCTGCCGGGCGGCTTCTCCTACGGCGACTATCTGCGCTGCGGTGCCATCGCACGCTTCTCGCCCGTCATGGAGCCGCTGCTGGAGCAGGCGCGTGCGGGCATGCCCGTGCTCGGGATCTGCAACGGCTTCCAGGTGCTGTGCGAGTCCCATCTGCTGCCCGGGGCGCTGACCCGCAACGACCATCTGCACTTCGTCTGCCGCGACCAGCGGCTGCGGGTGGAGACCGACGGCACGGCCTGGACGGGCGACTACGAGACGGGCCAGGAGATCACCGTTCCGCTGAAGAACGGCGAGGGAGGCTACGTCGCCGACGAGCGCACCCTCGACGCGCTGGAGGCCGAGGGCCGCGTCGTCTTCCGCTACGTCGGCGGCAATCCCAACGGCTCCCGGCGCGACATCGCGGGCATCTCCAACGAGGCCGGGAACGTGGTCGGCCTCATGCCGCACCCCGAGCACGCCGTCGAGACCCTCACCGGTCCGACGACCGACGGGCTCGGCTTCTTCACCTCCGTACTCAAGAGGCTGGTCACCGCATGACAATCACGCCGCAGACGGACCCCGCCGCTGCCGGCAAGGCCGGTAACGCCGGTGAGGCCGCCACGGCGGACACGGCACCCACGGGCCGCACCGCGCTCGACACCGTCGAGCACGCGGCGCGCACCCCCGGCGACGAGCAGCCGTGGGCCGAACTCGGCCTCAAGCAGGACGAGTACGAGCGCATCCGCGAGATCCTCGGCCGCCGCCCCACGGGCGCCGAACTGGCCATGTACTCCGTGATGTGGTCGGAGCACTGCTCGTACAAGAGCAGCAAGGTGCATCTGAAGCAGTTCGGGGAGAAGGCCCCTCAGAGCGACGCGCTGCTCGTCGGCATCGGCGAGAACGCGGGCGTGGTCGACATCGGCCAGGACTACGCCGTCACCTTCAAGGTCGAGTCGCACAACCACCCCAGCTACGTCGAGCCCTACCAGGGCGCGGCCACCGGCGTCGGCGGCATCGTCCGCGACATCCTCGCCATGGGCGCCCGGCCCGTGGCGGTGATGGACCCGCTGCGCTTCGGTGCCGCGGAGCATCCCGACACCAGGCGGGTGCTGCCCGGCGTCGTCGCCGGCATCGGCGGCTACGGCAACTGCCTCGGGCTGCCCAACATCGGCGGCGAGGCGGTCTTCGACGACTGCTACCAGGGGAATCCGCTGGTCAACGCCCTGTGCGTGGGCGTGATGAAGCACGAGGACATCCATCTCGCCCAGGCGTCGGGCGCCGGCAACAAGGTCGTCCTCTACGGGGCCCGTACCGGCGGCGACGGCATCGGCGGCGTATCGGTGCTGGCCTCCGAGACGTTCGAGGAGACCGACCCCGAGAAGGGCCCGGCCAAGCGGCCCGCGGTCCAGGTCGGCGACCCCTTCCAGGAGAAGCTGCTCATCGAGTGCACCCTGGAGATCTTCCGGGAGAGGCTGGTCGCGGGCATCCAGGACCTGGGCGGTGCCGGGCTGTCGTGTGCCACGTCCGAGCTGGCCAGCGCCGGCAGCGGCGGCATGCGCGTCGAGCTGGACACCGTGCCGCTGCGCGACTCGTCGCTCTCCCCCGAGGAGATCCTGATGAGCGAGTCGCAGGAGCGGATGTGCGCAGTCGTCGAGCCGGACAAGGTCGGCCGCTTCCTGGAGATCTGCGAGAAGTGGGACGTCATCGCCACGGTCATCGGCGAGGTGACCGAGGGCGACCGGCTGGAGATCTACTGGCACGGCGAGCAGATCGTCGACGTACCGCCGCGCACGGTGGCGCACGAGGGCCCGGTCTACCACCGTCCCTATGAACGGCCGCCCTGGCAGGACGAGTTGCAGGCCGACGACGCGGCGGCGCTGCCGCGTCCGGGCACGGGCGACGAGCTGCGCGCGGCCGTGCTGGAGATGCTCTCCTCGCCCAACCAGGCGGCGAAGTCCTGGATCACCGACCAGTACGACCGCTACGTACTCGGCAACACCGTGCTGGCGCAGCCCGAGGACGGCGGCATGATCCGCGTCGACGACGGGACGGGCCTCGGCGTCGCGGTCGCCACGGACGGCAACGGCCGCTACGCCAAGCTCGACCCGTACACGGGCGCACAGCTCGCGCTGGCCGAGTCGTACCGCAATGTCGCGGCGACCGGCGCGCGTCCGCTGGCGGTCACCGACTGCCTCAACTTCGGCTCGCCGGAGGACCCTTCGGCGATGTGGCAGTTCGCCGAGGCGTGCCGGGGCCTGGCCGACGCCTGCCGCGAACTGGGCACGCCGGTGACCGGCGGCAACGTCTCCCTCTACAACCAGACCGGCGACGCGGCGATCCATCCCACGCCGGTCGTGGGCGTGCTCGGCGTCATCGACGACGTGGCCCGCCGCACACCGATCGCCTTCGCGCAGGAGGGCCAACTGCTCTATCTGCTGGGCGACACCCGGGAGGAGCTGGGCGGCTCGGCGTGGTCGCAGGTCGCGCACGGCCATCTCGGCGGGCTGCCTCCGGCGGTCGACCTGGAGCGTGAGCGTCTGCTCGCGGACATCCTGATCGCGGCCTCCCGCGACGGGATGATCGACGCCGCTCACGATCTGAGCGACGGCGGGCTGATCCAGGCGCTCGCGGAGTCCTGCCTCAAGGGCGGCAACGGTGCGCGGGTGGTCGTGCCGGACGGGCTGTCGCCGTTCGTCTTCCTCTTCTCCGAGTCGCAGGGGCGTGCGCTGGTCGCGGTCCCGCGCAGCGAGGAGGTCCGCTTCAACGACATGTGCTCGGCCCGGGGTCTGCCGGCGGCGCGCATCGGTGTCGTGGACGGCGAAGAGATCGAGGTCCAGGGGCAGTTCAGCGTCCCGCTGAGCGAGCTGCGCGAGGCGCACGAGGGTGTGCTCCCGGCGCTGTTCGGCGATACGGCGGCCTGACGGCTGGAGTACGCGACCGCCGGGGGTGACGCGACCGCCGGGAGGCGCGAGGCGGAAGCCGCCCGTCGCGGACGCGCGCAGGCGGAGGAACGGAGGCGCGGGCCGGGGCCGGGACCCGGCCCGCGCCGGTCTGTGGGGGACGTGCAGGCCGAAGGCCGCAGTTCGTGGGCCGCGAGCGCGAGTCGGCCGCGGCTGACGCCCTGGGGCCTTCGGCCTCCCGTGGGGGGTCAGGCTTCCGGCGCCAGCCGGATCACGCTCCAGGACACCGGCGGCAGCACCGCTTCCAGTTCGTCCTCGGCGCTGACGGACGTCCCGGCGACGGGGCGCGGTACGACCCTCTCCGGTTCCGCCTGGGTGTTGGCCGCGTCCGGGTCCTCGTCGGCTATGACCAGATGCTCGACGACCCGGTACGGCTTCCCCAGACCGCGGAGCGCCGCACGCAGCCCGAGCGGACCGGTCTGGTCGCGGTTGACGGCCAGGACCGTGAGTTCACCGGTCTCCTCGTTCAAGGTGCTGACGGTGTCGAGCGCGGGCACCGGCCCGTGCTTCTCCGTCTCGATCAGCGGGCCCGACACCTCCGTACGGAGAACCGTGCCGTGTGCGTGGCGGGCCGTGAGCGCGAAGGGATGGAACGTGGTCTGCCGCCAGCTCGGGCCGCCCGGCTCGCTGCGGATCGGGCCGATGACGTTGACGAGCTGTGCGAGGCAGGCCACGGCGACCCGGTCAGCGTGACGCAGCAGCGTGATCAGCAGGGAGCCGACCACTGCCGCGTCGGTGACGCTGTAGGTGTCCTCGATCAGCCGGGGCGTCTCCTCCAGCGGCAGTGCGCGCTCGCCGGGGAAGCGGGACTGGTACCAGACGTTCCACTCGTCGAAGGAGAGCCTGATCCGCTTGTGCGAGCGGCGCACCGCACGCACATGGTCGGCGGTGGAGACGATGTCCGAGATGTAGCCGTCCATCTGGGCGCCGCTGGCGAGGAAGCTGGCGCGGTCGCCGCCGGTCTCCTCGTAGTAGGCGTGCAGGGAGAGGTAGTCGACCTCGTCGTAGGTCTCGTGCAGGACCTGCCGCTCCCACTCGCCGAACGTCGGCATGTCCGCGTTCGAACTCCCGCACGCCACAAGCTCGATGGACGGGTCGACCTGGTGCATGGCCTTGCCCGCCTCGGCCGCGAGCCGTCCGTACTCGGTCGCGGTGGTGTGCCCGGTCTGCCAGGGGCCGTCCATCTCGTTGCCCAGGCACCACAGCCGTACGGCGTGGGGGTCGCGGGTGCCGTTCTTGACGCGCATGTCCGACCAGGCGGTGCCGCCCGGGATGTTGCAGTACTCGACGAGGGCGCGGGCGGCGTCGATGCCGCGGGTGCCGAGGTTGACGGCCATCATCGGCTCGACTCCCTGGCGGCGGGCCCAGCCGAGGAACTCGTCGGTGCCGACCTGGTTCGTCTCGATGCTGCGCCAGGCGAGGTCGAGGCGGCGGGGGCGGTCGGCGGCCGGGCCGACGCCGTCCTCCCAGTGGTAGCCGGAGACGAAGTTGCCGCCCGGGTAGCGGACGAGGCCCGTGCCGAGTTCGCGCACGAGCCGGGAGACGTCGCCGCGGAAGCCGTACTCGTCGGCGCTCTCGTGGCCCGGTTCGTAGATGCCCGTGTAGACGCAGCGGCCCATGTGCTCGACGAACGTCCCGTACAGGCGGGGGTCGACGGTGCCGAGCGCGAATCCGGGGTCGATGGTGATACGGGCGGTGCCGGCGGGCTGGTCGGTCATACGGTGGGTGCCTCTCTCGGTGCTCGTCCGGTGCTCGGCACGTGCTGATCCGTGCGCGGGTCCGTGTCGTGATCCGTGTGCGGGCCCGCGTGACGATCCGCGTGCTCGTCGGTGTGCGGGCGTGTGCGGTGGTCCGCGTGCTCCTCGGTGTGCCGGTCCGCGTGCGGGCCCGTGAAGCGGCCCGCGTGCTCGCGCGGTCGGGGATGCGGGCGCGGGCCCGCGTGACGGCTCTCGTACGGGTTCTCACAGCGGCCCGCGTGACGATCCGCGTGACGGTCCGTGTGGTCGTCGGCGTACCCGTGCGCGGGCTCCTCCTGGCGCCCGTCGACGGCCGGTCCCTGCGCGGGCCCGGTCGTGAACGGGCGGTGCGCCGCCGTCACTTCAGACCCGTGCCGGCGATGCCCTCGACGATCCGGCGCTGGAAGAAGAGGAAGACGGTGAGCAGCGGCAGCGCGCCCAGCACCGCCGAGGCCATCAACTGGGCCTGCGGCAGCCCGAAGGCGTCCTGCACGGAGGTCAGGCCCACCGGCAGCGTCATCATCTGCGGATCGGTGACCGCCAGCAGCGGCCAGAGGAAGTTGTTCCAGGACCAGACGAAGACGAAGATCGTCACGGCGGAGATGGCGGGCCGGGACAGCGGCATCACGATCTGCCAGTAGATGCGCAGCCAGCTCGCGCCGTCCGCCCGTGCCGCGTCGGTGAGTTCGACGGGGATGCCGTCGAAGAACTGCTTGAAGACGAAGACGGCCACCACGTTGGGCACCTGCGGCAGGATCACCGCCCAGTAGGTGTTGAGCATCCCCGTGATCTGCAACGTCTGGAAGTGCGGGATCATCAGGAGCTGCGGCGGGATCATGACGCCCGCGAGGATCAGCAGGAAGACCGGCCGCCGGTAGCGGAACCTCAGTCGCGAGAGCGCGAAGGCCGCGAGCGAGGCGGTGCACACGGTCAGCAGCGTCGTCAGCGCGGAGGTGATGAAGCTGTTGACGTACCAGTACGGGATGCGCCCTGCCCCGAGCACCTCGCGGTAGTTGGCGAGCGTCGGGTTGTCGGAGATCCACGCCGTGGGGTCCGTGGCCAGTTCGGCGGGCGTACGTATGGAGGTCGCCAGCGCCCAGGCCAGCGGCGCCAGCCACAGCAGCGCCAGCGCGAGCAGTACGCCGAGGGTGACCCTGTTGAAGAGCCGCTCCGAACCGGCGTAGCGGACGCCGTAGCGGTTGCCGGTGCGGGCGGATGCCGCCGCGGTGCGGGCCGGCGCCCGCGTGAGGGTGGCCATCGTGCTCAGGCCTCCTTCTCGGTGCGCCGGATCAGGGCGAACCAGACGAGTGAGATCAGCAGGATGATGACGAAGAGCAGCAGCGCGACCGTCGAGGCGTATCCGGCGCGGCCGTCGGTGAAGCCGGTCTGGTACACGTACAGCAGCGACGGGCGTGTGACGTCGTCGGGACCGCCGTTGGTCATCATGTAGATCTGGTCGAAGACCTTGAGGGACGCGACGAGTTGGAGCACCGCGACCAGCGTCGTCGCCCTGCCCAGCATGGGTACGACGACGAGACGCAGCCGCTGCCAGGGCCCGGCGCCGTCGATGGCGGCGGCCTCGTGCACCTCGCGGGGTATCTCCTGGAGCGCGGCGAGGTAGATGACGAAGTTGAAGCCGACCGTCCACCAGACGGTCGCCGCGGCGATGGAGATCATCGCCCAGTTCGGGTCGCCGAGCCACGACGGGGGCGCGTCGACGCCCAGCAGCTTGGCCACGCTTCCCGCCAGCCCGATCTCGTCCGCGTAGATCCACATGAACAGCAGCGAGATCACCGACGAGGGCAGCATGAACGGCGCGAAGAAGGCCAGCCGGAAGAACCACTTGCCTCGTGAGACCCGGTCCGTCATCAGGGCGAGCGCGAGGGCGATGAGTATCAGCGGCACGGTCGTCAGCACCGTGAACCAGATGGTGTGGCCCAGGCTGGACCAGAAGTCGGCGGAGCCGAGGGCCTGCCGGTAGTTCTCCAGGCCGACCCAGCTGCCCAGACCGCCCTTGACGAGGCTGCCGTTGAAGAAGCCCGCGATGCCGGTGTAGACGAGCGGGCCCAGCAGGAAGACGACGTAGAAGGCGCCGAAGGGGAGCAGCATCCCGGAGGCGGTCCAGCGCCCGGAGCCGGTCGTGTGCCTCGGCGCGGGCTCGGCCGCGGGCCTGGCCGCCGGGGCCGTCGTGGTCGTGGTCGCGCTCATACCGGCGCCTCCGTCTTCGCGAGGTCGGTCACGGCGGAGTGCATGCGCGAGGCCGCGCGGCCGGGGGAGATCTCGCCGCGGAAAACGGTCGCCACGACTTCGCCGAAGCGCCGGTGGAGGTTGCTGTCGGCGCCCGAGTACCAGGCCGCGGGGTCGTAGGCGGCGCCGTCGGCGGCGTCCGCGTAGTGCGCCTGCGGTTCCAGGCGCTTGTACTCCCCGGAGTCCGCCGTGGGCTGCCACGCGGGAATGTGGCCGCCCTTGGTCCAGTCGTAGCTGGCGTCGAGCATGGACCGTACGAAGTCCAGTGCCCTGTCCGTGCGTTGAGCCTCAGGGGAGGGCGCGGTCGGCAGTACGAAGGCGTGCGAGTCGGCGGCGCACGCATAGGGCCCGTCGTCGAAGATCCGCGGGAAGGTGCGTATGTCGAACTTGTCCTTCAGCGCTCCCTGCACCGCGAGCAACTGCCACTCGCCGTCCATGAGGAACCCGGCCTTGCCCGTGGTCAGCAGCGTGATCGCGCCGCCGTTGGGGTTCGCGTTCGCCGGTATGAGCTTCTCCGCGGTCATGCGCCGGATGTAGGCCAGGGCCTCCTCGGCCGCGCCCATGTCCATGATCACCCTGCGGCCGCCGTCGGTGACGAGGTCGGCGCCGAGCTGACGGTAGAGGGACCACCACAGCCGCCAGCACATCGCCGGGTCCTTCACGGTGGCGATGGAGCCGCCCCACACGCCGGTGGCTTCCTTCGCGGCGCGCATCGCGTCGAGGAACTTGTCGGGACCGTCGAGGTCGGTGAGCTTTCCGTCCTCCAGCAGCCCGGCCTTCTTGGCCACGTCCTTGTGGTAGTAGAGCACGAAGGGGTGGGTGTCCAGCGGCAGCGCGTAGAGCCTGCCGTCGTGACGGGCACGGTCGAGCGCGGCCTTCTGGAATCGGTCCTCGGTCAGCCCGTGCGCGTCGGCCTCGGAGTCGGACACCGCGTGCAGCAGCCCGGAGGCGGCGAGGGTCGGCAGCCGCGACATGTGTGTGATGGCCACCTGGGGCGGCCGGTGCCCGAGGGTCGCCAGCGTGAGCTTGGTGTAGTACGGGGCGCCCCACACCATCGTGGTCGACTTCAGGTCGGTGGCACGGTGCCGCTTGCGGTAGGCGCTCTGCATCTTCACGAGCTGCGCGCCGTCGCCACCCGTGAAGGGGTGCCAGAAGTTCAGCAGCGACGAGGGGCCCGCGGCCCCGGTGAACGCCTGCCCGACCGTGTTGCCGCATCCGCTGAGCCCCCCGGCCGCCGCGATGGAGCCCACGGCGCCTAGGAATCTCCGCCTGTTCTGCACCCGTACCACGCCCCGTCCATACGCCTGTCCGCGATCCATGCCGAAACCGTTCGAGTCGCCGGGACTGCCGAACTGCGGGAACTTCCCGAGCCCGTCGGCGACTTCGAGAGGGCCGAACCCGTCGAACCCGTCGAACCGTCGAGCCTGTCGAACCCGTTCGGGCCCGCCGAAGGCAGCGGCGACACAGCGAGGCCGGCCGGCGGCCTGTCCGCAGGGGTCCCGGATCGCTGTTCCAACGTTGTACTCAGGGCGTAATCTGGCGTCAACACGTCGGACGGATCTTTGTCCGAGGGGATCAGGGGACAAAAGGGACAAGGGGAACGCATGGCCGGGACGAGGCTCAAGGACGTCGCGGAGCGTGCCGGCGGCGTCTCGATCAAAACCGTCTCCAACGTTGTACGTGGCAACGTCCGCGTCGCGGAGCCCACCCGCAGGCGCGTGCTCGACGCCATCGACGAACTCGACTACCGGCCCAACGCCTCCGCCCGCCATCTGCGCACCGGACGCAGCGGCGTCATCGCCCTCGCAGTGCCGGAACTCGTCGCGCCGTACTTCGCCGAGCTGGCCACCGCCGTCATCGAGGCCGCCCGCGAGCACGACGTATCGGTCCTCATCGAGGACACCGGCGGCGACCCGGCGGCCGAACTCCGCGTCGCCTGCGGCCTGTCCGACCCGCTCATCGACGGCGTGCTGCTCTCCCCGATCCGCCTCGACCAGGCCACCCTCGCCCACCGCGAACGCCGCGTCCCGCTGGTGCTGCTGGGCGAGCGCGACTTCGAGGTGCCGGCCGACCACGTACTGATTGACAACGTTCTCGCCGCCGAGGAGGCCACCGCCCACCTGCTCGCCTCCGGCCGCCGCCGCGTCGCAGCGATCGGCTTCCAGTCCGACCCGCTCTTCACCACCTCCCACCAGCGCGCCCGCGGCTACCTCAGGGCCCTGGAGGCCGCCGGGCTCCCGCATGTGCCCGAACTCACGCCCCTCGTACCGGCGTTCACCCGCACCCACGGCATGCACGCGATGCGCGAGCTCCTCGCGCTGCCCGAACCGCCGGACGCCGTCTTCTGCTTCTCCGACCTGCTCGCCTCCGGCGCCGTGCGAGGGGTGTACGACGCGGGCCGTACCGTCCCCGGCGACGTCGCGGTGATCGGCTTCGACGACATCGAGGACACCCGCTTCGCGGTCCCCTCCCTCAGCACCATCGCCCCCGACAAGCGGCAGCTCGCCAAGCTCGCGGTGGACTCCCTCCTCACCCGCATCGCCGGCGACCCGGAGGCCCCGCACACGACGCTGTACGCGCCGTACCGCCTGGTCGCGCGGGAGAGCACGGCGCGTGACGCGGGGAACCGGACCGGGGGCACGTGAGCGCGGAACCCTTCGAGCGCAGGCGGTCCGTACCACGGGACACCCAGGGCCCCTCCAGGCTCTAACCTCTTGACCATGCCGCCCGCCAAACGCACCAAAGCCCCACAGAGGCGCAGCTACGATCCGGCCCGCGTCCGCCAGGCCCTGATCGGGCAGGTCGAGGCCGTCGCCACCGCCGCGCATCAACTGACCGAGGAGCAGTGCGCGCGCCCCTCCGGGCTCCCCGGCTGGGACGTCCACCGGCTCCTCGTGCACATCGCGTTGCAGATCGACGCGGTGCCCCGTTACCTCGCCGGGCCGGAGTCGAAGGCGCCCGCCCCGGAGGTGGACCTTCCGGCGTGGGCGGCATCCACCGCCCGGGGCGCCGCCGAACTCGACCGTGAGACCCGCGAGGAGGCCGACGGCGCGGCCTCCGGCGCCGCCCGCATCGACGAGGCCGTGGCGCAGCTCGAACCCGTGCTGGAGTCGGCGGTACGCGGCGATCTGCTCATCCCGCACGGTGCGGGTGCGATGCGGATGCTCGACTTCACCGTGACGCGGCTCGTCGAACTCGTCGTCCACAGCGACGATCTGGCCCGCGCCACCGGCAGCCCCGTCACCTTCGACCGCCAGGCGCTCGCAGCGACGGTACGGGTGCTCACGGACACGCTGGCGGTACGGGCGCCGGGGGCTTCGGTCGAGGTGAGAGTGCCGCCGTTCGCCGTCGTGCAGTGCGTCGAGGGGCCGCGTCACACGAGGGGCACGCCGCCCAACGTCGTCGAGACCGACCCCCTCACCTGGATCAGGCTCGCCACCGGGCGGATCGGCTGGGAGCAGGCCCGCAGCGCGGCCGCGGTCTCCGCCGGCGGCGAACGGGCCGACATCAGCGGCCTGTTGCCCCTGATGGGCTGAGCCCGGTCCCTGTCCCTGTCCCTGTCCGGCCCGCTGTCCCGGCCCCGGTCCGGGTCGCTGCCGCGTCGGCGGCCGGGCGGCCGAACCAGCGGGCGAGCGCCGCGCGAAGCGCCTCGCGCTCGCCGTGATCCGGACGGGCTGAGGACGACACCCAGGCGAGATAGCAGTCGGGGCGCAGCAGCAGCGCCACCGGGGGCGGGGCCCCGGCGCCGCCCTCCGTGCCCGTGCCTGTGAAGCCGGTTGAGCCGGTTGAGCCTGTCGTGCCTGCGGTCCCTGTCGTGCCCGTCCTGACTTCCCGTTCCACCGTGCTCGACGCGTCCTCCGGGCGCTCCCAGCGCCGGGCGGCGACGGCGTCGACGCGGTCGCTCCACGGCCGTGCCTCACCGGCGTACGACCCGTCCGCGGTCAGGTCCAGCAGCAACGGGCGTGCGTCCCGGGTGAGTTCCGCCAGGCGTACGGGCCGTCCCTCTCCGGTGTCGAGAAGCAGGTCGGGCGCCCAGGTGCCGGTGAGGGGATGCGGGGACGGGCCGCCGTTCGCGGCGCTGTGCCCGCTTCCCTTGGGGGTCGCGGCGCCGTGCCCGCCGCCACCGGACGTCTCGGGCTCCGGGCGGCTCATCTCGTAGCGGACGTCGGCGCCCGCCATCATGTCCGCGATGTGCCGGATGTTCGCCGGTTCCTCCAGCAGCTCCATGAACAGCTCGCGCAGCGCGGTGACTTCACCGCCCGGAGCGATCAGCGCCGACTGCGCCCGCGTGTGCATCACCACGCGCTCCGCCACGGGGCGGCGCTCCTCCTCGTAGCTGTCGAGCAGTCCCGGCGGCGCCCAGCCGCGCACCTCGGCGGCGAGCTTCCATCCCAGATTCACGGCGTCCTGGAGCCCGAGGTTGAGCCCGGGGCCGCCGAGCGCCGAGTGCACGTGCGCCGCGTCGCCGACCAGCAGCACCCGGCCCGCGCGGAAGCGGTCGGCGAGCCTCGTGTTGCCCCCGTACAGCCGCCGGAGCAGATGCGGCCCGTCTCCCTCGGGCGGCCCCAGCGGCACCTCGGCGCCGAGCACGCGACGCACGCTCGCCTGCATCTCGTCCAGCGTCAGCGGCCGTTCCGCGCCGGCCTCGGCTTCGCCCGTACGGCCGGAGCGACCGGAACGGCCGGAGCGACCGGAGCCGCCGAAGCGCTCTGAGCCGCCGGAACCGCGGTTCCCCTCCCCGGGGCCGTCCCCGTCCGTGCCCCCGCCCCACTCGGTCGTGTGCACCATCGCCGGTCGTCCCGGGAACGGCGCATACGTGAACAGCCCGCCGTCCGTGCGGTGATGCATGAACGGCGGTACGAGACCGTGCCCGGGCACGTCCAGTCCACCCGTCGCCGGGTCGGTCATCGCCGCCGGCACCGTCACATGTGCCGTCCGGTGGACCATCTCGTCGTCGGTCACTCCGGGGAAGCCGATCCCGGCCAGTTTCCGCGTCACGCTCCGCCCGCCGTCCGCTCCCACGAGGTGGCGGCAGCGGAGCCGGTACGCACCGCCGGGCCCCGAGACGTCGGCCGTCACGCCGTCCTCGTCCTGGCGGAGCCCCGTCAGCTCGTGTCCGCGCCGTATCTCCACGCCGAGTTCGAGCGCCCGCTCCTCCAGCACCTGCTCCAGCCGTAGCTGCGGCACCCCCAGCCCGTACAGCCGGTTCTGACCGGGCTCCAGCCTGCTCAGCTCCAGCGGCATCGCTCCGAAGACGAACCTCGGGCTCGCCCGCGGCGGTTCGTCGCCGCCGCTGAGGCGCCCGTGCAGCCCGCGCCGGTCGAGCATCAGCGTCACCTGCCCGACCAGACCGTTGGCCCGGTTCTCCCGGGTGCGCTCCGTCAGCCGCTCCAGCACCAGCGGCCGTACGCCCGCGAGACTCGACTCGCACGCCAGCATCAGCCCGTTGGGCCCCGCCCCGGCCACTACGACGTCCCACTCCCCGGACTCTCCGTACGCTCCGGAACCCATGTCCGCCCCCTTCTACCGATCGTCCCGCGGGCGCCGAGAGCCCCGCCCCTGCCGCCGTCCGCCGCCGCGCACCTTCTCGGAACGCCCGGCCCCGCCGCGCCCCGGCTCGGGCAGTCCCTCGGCGAGCTGCCCCAGCGCGTCCCGCAGCAGCGCCGGGAAGGGGACGGCCGGGCCCTCGCCGTCGCTGCCGAGGTGCCGCTCCATCACCACCGCGATGGCGCCGCCGACGGCCGCCGCCACCAGCCGCGGATACAGGTCCCTTCGGGCATCGGTGCCGGTGCGTTCGGCGACGGCCGCCGCCAGCTCGGCCTCGGCCACCGCGTTCGCCTTGAAGAACTCGCCCTGTAGCGCCGGTTCGCCGAGCATCAGCCGTACTCCGGCCGTCCAGCGCTCGTCCGGCACCTGGTCCGCCTCGCCCTGCCCGTCGAACGCGAAGCGGGCAAGCGCCGCGTTCACCACGGCGTCCCACAGCGGCTCCGACTCGGGCCGGGCACGCAGCTCCTCCGCGATCCGGTGTGCGCGCTCCACATGCCGGGCGGCGATCGCCTCGGCCTTGCTCGAGAAGTAGTTGTTGAACGTACGTGGGGAGACTCCGGCCTCCGCCGCGATGTCCTCGACACGTACGTTCGCCAGCCCCCGCTCGACGGCGAGACGCAGGGCCGCCCAGCTCAGCGCCGTACGGGTCTCCCGCTTCTTGCGCTCGCGCAGCCCGCCCCGGCGCCCCGCGTCCTCCGGGTTCGCGCCGCGCCCGGCCTCGTCCTGCCCCCTGCTCTCGTCCACCCAACGGACCCTAGCAATTCTTGCGCGCCACGCAAATATGCGTAACAGGCAAAAAGCCAGGGCCAGTCGGCGCCGTGACCCCTGGTAGTGGAGGAGTCACCCGGATTGGCTGAGCATGTCCCCGATTCGGAGCAACGCGCCGCCTGTCCTAGACTCGGTCGCGTGCCACGTGGTGACGGACGACTCAGCCACGACCTGCTCCCCGCAGAGAAGGGCCCACAGGACGCTTGCGGCGTCTTCGGCGTCTGGGCCCCCGGGGAAGAGGTCGCGAAGCTCACGTACTTCGGTCTGTACGCGCTTCAGCACCGCGGCCAGGAGTCCGCGGGCATCGCAGTGAGCAACGGCTCACAGATCCTCGTCTTCAAGGACATGGGCCTCGTCTCGCAGGTCTTCGACGAGACCTCGCTCGGCTCCCTCCGCGGCCACATCGCCGTGGGCCACGCCCGCTACTCGACGACGGGCGCCTCCGTATGGGAGAACGCCCAGCCGACCTTCCGCGCCACCGGCCACGGCTCGATCGCGCTCGGCCACAACGGCAATCTGGTCAACACCGCCGAACTCGCCGACTTGGTGGCCGCGAAGTCCACCGAGAGCGCGGGCCGCGCCCCCACCGTCGCCGCCACCAACGACACCGACCTCGTCACCGCCCTCCTCGCGGGCCAGACCGACGAGGACGGCAAGCCGCTCACCGTCGAGGAGGCGGCGCCCATCGTCCTGCCGCAGGTCAAGGGCGCGTTCTCGTTCGTCTTCATGGACGAGCACACCCTCTACGCGGCCCGCGACGCCCAGGGCGTACGCCCCCTCGTACTCGGACGCCTCGAGCGCGGCTGGGTCGTCGCCAGCGAGACCTCGGCGCTCGACATCGTCGGCGCGGTCTTCATCCGCGAGGTCGAGCCCGGCGAGATGATCGCCGTCGACGAGGACGGACTCCGCTCCACCCGCTTCGCCGATGCGAAGCCCAAGGGCTGCGTCTTCGAGTACGTCTATCTCGCCCGCCCCGACACCGACATCGCGGGACGGAACGTTTATCTCTCCCGCGTCGAGATGGGCCGCAAGCTCGCCGCCGAGGCGCCCGCCGACGCCGACCTCGTCATCGCGACGCCCGAGTCCGGCACCCCCGCGGCGATCGGCTACGCCGAGGCCAGCGGCATCCCGTACGGCAGCGGCCTGGTCAAGAACAGCTACGTCGGCCGTACGTTCATCCAGCCCAGCCAGACCATCCGCCAGCTCGGCATCCGTCTCAAGCTCAACCCGCTGAAGGAGGTCATCAGCGGCAAGCGCCTCGTCGTCGTCGACGACTCGATCGTCCGCGGCAACACCCAGCGCGCACTCGTACGGATGCTCCGCGAGGCCGGAGCGGCCGAGGTCCATGTGCGGATCTCCTCGCCGCCCATCAAGTGGCCCTGCTTCTTCGGGATCGACTTCGCCACCCGCGCCGAGCTGATCGCCAACGGCCTCACCGTCGAGGAGATCGGCAAGTCCCTGGGCGCGGACTCCCTGGCGTACATCTCACTCGACGGGATGACCGACGCGACGACGATCCCCAAGTCGCAGCTCTGCCGCGCCTGCTTCGACGGGGAGTACCCGATGCCGCTGCCCGACCCCGAACTGCTGGGCAAGCATCTGCGAGAACCGACCGCGACGGGCACCGGCGACACCGGTGACACCGAGACGGGCACCGCCGAAACCGGCGCCGCCCGGCGCTCTGAAGGGCAGCCCTCCGTGCCGGACGTCGACGGCGTCGGCACCCTCACCGCCGGCGTCGGCGGCAACGACGCACTGCGACGCCCGTAGCGTCCCCGACCCCGCCACCCTTGCCCCGTCAGCACCGCCGTCCGCCTGCCCCCACGACCGAGAGAGCCGACCCCATGCCTGTCGAGCCTGCTGAACCTTCCGGCACCGGCGCCACCTACGCCGCCGCCGGCGTGGACATCGAGGCCGGCGACCGCGCCGTACAGCTCATGAAGGAGTGGGTGAAGAAGGCACAGCGCCCGGAGTCGGTCGGCACGCTCGGCGGCTTCGCCGGCCTCTTCGACGCCTCCGTGCTCAAGCGCTACGACCGCCCGCTGCTGGCCTCCGCCACCGACGGCGTAGGCACCAAGGTCGCCGTGGCCCAGCGTATGGACCAGCACGACAGCATCGGCCACGACCTCGTGGCGATGGTCGTCGACGACCTGGTGGTCTGCGGCGCCGAGCCGCTCTTCATGACCGACTACGTCTGCGTCGGCAAGGTCGTCCCGGAACGCGTCGCCCAGATCGTCAAGGGCATCGCCGAGGGCTGCGTGCTCGCGGGCTGCGCGCTCGTAGGCGGCGAGACCGCCGAGCACCCGGGCCTCCTGGGCCCCGACGAGTACGACGTCGCCGGAGCCGGTACGGGCGTGGTCGAGGCCGACGCCGTGCTGGGCGCGGATCGTATCCGTAAGGGGGACGCGGTGATCGCGATGGCGTCCTCCGGACTTCACTCGAACGGGTACTCGCTGGTCAGGCACGTCCTCTTCGAGCGCGCGGGCTGGGCCCTGGAACGGGAGGTGCCCGAGTTCGGCCGCACCCTCGGCGAGGAACTGCTGGAGCCCACCAGGATCTACTCGCTGGACTGCCTCGCCCTCGCCCGTACGACCGAGGTCCACGCCTTCTCGCACATCACCGGAGGCGGACTCGCCGGCAACCTCGCCCGCGTGGTGCCCGACGAGCTGCACGCATACGTCGACCGCGGCACCTGGACGCCCGGCGTGGTCTTCGACCTGGTCGGAAGGGCCGGCGACGTCGCACGCGACGAACTGGAGAGCGCGCTGAACATGGGCGTCGGCATGGTCGCCGTAGTGCCTCAGGAATCGGCCGACACCGCGCTGCACACCCTCGCCGACCGAGGCGTCGACGCCTGGATCGCGGGGGAGATCACCGAGCGCCCGGCAGGGGGCGACGCCGTGACGCTCACCGGCGACTATGCGCGCTGACCCGAGGACGTACGCGGTGACCGCCTCACGCGCCGCAGATTCCGCAGGCCCTGGAACAGCACAGAACCCGGTCCGGCTTGGGCCGGACCGGGCAGGGATCTGTGGACGTCAGCTCCGGCGCCGTTGCGCTGAAGAGCCGGAGGACTCGTCCTCGTCCTCCTCGTCGTTGTACACGTCCGCGTACTGTGCGTACGGGTCGTCGTCACGCTCATCGTCCTCGAAGCGGTCGCCGTTCGGCGGCTCGCTCGACGTCGATGCGCCCAGCTCCTCAGCCAGGCGCGTCAGGTCCGTCCCACCGCTGTTGTACTTCAGCTGGCGGGCGACCTTCGTCTGCTTGGCCTTGGCCCGGCCGCGCCCCATGGCTCGACCCCCTCAACGACGGGGCTCGACGGCCCCAGAGTCTTGACACGCGTTCACAATTCAGAGCGGACCCTCGAAGGAGAGACCGTCCCGTAGGGCTTCAACGGTACCTGCTTCCGACGCCCTACGGTACGCCGCCCGCACGACACGGCCGCCGGCCGACGCGTCCGGTGGCCCTCTCTTCGCTGGTCAGCTCTGATTTTACCTTGCGTCCGAGTGTCGACCCGCCGAGGGGTCGGGGGGAAGAGGGCAGGCACGGCCGATCAGCCGGGCGGGCGGTCCGAACCGGCCGTCCCCGAGGCCCCGTTGGGACCGGGGGGCGACTTGGGACGGCCGTCACCGTCCCTCGGGGCTCGCTCCGCCCTCTCCGTCTGCGCCGCCGGCGCCCGCTGCCATCCGGGTCTCGGCGATGCGGTCCGCGGCGGCGGCCGGGGGCACGCCGTCCGTGGCGGCACGGTCGAAGATCGACAGCGTGGTGTCGAAGATCTTCGCGGCCTTCGCCTTGGCACGTGCGAAGTCGAAGCCCAGCAGTTCGTCGGCGACCTGGATCACGCCGCCGGCGTTCACCACGTAGTCGGGGGCGTAGAGGATTCCGCGGCCCGCGAGGTCCTTCTCGACTCCCGGGTGGGCGAGTTGGTTGTTGGCGGCACCGCACACGGCCTTCGCGGTCAGTACCGGCACGGTCGCGTCGTCCAGGGCGCCGCCGAGGGCGCAGGGCGAGTAGACGTCCAGGCCCTCGAAGCGGACCAGCGCGGCGGTGTCGGCGACGGCCTCGACCTCCGGGTGGGCGGCGCGTACGCGCTCGACGGCCTCCGGCCGCACGTCCGTGATCACCACGCGGGCGCCGTCCTCGAGGAGATGAGCGACCAGGTGGTGGCCGACCTTGCCGACTCCGGCGATGCCGACCGTACGGCCGCGGAGCGAGGGCTCGCCCCACAGGTGCTGTGCGCTGGCGCGCATTCCCTGGAAGACGCCGAACGCGGTCAGCACCGAGGAGTCGCCGGCGCCGCCCTGCTCGGGGGAGCGCCCGGTCGTCCATGGGCAGGTGCGCGCGACGACGTCCATGTCCTGCACATAGGTGCCGACGTCGCAGGCGGTGACGTAACGGCCGCCGAGCGACGCCACGAAGCGGCCGTAGGCGAGGAGCAGCTCCTCGGTCTTGATCTTCTCGGGGTCTCCGATGATCACGGCCTTGCCGCCGCCGTGGGCCAGCCCGGCCATCGCGTTCTTGTACGACATGCCGCGAGCGAGGTTGAGCGCGTCGAGCACCGCCGCCTCCTCGGGCTGTTCCTCCCCCGCGTAGGGGTGGAACCTGGTGCCGCCCAGGCCGGGGCCGAGGGCGGTGGAGTGGAGGGCGATCACTGCTTTCAGGCCGCTGGCGCGGTCCTGGCACAGCACGACTTGCTCGTGCCCGCCCTGCTCGGACCGGAAGAGAGTCCTCAGGATCCCTGTGCCACTCGCTCCGTCGGCGCTGATGGTGGGCGCCTCGGCGGGCTGTGGGGAGGGACGTACGTCAGCCACGGTGGTGACTCCTGGTGTCGCGGTTGTACGCCCTCTTCGTCGCCGTCCGTGCTTGTGGCGCGTACGGCGGGGAGGGCCGGTCGACAGCAGGGTACGACCTGCGCGCGGCCGGATCGTTGCGGTGCCACGATCGGTGGTAGTCAACTGTCCTTCGGGGCCCGCCCGTCAGGGCGCGGTCCGGGCTCCCGCCGGGAGTCCCCGTCGCGAACTCTGGAGGAAACGCGTGGCTCAGCAGGCGTCGGTCATCGTCCCGTACGCGGCGTATCTGCGGGTGTACGAGCCACTGGCCGCGTTCCCGGAACCGGAGCGCGCGCACTGGGTGCGGTACGCCAAGCGGGACCGAGTGCCCACCGCCCAGGACGAGTTGAGGCGTTCGCTGGCCGATCTGCTGCCTGTGCCGCCGGTCGCCGTCCCCGAGCGTGAGAGCGCGGACGCCTTCGTGGCGGAGGTCGACGGTGTGGTGTGCGTCTGCCCCTGGCGTACGCGGTTGCGGGGCTGGCAGGCGCTTGCGGCGCTGTCGCAGGCGGCGGGCGAGCAGGAGGTCGCGATGCCGCAGACGGTGCTGGACGCCGCGGTGCCTCCGGTCGTCCGGCGCCAGGCCGCGGCGGACTATGAGCGCTGGTTGACGCGCAATCCCGATGCCCGCCCGTGGATCCGTACCGCGCTGTGGCACGTACCCGTGCGATGGTTCGTTCTTTTTTCTTCGGAAGAGAAAGAGTTTGCGAAGCCAGGAACGGGTGAGGAGAGCGTTCAGCAGTTCGTCCTCCGCTATCGCACACCGATGGTCCAGGCGCGACGTCGTCTCGCCCGCGGTCTGAAGGTGATCCGCGAGGAGTTGGAGGAGGGGCCGCTCGTCGACGGCCTGGTCGACGTGGGCAGATGGCTGGAGGAATTCCATCCGCGGTCCCTCGTCGAACTGGACTACGGCGGTCTGGCACACGCGATCCCTGAGGAGCAGCTTGCCGACGACGATTCCGCCGCGGATGTGGCGGAGGGCATCGCGGCACTGCGCGCAGGGGACGGGGAGCGGGCCGGCGTCGCCTACGAGCGGCTCACGGACCGCTGGCGGGCTGTGAGAGAACTACAGTTCGCCAACTGACTACGCGGGTTCGCTCCGTGGGGTTCACGTTCATGGTTGTGTTCGTGAACTGAACGCGGACGGGGGCCAACGGGGTTGTGTACGTCACGGACCTCCAGGACCAAGGTCCCGAAAGGGGCCAAAGCCTCAAGCGTGACGGACAGCACTTTCCGGGGCCTTGCTCTCAGAGCTGTCCCTCGTGTCAAAATAGGACAAGGAGTTCGACGGGGGCTCCATCCATCCAACTATGGTCGGAAAGATCGGTATTGCCCACCTTGGTGGGGCTGGTGCTGCTTGGTCGCACTGTGACTGATCGTCACGGTGGGGTGACTGTCCGCTATGGGGCGGTCCATCGGCTTCCGTCGAGGTTCACCACCTCAGAGGGCAATTCCATCGGTTTGGCCGACGTGGCTGGACAGATGGTGTAGTTGTAGTGCCGAGGACAAGCCGTTCGTCCTATAACCGACTCGGCTCGCGTACGTCCATATCGGGCAACGCGGGCCAAGGTGCAGAATTCAAGGAAAGAACCGTATGGTTCGGTTCCTCCGAGGAGGCCGCTCATGACCGCTCGCACCCCAGATGCCGAGCCCCTGTTGACCCCGGCTGAGGTTGCCACGATGTTCCGCGTGGACCCGAAGACGGTCACACGCTGGGCAAAGGCGGGCAAGCTCACGTCGATTCGCACGCTCGGTGGTCATCGCCGCTACCGCGAAGCGGAGGTGCGCGCACTGCTTGCGGGCATCCCGCAGCAGCGCAGTGAGGTTTGATCAGGCGAAATAACTGCATATCAGGGCGCATTCGGGGCCCTCATCCCGGATGGACGCCCGAGGCAACAGACGTCAGGTCGCTGTCCCCAACGGCGCTTGGTCGTTGATCGCGCTGGACTCCGCCGGGTCCGGCGCGATCTTTTTGTGCGCGAACTGCTGTGTCCGGACTGGCCGTGTCCGGAAGGGACGTGCCCGGACGGGCAGGTCCGAGGGGCCGCAAGCGGTATCGGCGGGCGGTCTCGGAAGGGCCGGGAGGGCCCCGAGGAAGGGGCGAATCGGCCCCGACTCCCGTCTGTGGACGGGGAGTTGGGGAGTCGGCCTACGCCTCGCGTGGACTGCCGCAGAGGGCCATGGAACGTAGTGCAATTGCACATATTAAATTGGCGTGCGATGAGAAGGGCGTAACTTCCCCCACACTCGTAGCAAGGGGGGTGACTCCCGTCACATCTCCTCACGCTTGTGGAGATGCCCTGCTCTGGGGTATTGGGGCAGGCAATGCCGGATGCGCGTCCCCGGCTTCACCCCTCCTCACCGAACGCCCTTATCCGGAACGGGCGTTGACTACTTTGAAGCGGAGACCCGCCGTGGCTTCGCCGGGCGTTCGCCCGGCTCGGCGTCCGGTGCTCCCCGCCGCTCCGCGGCAGGCGCCCCGGACGCTCCACGAACCGCCTCCATCGCCGTCCCTTCGTTCGCCTCGCCGTGCGGAGGCTCCTGGGCCTCTTCCGGGACGTGCTCCGTCGCCAGCCTCAACAGCCGGTGGCATACAGGGCAGTTACGCGTCACATGCCGATAGCGAGTGGCAGCCGCGAGGTGTGCTCGCAGCAGTGCACGCGTCTCATGCCGCCGAGGGCCGCGCGGAGTTGTCCCCATTGATGCCCCACCTCCCTTTACGAGAAGTACAGGTGGGACAGCGGAGCGTCAAGAAGCCCCGTACGGGGCGCACGACGCACACAGCACGGCGCGCGAAGCCCCGGCGAGGACGCTGAGAGCCGCTGTGCGGCGCTGTGAGGCGTCCTGACGGGCGTTCACTCCGGGCCGGGCAACTGCCCCCCGCACGCGACGTACAGGCGGCTCCAAGTCCCTCCTCCTAGGACAGCGCCGCCGGGCCCCAAAGCGTTGCGGCCCGACCCCGAAACACGGGGACGGGCCGCTCACTTGTCTCATGTGACTGTGAATGTCCGAACTACTGCGGTCCTGACGGGATTTGAACCCGCGGCCTCCACCTTGACAGGGTGGCGAGCACTCCAAACTGCTCCACAGGACCTTGCGACGACGCCCGGCTTGCGGGCGCGGAACGAGACTCTACAGCAGCCGCCGCGAGCGGCGCGAACTCACCTTCCGCGACGCTTCCGTCACGGCGCCGCCGCGTCCACCGCCTTCATGATCCGTTTGTCCGAGACCGGATGGGCCGTGCCGAGGGCGTGGGCGAAGTAGCTGACCCGCAGTTCCTCGATCATCCAGCGGACGTCCAGGGCGGCCTGTGGCACCGGCCTGCCCCGGGGGAACTGCTCCAGCAGCCACAGGTATTCGTCCTCCATCTCCTTGACCTTGGCCATCCGCGTACGGTCCCGCTCCACGTTGTTCGGCATCTGCGTCAGACGGCGGTCGGCCGCCACGAGATAGCGCAGCAGGTCGGGCAGGCGTGCCGTGCCGTGGAGCGTGACGAAGCCCGGGCATACGAGCCCCGCGAGCTGCCGTCGCACGTCCTCCGCGGACTCCGCGAGCGCCGGGCTGGTGACGCCGTTGAGCCGCTGCTCGCAGGAGTGCCAGGCGGCGAGCACCTCCTGCACCTGCCTCACGGTCCTCAGCGTGAGGTCGATCAGATCGGTACGTACGGCGTCCAGCAGCTTGCGGAACGGCTCCTCGTCCCACGCCGGGCCACCGTGTGCCGCCACGAGGCGGTCGACGGCGGCCGTGACGCAGTCCTCGAAGAGCGCCTGGACGCTGCCGTGCGGTGAGCGGGACAGGGCGAGCTTCTGCGGATTGGAGAGCTTCGAGGCGGCGAACTTGGCCGGATCGGAGGGGATGTTGAGCAGAATCAGCCGCCGGGTGCCGCGCCACATCGCCTGCTGCTGCTCGGCCTCCGTATCGAAGAGTCGAACGGACACCGAGTCGCCGTCGTCGACGAGCGCCGGATACGCCCTCACGGGCTGGCCGCCGCGTCTGGTCTCGAAGACGCGGGGGAGGGCGCCGACCGTCCACGAGGTGAGGCCCGTACGGGAGCCGGGAGCCGTGGGCGCGTCTTCGGCGCCGGCCGTCCCGGCGGAGGCCCCGTCGCCGGTGGCGCCGGACCCGTCCCCCGGCTTCCGACTGCCCTCCCCCGCCCGTGACTTGTCGCCCCGCCGTCCGCGCGAGGACGACTCGAAGGCGCGGGCGATGGCGGCCTGCGTCTTGTCCCGCAGCCGGTGCTGCAACTCCTCCAGATCCTTGGACTCGGCGACCGTGCGCCTGCGTTCGTCCGTGACGCGGAAGGTGATCTTGAGGTGGTCGGGCACCTTCGCCACGTCGAAGTCGCCCGCCTCGAAGGGCACTCCGACCATGCGCCGCAGCTCACGGGCGAGCGCGGAGGTCAGCGGCTCCCCGCCCGGCTCCGCTACGCGCAGGAAGCGTGCCGCGAAGTCCGGGGCCGGCACATAGTGGCGGCGTACGGCCTTGGGCAGGGAGCGGATCAGCTCGGTGACCAGGGCGTGGCGCAGCCCGGGGATCTGCCAGTCGAAACCCTCGCCGGGGGAGACCTGGTTGAGGACCTGGAGCGGTACGTGCACCGTCACGCCGTCCGCGTCGGTTCCCGGCTCGAACTGGTAGGTCACGCGCAGCGTCAGCTCGCCCTGCTGCCACACGTCCGGGTAGTCGCTGCGGCTGATCTCCTCCGCCTGCTCGTTGATGAGCATCGATTTCTCGAAGTTGAGCAGATCCGGGTCCTCGCGGCGCTGCTTCTTCCACCAGGAGTCGAAGTGGGCGCCGGAGACCACGTGAGGGGGCACGCGCTCGTCGTAGAAGTCGTAGAGCGTCTCGTCGTCGACGAGGATGTCTCGGCGCCGGGCGCGGTGTTCCAACTCCTCGACCTCGTCGAGGAGTCTCCGGTTGTCGTGGAAGAAGCGGTGCTGGGTGCGCCAGTCGCCCTCGACCAGCGCGTGCCGGATGAACAGGTCGCGCGACGTCTCCGGGTCGACGCGCCCGTAGTGGACCTTGCGCTGTGCGACGAGCGGCACGCCGTAGAGGGTCACACGCTCGTAGGCCATCACGGCGGCCTGCTTCTGCTCCCAGTGCGGTTCGCTGTAGGTGCGCTTGACCAGGTGTTCCGCGAGGGGTTCGATCCACTCCGGCTCGATCCTCGCGTTGACGCGGGCCCACAGCCGTGAGGTCTCCACCAGCTCGGCGGACATCAGCCAGCGCGGCTGCTTCCTGAACAGCGAAGAGCCGGGGAAGACCGCGAACTTGGCGCTGCGCGCGCCCAGATACTCGTTCTTCTCGGTGTCCTTGAGCCCTACGTGGGAGAGGAGACCGGCGAGCAGCGACTGGTGCACGGCGTCCGCCGGGACGGCGTCCTCGTCGTCGGACGGTCGCGAGGACGACGACGAGGACGACGAGGCCGACGACGGCAGGATGTCCATCGACCTGGCGACCTGGCGAAGCTGCGAGTAGATGTCCTGCCACTCGCGTATACGCAGGTAGTTGAGGAACTCGGCCTTGCACATGCGGCGGAAGGCCGACGAGGACAGCTCCTTCTGCCGCTCCCGCACGTAGCGCCACAGATTGAGGAAGGCGAGGAAGTCGCTCCCCTCCTCACGGAAGCGCGCGTGGTGCTGGTCGGCCTGCTGCTGCTTGTCGGACGGGCGTTCGCGGGGGTCCTGGATGGACAGCGCCGCGACGATCACCATGACCTCGTGTACACAGCCGTTCCGTCCGGCCTCCAGCACCATGCGGGCCAGCCGGGGGTCGACGGGGAGCTGTGCGAGTCTGCGGCCGGTCGGGGTGAGGCGGGCCCTGCCGTCCGCCTTGCCGTCCGTCCTCGCGTCGGTCCTCGCTTCGGTCCTTGCTTCGGTCCTGACCTCGTCACCGCGGCCGCCGCCCTTCCCCTTGCGGGCAGGGGAGGCCTCCAACGCGTGCAGCTCTTCCAGCAGTTGGACGCCCGCCTTGATGCTGCGGCGGTCCGGCGGGTCGATGAAGGGGAACCTCTCGATGTCGCCGAGCCCCGCCGCGGTCATCTGGAGGATGACGGACGCGAGATTGGTACGCAGGATCTCGGCGTCCGTGAACTCCGGCCGGGAGAGGAAGTCCTCCTCGGAGTAGAGCCGGATGCAGACGCCGTCGGACGTACGGCCGCAGCGGCCCTTGCGCTGGTTGGCGCTGGCCTGGCTCACGGGCTCGATGGGCAGCCGCTGGACCTTGGTGCGGTGGCTGTAGCGGGAGATGCGGGCGGTCCCCGGGTCCACCACGTACTTGATGCCGGGCACGGTGAGCGACGTCTCCGCGACGTTCGTGGCCAGCACGACCCGGCGGTTGGAGTGGCTCTGGAAGACGCGGTGCTGCTCGGCGTGGGAGAGACGGGCGTAGAGGGGGAGGATCTCCGTTGCCGCGGCGGCGCGCGCCCCGGCTCGTACGAGGCGCTTCTCCAGGGCGTCCGCGGTGTCGCGGATCTCGCGCTCGCCGGAGAGGAACACGAGGATGTCGCCCGGACCCTCCGCCTGGAGTTCGTCGACCGCGTCGCAGATCGCCGTGACCTGGTCGCGGTCAGTGCCGTCGCCCCTGCTCTTGGCGTCGCCGGAGCCCTGGGAGGAACTTCCCTGCGAGGGTTCCGCCTCGGAGTCGTCGTCGAGCAGCGGCCGGTAGCGCACCTCCACCGGGTACGTACGGCCGCTGACCTCGACGATCGGCGCGTCGCCGAAGTGGCGTGAGAAGCGCTCGGGGTCGATCGTCGCCGAGGTGATGACGACCTTCAACTCCGGGCGTCTGGGCAGCAGTTGGGCCAGGTAGCCGAGCAGGAAGTCGATGTTGAGGCTTCGTTCGTGCGCCTCGTCGATGATGATCGTGTCGTACTGGCGCAGCTCGCGGTCCTGCTGGATCTCGGCGAGCAGGATGCCGTCCGTCATCAGCTTGAGGAGGGTGTTCGCGCCGACCTGATCGGTGAAGCGGACCTTCCAGCCGACGGCTTCCCCGAGCGGGCAGTTCAGCTCCTCCGCGACGCGTGCCGCGACCGTACGGGCCGCGAGGCGGCGGGGCTGGGTGTGGCCGATGACGCCGTGGATGCCGCGGCCCAGCTCCATGCAGATCTTGGGGATCTGCGTCGTCTTGCCCGAGCCGGTCTCGCCCGCGACGATCACGACCTGGTGGTCCCGTATCGCCGCCAGGATCTCGTCCTTCTTGCCGCTGACCGGGAGCTGCTCGGGATATGTGATCGACGGCAGCGACTCCCGGCGTGCGGCGACCCTCAGTTCGGACTCGTCCATGGCGGCCGAGATCTCGTCGAGGACGGCGGCACGCGCCTCGGGCTTACGGATCTTGCGTGCCCCGTCGAGGCGGCGGCCGAGGCGCTGCCGGTCGCGCAGCATCAGCTCGGGCAGGCGCTCGCGCAGTGCGTCGAAGGACGGGGAAGGGGACTTGGAGGTCGGCATACGGGCTCCAGGATCGCACTTCGGCGAATCGAGATGCCAACGGATTAGCCGGGACGCTGAGGAATGCGAACAAATGCGGACATAGCGCTCGTAGGGTGGCGCGCATGAGCGAGCAGCGGGAGCCGGGGGCGGACGGGCGGGACGGACCCCAACGGCAGGGCGGGCGGGACGAACGGAAAGAGCAAGACGCACGGCAAGAGCAAGACGCACGGTGCGGGCAAGGGGAGAAGGGAGAGCCGGAACCGGAGCCCCACGGCGCGCGATGTGTGGACGACCCCGGCCGTGGACTGCGCCACCGGTGGCGGACCTTCACGCACACCCCGTTCTTCCCCGCGACCGTGCTGGCGCTCATCGTCGCTGCGGCGGCAGGTCTCTTCGCCGGCTCGTACACCTACGCCATGGCCGATCCCACGCCGCGTGCCGTACCCGCGGCCGTGCAGGGCGACGACGAGGACGTACGACGCGTCGGCGTCTTCACCGCCGGCCTGGAGAAGGCGCTGGGCTCCTCTCTCCAGATCCGTCGCTACCGTACGTTCGCCCAGGCCAGGCAGGCCGTCGAGGAGCAGAAGGTGTTCGCGGTGCTACGGCCGGACGGCCCGGGGCAGGTCGAGCTGGGCGTCTCCAGCGCGGCCGGAGCGTCGGTGGCCGAGGTGCTTCAGAGGTCGGCCCCGAAAGTGGGACGCGAGACGGGTGTGGATGTGACCGTCAGGGATCTCAAGCCGCTGGGCAAGGGCGATCCGCGCGGACTGACGATCTTCTACATGACGCTGGCGGCGGACATCATCGGCTTCATCGGCGCGATCCAGCTCAGCGTCAACGTGCCCGGACTCTCCCCCGTGGCACGCGTCTCGTTCATCGCCGCCTACGCGCTGCTCGGAGGCTTCGTGATCGCGGTGATGGTGAGCTGGGTCCTCGACGCCGTGCCACTGCCGTTCGTGCACTCATGGTCGATCCTCGCGCTGACCATGGTCACCTCCGGCATGGTCTTCCTGATGTTCAACTCCCTGATCGGGCGCTGGGCGATGATCCCGACCTGGTTCCTGATGGTGCTGCTGGGCAATCCGTCCTCGGGCGGTGCGGTCTCCTGGCCGCTGCTGCCGTCCGTGCTGGGCGCGGTGGGGCGGTGGCTGCCGCCGGGCGCATCCGTGAACGCGCAGCACACCGCCGTCTACTTCCCGGGCAATCAGCACGCGATGCCCTATCTGGTGCTTGCCGCCTGGGCGTTGGCGGGGGGCGCGGTCTTCTTCACTCTCGACGCCCGCAGGCGCGGCGGCCTCATGGGCACCGTGGCCGGGGAGCCATGAGGCGGATGTGGCCGGAAATGTGCGCTGAGGCGGGCCGGGCCGTCGCAAAATCGCCTGGCGCCGGGACCCGAAACGATGACACTGTGTCACCGAACATTTCGCTGCGGCCGAAGGGAGGGCGAGAACGATGCAGGCATTTGAACTGGTCAATGCAGTCAGCGCCGTCGTGAGCGCCGTGGCCGCCGTTGTGAGCGCCGGAGTCGCGGTGGTCACGCTGAGTGTGCAGCGGCAGCAGGCTGCGGATGAGCGGCAATTCCCTGATCAGGACGACGTTTCGCCGGGGGAGGACCTGCTCGGCTGGAAGCACATGCCGATCGGGGCCTTGTGCCCCAGCCCCTACTGACCGCCGCCGCGGACCGCCGGTGCTGAGCACCGGCACGGACCCGGCGGAGGCACAACGCCCCTGGAAGCCGCAGCAGTCGAACGGCCGGTCTCAGCACTTCGGCAGCCGGTCGCAGCACTGGAACAGAGCGGAACCCCCGGCCCCGGCCGGGGGTTCCCGCCGTGCTTTCGGTCTACGACGTGGGCCCGGCGATCACCGGATAGTGGTCGGAGAGGTTCGTGAAGGTGCCCTCGGAGGTCTCCCAGGGCGCGCACTCCTCCTTGATCACCTCGTTCTGCCAGGCGGCGGGCCGCACATGCCCGTTGCGGTGCAGCACGTAGTCCAGGTCGGACCGGCCGCCGTCGGGGTTGCGGCCGTGAGCGATCGAGTTCTCCTGGTGATCCGAGGAGTACGGGTGTCCCGTACGGGCATCGGCGGAGGCCAGGTCCGCGTTGGCGAGCATCTCCTTGTACTCGTCGCCGCGAGAGTCGGTGTTGAAGTCGCCCGCGACCATGACCTCCTCGTCAGCCGGGATCTTCTTCTCGTCGAGGAAGGAGTCGATCGCGCGGAACTGCTCGGCACGTGTCTTCCGCGCTTCGCCGTCACCGCACGCCGAGTCGCCCGCCTGCACATGGGTGCCTACGACGTGCACCTTCGTACCGTTCACATCGAGCACCGCGTAGACGAAGCCCTTGTTCGACAGATAGTCCGCGCCGCAGCCGTGGTCGTACACGAACTGTTCCTTGTGGACGATGGGCCACTTGCTGAGGATCGTCACGCCGCCGTCCTCGGGCGCGATGTCCGACCACGAGCCGCCCGTCGCGTCCCAGCCGTCCTTGCTTCTGCCCAGCACGGGCGTCTGGTGCGGGTACTGGCCCTCGGCCTTCTCCTGGAGCTTGTCGGAGACGGAGTTCTCGAACGCCTCCTGGAGCACGACCACGTCGTTGCCCTGGAAGAAGTCCGCGTCGGGGATGGCGTCGCCCCTGTGGTCCTGGCCCCAGTTGGGATAGATGAGCTTGTTGAACAGGAAGGTGTTGTAGCTGAGCACCTTCAGTGCCGGGGCGTCGGCGGCCGCGCCCGCGTCGCCGGGGGACGCGGTGGCGGAGGAGCCTGTCGCCACGAGTGCGGACGCCGCGAGCAGCGAGGCGGCGGCAAGTCCCTTGAAGCGGCGGAGACTTCGCGGCACGCGGAGTCTTCGGGACGCAGAGGGCCGGGAGGGCGCCGCGCCGGCCGGTTCCTCCGAGGGCGAGGACGAGTGCGACGGCGAGGATGCGGCCGAAGGCGAGGGTGAGGGTGGCATGTTCGTCTCCCGTGGGGGGTGAGGGATCCGTACACGCCTATCCAAGCAAGCAGGCTTGTTTCCCGGAACCGTCCCGGCACGCCAAAGTCCGCTCGCGCGGGGCGACTCAGGGCGGCCGGGAGCCGACTCGGGTCATAATCGGCCTGGTTGAGTCGTACGGGCGCTTCGGCGGATTCGTGCCCGGTTGCTCGGCTCAAGCGGAAAAGGTTCTTGCGCAACTTTTCATGCGCCCCGTGCGTCTCACTTGCGTATCCGCGCCGCTGGGCGCACCTGGGGGGATTTGGAGGGGAAATGCGCGTACGCAAGCCATGGGCCGTCGCGGTCGGCCTGGCGGTCGTCCTCGTCGGCGGTTCGGCATCGGCCGCCGGTGCCGCGGGGACTGACTCGCCCGAGCAGGGCTCCGCGCCGAAGTCGCACTCCGCGGCGAAGTCGGCGTCCGCACCGAAGTCGGCCTCCGTACGGGAGGACTTCGACGGTGACGGCTATCAGGACGTGGCCACGGCCTCGCCCGGCGCCTCGGTCGCCGGTCAGGCAAGGGCGGGCTATGTCGTCGTCAGCTACGGCTCGGCCTCCGGCCTCGACCGGCACGCCGCCACTTACATCACGCAGAACACCCCGGGCGTCCCCGGCGTGGCCGAGGCCGACGACCGCTTCGGCGCCAAGCTCGTCGCCCGCGACCTCGACGGCGACGGCCTCACCGACCTCGCGGTGCGTTCCTCGGCCGAACAGGTCGCCGCCACCGGCAGCTACGGCACGGTGACCGTCCTCTGGGGCCGTACGAGCGGAGTCAGCGGCCAGGACGCCTCGACGATCGAGGCACCGTCCGGTTCCAGCGGCTGGGAGGTCGGCGTCAATCTCGCGGGGGGCGACTTCGACGGCGACGGCCACGCCGACCTCTTCATGCGCCACGGCGACGACTGGGAGACGCGCTCGGTCCTCCGCGGGCCCTTCACGCGGGACGCCGAACCTGCCGGTGAGCAGCGCATCGACATGTTCACCACGGACAACGACATGTACATCGTCGCCCCCGGCGACATGACGGGCGACGGCATCGACGACCTGGCCACCTTCTACGTCTACGAGAACCACTCCGAGGGCGGCAGATTCTGGCAGGGCACCCCCTCCGGTCTCTCGACCGACGCCAAGCAGCTCAGCTCCGCGGACGCCGCCGTCGTCGGCGACTTCGACAAGGACGGCAAGGGCGACCTCGCGACCCGTACGGTTCCGGGCGGCATCACGGAGGACCTGCCGTACGACCCGGGCACCGTGAAGATCTACTACGGCACCGCGAGCGGCCCCAGCGCCACCCGCACCACGACGATCACGCAGAACAGCGCGGGCGTGCCCGGCACCAGCGAGAAGGGCGACCAGTTCGGCGCCCGGCTCGACGCGGGCGACGTGGACGGCGACGGTTACGCGGACCTCGCGGCCGGGGTGCCCTTCGAGGCGATAGGCACCAAGAAGGCGGCCGGTGCTGTGGTGCTGCTCAAGGGCCGTTCCGGCGGACTCAGCGGCACGGGGGCCCGCGCGTTCCACCAGGACACCGACGGGATACCGGGCGTCGCGGAGTCCGGCGACCGCTTCGGCGGTGCGGTAAGGCTGCTCGACGTCACGAAGGACGCCAGGGCCGAACTCGCCGTCTCCGCACCGGAGGAGAACGGCACGGGCGCCGTCTGGTCGCTCCGTGGCGCGTCCGGCGGCCTCACGGCAACCGGCTCGATCGCGTTCAACCCGGGGGACCTGGGCATCCCGGCGGGAGGCTCCGGCTTCGGCACGACCTTCGCCAACGAGAACGGCTTCTCGCTCTACGCCCCGTACTGACGGCTACGGCCTGTACTGAGGCGACGGCCGACTGGGGCGGCGCCGAACGGCGGCTGCCGTAAGGGCACTCCCGGGGCGAGGGCCCCGGGAACCCTGGAGGAGCGCCCCGTCCCGGACATGGCAGCCGTCTGCCACACGGAACCCGTCCCGGACAAGGAATCCCCGCGTCCGGGACGGGGACCGCGTCAACTGCTCACGCCGCGGTCCAGCTCCCAAAGCTGTAGCAGCGACGAGGAGTTGAGCGCCCACTCGACGCCCGTGATGTCGTCGCGTGCCGCGATGTACTGCTTGCCCTGCCACAGCGGCAGCACCGGGACGTCTCCGGCGACGATGTCCTGCGCGCGGGCGAAACTCGTCGTCGCGTCCGCACGGCTGGGCTCGCGCCGGGTCTCCGGTATCAGCTCCTCACGTATCTCCTTGTTGCTGTAAGGGGTGTTGAGGACGTTGTTCTTCTCCAGGAAGGGCGCCAGGAAGCTCTCCGCGTCCGGGAAGTCGGGGAGCCAGCCGAAGCCGTAGACCTGGTACTTCCCCTTGAGCGAAGCGGTGCTGTAGGAGCTGAGGGGCTCGGTCTTGACGGTCGCGTCGAAGAGCTTGGAGTCGTTGAGCTGCGCCTTGAGCTTCGCGAACTCCTTGGGGCCCGAACTGCCCTTGCCGGCCTTGGGGTAGTGCAGGGTGATCTTCACCGGGGTCTTCACACGGGCCTCGCGCAGGGTGCGCTTCGCGGCCTTGACGTCGGGTTCGCCGTACTCGTTGAAGAAGGAGTTCTTGTGCCCCACCAGGCCGCCGGGCACGAGTGAGTAAAGCGGTTCGGCGGTACGCGAGTAGACGTCGCTGACCAGCTCCTGGCGGTCGACGACCTGGGCGAACGCCTGCCGCACCGCGCGCCTTCCGACCGTCTTGTCCTTCATGTCGAAGACGAGGTAACGGACGCTCTGTCCGGGCTGTTCGACGAGTTCGATGCCGTCTTCCCGGTCCGCCTCCAGCCGTTCGATGAACCGGGACGTGATGCCGCTGTTCATCACGTCGACCTCGCCGGAGTCGAGCGCCTTCTGGAGATCGTGCGAGGTCTTGAAGAAGCGCAGTTCGATGTCTTCGTTCTTCGGCTTGAGGCCGCCGCGGTAGTCCGGGTTCCTGCTGAGGACCAGCTCGTTCCCCTTGCTGTCGTAGTCGCCGAGCATGTACGGCCCCGAGCCCGTCACCTTGGCGCTCTTCACGACACGGTCGGCGGGATACGTCTGGCTGTCGACGATGGACGCCGCCGGGGTGGCGAGCTTGTACGGGAAGGTGGCGTCCGGCTTCTTCAAGTGGAAGACGACGCGGTCGCCGCGCTCGGCGTCGACCCGCTCGACGTCGCTGAGCAGCGAGGCCGGGCCTCCCTGGACGTTGAGGCGGAGCAGTCGCTCGGTGGAGAACTCCACGTCCTCGGCGTCGAGTTCGTTCCCGTTGGAGAAGGTCAGCCCGTGGCGCAGGGTGCAGCTGTACGTATCGTTCCGGTTGTCGGTGAAGCCGCACTTCTCGGCGGCGTCCGGCACCGGGTCGGTACCCGAGCGTGGAGGCCGCAGCAGCGTCTGGAACGTGTTGCGCATGATGTTCCAGGAGCTCTCGTCGTAGGACGCGGCGGGGTCGAAGGGCGCGGGGGTGTCCTTGGTGACCGCGATTTTCGCCGTGGTGCCCACGACGATGGCCTCCCCGTCGCCTGCTGCCCCGTCAACTCCCCCACTGCACGCGACGAGTGCGGAGGCGAGCAGACCCGCCAGAGCGGGTGGCGTAAGAGTCCGGCGGTTCATGGTCGGCGCCCTCCTTCATCCGGGCAGAGGTTGTCGCACAAGGGAATGGCGCGGAGAGACGTTGTTACTTCTGCAATGACAATCTGAGGCAGGGAGGCGCGTAATGGCCACCCCCGGGCCAGGTAAAGATCATCGGATCCGCAATACGGACGCGGGAACGTACCGCACGTCAACGAACCAATGTGGGCACATTGGTTCGCGGATCACCGCCCGCCTCGACTTCAAGCACATGGGCGAGGAGGTTGTCGATGCCTGGCCACGTGACAAACCTCACTGCCCAACTCCCCTGCTGTGAGGGTGAGTTGACCTCTCGACGAGCGCGCGGGGCCCATGGCCGCTACGCTCCCTCGGACAGGTTTCGTTTGCGATTTCCGCATCGTTGCAGCGTTTTCCGGACTTTGCAGACCCGGAGCGGGTCGCGGGCCGGCTCCGGAGCGGATCTCGAAAAGTGTCCGAAACGCGTCGACGTACAAATCAGAGATTCACCGGGATTCAGTGTTATTCACCGGGATCGCCGAGAAAGTGCGGGAGGCGGATCGACGAGCGGAGCCTTCGGAATGAATGATTCCGCTGCGCTCACGGTGCCATACGGCGCCGACGTGCACAGTGCAATCAGGCTCCGTGCATGAAGAAGCCCCCGCCGAGATCTCGACGGGGGCTTTCACACTGCTCGAAGACTGTGGCTGGGGCCGGGGTCGAACCGGCGACCTTCCGCTTTTCAGGCGGACGCTCGTACCAACTGAGCTACCCAGCCGGAGATCCGGGGGCGAGGCCCCCGATCAGGGTGCCCCTCAGGAGGTGAAGCAACCCGAGGGAAGCGGTCCTGACGGGATTTGAACCCGCGGCCTCCACCTTGACAGGGTGGCGAGCACTCCAAACTGCTCCACAGGACCAAGCATCGTGCGAGCACAAGTCTCGCACAGCGTGGTGCGTGCCCCCAACGGGATTCGAACCCGTGCTACCGCCTTGAAAGGGCGGCGTCCTGGGCCACTAGACGATGAGGGCTGATGGCCCACCTGGGCGCTTCGCTAACGTCAGCGCGTCGGGGACGTGAGAAGCATATGGGATACCGGAGCGTTCGCCAAAACGGTTACGGGGCGTTCGCCGGGCGGGGGTCCGCAGCGGGCGCCGCCACGGGGGAGCCCCCGAAGACCGGGCCCGTGCCCGGCACCGGCGACCGCGCCGAGTCCGTAACCGAAGCTCCCGCACCGAACCGGCCGAACCGGCCCGTGTCCGCAGGCCCCGCACCGGCCGTTCTGGACCCCGACGGCGACGGAGAGCCCGATTCCGGCAGCGAGCCCGACGGGGACCCCGATGCCGGCGGGGAGGGGGACCGGGAGGGGGACGAGCCCCGTTCGTCTCCCGCGAGGTGGCGGGTGACCTCCGCCGTCGTCAGTCCCAGCCCGCCCAGCGTGATCTCGTCCCACGCCTGGAGCCGCCCCTTGTCCCGGTCCAGGTAGAGGACGGACGCGGCGACCTTCTGCGGCTCCTCCTTCTCCACCGCCCGCAGCCCGCCGCCGCCCGTCGACCCCTGGACCATCAGCCGGGTCTTCCGCGGCAGCGTCTCGACGCTGCGCTGATGTGTGTGCCCGGCGAGGGCGAGCGGTGCGAGGCCGTCGGTCTCCTTGACCAGTACCGGGTTGTGGGCCACGGCGATGTCGACCGGCGTGTGCGCCGCCTTCTGGGCGCGCAGGGCGAGGGCCAGCCGCCGCCCGTCCTTGCGTTCGCGCGGGTCCCCCTCGGGCTTCACGGAGCGGTCCGGCGTGAACTGGGGGTCGCCCCACCCGGCGAGCCGCAGCCCCGCGACGTTCAGCGGCACACCGTCGTCGAGTACGTGTACGTCGCTGCCCTTCTTCTCGCTCATCTTCTCGAACGCCTTCTGCGTCTCGTCGGAGTCGTGGTTGCCGCGCACCCATACGTACGGGGCGCCCAGGTCGGTCACGGGGTCGAGGAAGCCGTTCTCGGCGGCGGTGCCGTGGTCCATCGTGTCGCCGGTGTCGATGATCGCGTCGATGTCGTACTGCTCGACGAGCGACTTGACGATCTGCCAGGCGGCGGGGTTGAGGTGGATGTCCGAGACGTGGAGCACACGGATCGTGGAGGGGTCCGGCTGGTACGCGGGCAGGGTGGACGTCGCCTCGTAGAGCTTGGTGACGTTGGTGACGAGACGGGCCAACTCCCGCTGGTAGATGTCGAAGTCGGTGACGATGCTGCGTGCGTTGCCCACGACGGAGGGCGCGCCGGCCAGCAGCCCGGAGAACTTCGGTTCGAGTACGGACTTCGGGTTCCACGTCGCGTACGCCGTCGCACCCGAGGCCGCCAGCAGCGCCAGCGCGAGACCGCTCGCCGTCAGCGCGCGGCGCGGGCGGCGGTAGACGGCCAGGCCGAGCGCGCCGGCGCCCACGACCACGGCGACGGCGGAGCGCAGCGCGAGATCGCCGGTGCCGGCCTGGACGTCGGAGGTGATCTCGTCCTCGAGCCCTTCGAGCCGTTCCGGATGGTCGACGAGAGCGGAGGCGCGCTGCTGGTCGAGCTGGTCGACGTCCACGTCGAGGCGCAGGGGCGCGGCGTGGCTTCGCAGTTCGAGGGCGCCGAGCGGCGAGACGTTTACCCGGGTGCCGCCGATGAGGGAGGGACGCAGCGCCATCTTGGTGTCCACCGGGCCCACGGGGGCGTCGATTCCGCCCACGACCAGCAGGCCCAGCCAGGCGCCTACGAGCGTGGTGGCGGCGAGGGCGAGCGCGCGTACATAGGGGCGGGGCGCGGGCGTGAGCGCTCCCTCCGGCTCCCAGGCCCGGGAGGTGCCGGTCCCCCCGGCCGTACGGAAGCGGCGGAGCAGATTGTGCGCGGTCTTGCGTACCCGATGCGGTAGTGCGAGCGGTTTACGTGGCTTCCTGGCGTCGCGGGCCATGGGGCCCCCTATGCCCGTACGGGCGGGTACGTATGCGGGACCGCACGGAGTGAGCGGGTCACGCTGGGGACCGGCTGTGCGCGGGCCGCGGCCGTTGGCCGACAATGGCCGGGTGCTGGAGATGACGCGCGAGGACTTCGAGGAGCTGGTGGCCGAGGCGCTCGACCGTATTCCGCCGGAGCTGACGCGGCTGATGGACAACGTCGCGGTCTTCGTCGAGGACGAGCCGCCCGCCGACGACCCGGAGCTGCTCGGCCTCTACGAGGGGACGCCGCTGACGGAGCGGGGCGAGTGGTACGCGGGCGTGCTCCCGGACCGCATCACGATCTACCGGGGTCCGACGCTGCGCATGGTGGACGGGGAGGACGGCGGCCGTGAGGGCGTCGTCACGGAGGTCGAGGTGACCGTGGTGCACGAGATCGCCCACCACTTCGGCATCGACGACGACCGGCTGCACGAGCTGGGGTACGCGTGAGGGCGGGCTTGAGCTGGGGCCGCGGCGAGGGCGGCCGGTGGCCGGGCCGTACGGAGCGGTCGGGAGGCCCGGGGGCGCCCGGCCACGGCGTTCCGCCCGGCCACGGCGTGCCTTCGACCGGCGAGGAGGCAGTCGACCCCGACGTCGATCTCCATGTACCGGGGCAGCGGGCGGAGACCGCCGGGCGGCACGGCTTGGTGGTGGTCGGCGCCGTCGCCGCCGGGGGCGCGCTGGGGGCCGTCGCACGTCATGCGCTGGAGCTGTGGCTTCCCGGCCGTGGGGCGGCGGGCTTCCCCTGGGGGATCTTCGCCGTCAACGTCTCGGGCTGCGCCCTGATCGGGGTGCTGATGGTGCTCATCGGCGAGGGCGGCCGGGACGCGCGTGCGCCCGCGCTGCTGCGTCCGTTCCTCGGCGTCGGCGTACTGGGCGGCTTCACGACCTTCTCCACATACGCGGCCGACGCGGCCCGGCTGCTGAGGGCGGGCGACGGCGCGGCCCTCACGGGCGCCGCGTATGTCCTGGCCACGCTGCTGGGCGCGCTCGCGGCGGTGTGGGCGGGAGCGGCGGCCACGCGTGCGGTGGTGGTCCGCCTGTGACGTGGGTGCTGATCGCGGTGGGCGGCATGATCGGTGCGCCGCTGCGCTATCTGACGGACCGTGCGGTGCAGTCCCGTCATGAATCGCTGTTCCCCTGGGGGACGTTCACGGTCAACGCCGTGGGCTGCCTGATGCTGGGCGTGCTGACGGGCGCGGCGGATTCCGGAGCGGCAGGCCCGATGGTGATGTCGCTTCTGGGTACGGGGCTGTGCGGGGCGCTGACGACTTATTCGACGTTCTCCTACGAGACGCTCCGGCTGGCCGAACGCGGGTGCGGGGTACTGGCGTTGGCGAACGTCGCCGCGTCGTTGGTGATCGGGCTGGGCGCGGCCTTCGCCGGACTCGCCCTCGCGCGGGGCGTGTTGGGCTGACGGGGCGCGTGACCTGCGCCGTGGGGCGGCAGTTGAGCAGGGGGCCTTGCCCGATCGGCAGGATTCCGCGCCCTGGAGGTCCTACGTGTGTCCGTCCCGTTCCCCCGGCTCGCCGGGCTCACCGGCCACTGAGGAACCACCCGGCCCCGCGGACCGTTCCGGCCCGACTCGGCCCGTACGTAAGGGAGTCGGGGCACCCGCCGCCCGTACGGTCGCACGCGCGGCGGCCCGCGCGATGGCGGGCGCACTGGTGCTCGCGGTGCTCCCCGGATGCATGAAGGTACGGGGCCACGACGCGGGCGACGACGGCCGCGCCCGTGGCGGAGGCGCGTCCTACACGGGAACGGGCGCCGAGGTGCCGGAAGGCGGTCTCGGCAGCAGCGTCCGGCGGCACGGCGAACACGGGCACCGGCACGGCGGACACGGCCGAGGGCAGGCCGGGACGCGCGAGAAGCACGGCCGCACGGCGGACCGCACCCGAGGGCAGGGCCCCGACTCCCGTACGGGGCACGGCAGTTCGGGACGCGGCGGCTCCGATCAGGGCTCCGGCCGTGACGGTTCGGGGGTTCGCACTCCCGCGCTTCCCGACGGCAAGGGCACTCTTCCCGGCACGCGTCCTCACCGCCCGCCGCGGCCCCGTCCACCGGTACCCTCCGTATCCGTACCGCCCGTGCCGAGTGTGCCGAAGCCCACTCCCAGCGCGTCCGGCACCTCGACGGCGATGCCCGTGCCGCCCACCAGGCGATAGCCCCGCGCAGGGGGCCCCGATACGTCTCGTGATCTCATTTGCGCGGCGCAGCACAGGGTGCGTATGCTGGTTGATCGTTTGATCCCATTTGCCCGGCGCCCTTGCAGAGCGCGCCGCGTGGCGCGTTTCTCTCAGCCGTGGCTGACCGCATAGAGGCGGTCTTTTGCGAATTCACGGAGTCTGGGCGCGTGCTGCTGAACTCCGGAAGGTTCGCACTTCGCATGTCTGTTGCCTCAATCGACGCTGTCCTGCCTGAAGACGAGGACACCGTCACGTTCGCCGATCTCGGGCTTCCCGAGCCCGTGGTGCGCAAGCTCGCGCAGAACGGCGTCACCATCCCCTTCCCCATCCAGGCCGCGACCATCCCGGACGCGCTGAAGGGCAAGGACATCCTCGGGCGCGGCCGTACGGGCTCCGGCAAGACGCTCTCGTTCGGGCTTCCGCTGCTCACGGGCCTCGCGGGCGCGCGCACCGAGCGCAAGCGTCCCCGTGGCGTCATCCTCACGCCCACGCGTGAGCTGGCCATGCAGGTCTCCGACGCGCTCCAGCCGTACGGCGACGTACTCGGCCTGAAGCTGAAGGTCGTCTGCGGTGGTACGTCCATGCAGAACCAGATCACCGCGCTGGAGCGCGGCGTCGACATCCTCGTGGCCACCCCCGGGCGTCTGCGCGACCTGATCGGGCGCGGCTCCTGCTCCCTGGAGGACGTGGAGACCGCGGTGCTCGACGAGGCCGACCAGATGTCCGACCTGGGCTTCATGCCCGAGGTCACCGAGCTGATGGACCAACTGCCCGAGGGCGGCCAGCGGATGCTCTTCTCCGCGACGATGGAGAAGGAGATCGACACCCTCGTACGCCGCTACCTCGTCACGCCGGTCGTGCACGAGGTCGACGCCGCACAGGGCGCGGTCACGACGATGAGCCACCACGTGCTGGTGGTGAAGCCGCGCGATAAGGCCCCTGTCACCAGCGCGATCGCCTCCCGCAAGGGCCGCACGATCATCTTCGTACGTACGCAGCTCGGAGCCGACCGCGTCGCCGAGCAGTTGCGTGAGGGCGGCGTCGGCGCGGAGGCGCTGCACGGGGGCATGACGCAGGGCGCACGCACCCGCACGATGGCGGACTTCAAGGACGGCAAGGTCAATGTGCTGGTCGCCACGGACGTCGCGGCACGCGGCATCCACGTCGACAACATCGACCTCGTGCTGAACGTCGACCCCGCCGGCGACCACAAGGACTATCTGCACCGCTCCGGGCGCACCGCGCGGGCCGGTATGTCCGGCACGGTCGTCTCGCTGGCGCTGCCGCACCAGCGGCGGCAGATCTTCCGGCTGATGGAGGACGCGGGCGTCGACGCCTCGCGGCACATCATCGGGAGGGGCGACGTCTTCGACGAGGAAGTGACCCGGATCACCGGTGCGCGTTCGCTGACCGAGGTGCAGGCCGAGGCGACCGCCAACGCCGCCAAGCAGGCCGAGCGCGAGGCCGCCAAGCTCAGCAGGCAGCTTGAGCGCGCACAGCGCCGCGCGGCCGAACTCCGCGAGGAGGCCGAGCGGTTGACGGCACGTGCGGCGCGGGAGCGCGGCGACGACCCGGAGGCCGCCGTCGCCGAGGCGTCCGCTGCCCTGACCGCCGAGGTCGAGGCGGAGGTCCAGCGCGAACTGCGCCGGGAACAGCGCCGCGAGGAGCGTGAGCAGCGCGACCGTGAGGCGCGCGAGCAGCGTGAGCCGCGCGATCAGCGCCGCGAGGGCAAGCGCGACGACCGCGGCGGCGACCGCGACCGGCGTGACGGCGGCCGTACCGCATACGGCCGGGACCGCGACCGCCCGCGTGGCGACCGCCGCGAGGGCCGTCCGTCGTACAACCGCGAGCGCCGCGACAGCGACCGTGGCGGCTTCCGCCGGGACGACCGCCGCCCCTCGTCCTCATACGGCCGGGACGCCCGCACGCACGACGACCGCCGCCCATACGGACGCCGCGACGATCACCGTGGCGGCGGCCGGTCGTTCGACCGCCGTACGGACAAGCCGCGTTGGAAGCGCAACGGCTGACGCCGGGTCCGCACGGGGACCCGCGCCCGCGTCCGGGGCCGTGATCCGCACGCTGCTGACAATCCGCTGACACCTCCCCAGCACGAAGGCCAATGCCTTCGAAGCCCGGCGACCCGCCGGGCTATGCTGCGGGGGCGGGCCGTTAGCTCAATTGGCAGAGCAGTGGACTTTTAATCCATTGGTTGAGGGTTCGAGTCCCTCACGGCCTACCTCCGAAGCCCAGGTCAGCTTTTCGCCGGCCTGGGTTTTTCGGCGTCTGGCGGCCGGCACGGCGCCTGTCGTGCGGCGGCTCAGCGGTCCGATGTGGCCGGCGGCGAGCGCGTTGATGTATTTCGGCGGACAGGCTCGAATTGTCGTCGGACGAGGACCGTCGGCGAGGCGAAGTGCGGTCGGAGTGCGGTCGATGTGCGGTCGAAGTGCCGGAACTCAGGCGGGAGTTCGCGACGTCGGTCAGGGAGCGCGGAGTCGGCACATGAAACCCCGTCGCGGGCCGTGCCGGGCGCCGTCAGCGGGCCGACGGCTGGAGGGCGGGGCGCTTTCGGCGCTTCGGGTCCGGGTGCCGGGACGTGCTGCCGGCGGTCGCCTGGTGGTCCGCGGTCCTGCCGGACCGCGCTATCTCGGGGTCCGGTACGTCGATGGAGTAGCCGCGCAGGGTGCGGGCCGTGCGCCAGCCACCGCAGCCCAGTTGGAGCTGGAGGTCCCAGGTGCCCGGGGCGAGGGGGCGGCCGTTGTCGGCCGAGGCGGGGTCGATGGTGAACTCCGTCTCGAAGCGCAGGGCGCACTCGTCCATGTCGGGGCGGGCGCCCGGCACTCGGGACGCCGATCGTGAGGTACGGGCCGTACGTGCGGCGCGGGCGGCGCGGCCCCATCCCGCGGGCCACCACGGCAGGCCCAGCCGCAAGCGGAAGAGCCCGGGAACGCTCCCTGCCGCCCCTGCCGCCCCGGTCGTCTTTGCCGCGTCGGCCTCCCCGGTGGGCGCTTTCGGCGCGGTGGTCGCATTCGTACCGGCGCCGAGCGGCTCCTCTGTCACGCGGTGGTCGAGGGGCACGCTCAGCACCGTCCCTCCTTCGCGGTGGCGCAGCAGGACGCGGACGTTGCTGCGCCGGATCGCGCCGGTGAAGTCGGCCGCCTCGACGGCCTGTGGCACGGCGGCGACGGCCGGTGCGTAGGGAGCGAGCCGCAGCCGATAGCGGTCCCGGACGCGTGAGAAGACCAGCGGTGCGGAGCCGGTGCCCTTTCCCCTCTTGCGTACGAGCCGGGTGACGCAGTCGACGGTGAGCCGCCCGTCGTCCCACTTGGCGGTGCGGACATGCGGCCGGTGATCCACTCCGGCCTCGAACTTCGCGTACTCGTCGAGCGGCGCGCGGTCGTGGTGGCGGGCGAGGGCCGCGACGATCCGCAGCCGCGTGGGCAGCGCCGCGTCGGCCTCCGGGGGCAGTTCGGCGGCGAGCGCTCCGACCGCCTCGAACCACTGGGTCCTCCGCTCCTCGGACTGTGCGAGGTAGCGCTCTCCGCTGAGGCGCGCGAGGGCCTTCTTGCCGTACCAGTTGGCGCCCAGACGGTGGCGGCGGCTGGGGGAGCCGACGCGGGTGTCCGGTGCGTCGAGGATCGCCAGTACCTTGCGGACGCTGTCGATATAGGGCCCGGGATCGATCGTCCCGTAGCTGATGTTGTTGTGCGCGTCGCCGCTGTGCCGCACCCAGTGGTAGCAGGTGTAGTCGTGCACGGTCGCGACGCGGTCGGTGAGCAGATAGGCCCGCAGCGTGAACATGTGGTCCTCCAGCCGCACCGGTCCCTCGGCGAAGCGCAGCCCGTGGTCCTGGAGGAAGGAGCGGCGGAAGAGCTTGTGTACGGTCATCGACGTCAGCAGCGCGTTGTCGGTGCGCAGGTCGGCCGCCGTGAGCGGCTTCTCGAAGAGGGCCCTCGGGGCACGGCGTCCATGTCCGGCCATGCGTCCTATGACGATGTCGGCGCCGGTCTCCCGGGCGCGTGCGTACGTACGTTCAAGGGCCTCGGGGGCGAGCCAGTCGTCGTCGTCGACGAAGTGGACGAACTCGCCACGGGCGGCGTCCATGCCGACGTTGCGGGGCCTGCCCGGCCATCCGGAGTTGGCGATGCGAATGATCCGGACCGTCGACTCGGCGCCGCGGCGGGCGAGTTCGTCCTCCAGGATCGCGACCGTGTCGTCGCTGGAGCCGTCGTCGACGTAGACGACCTCGAAGTCGGAGCGGGGCATGGTCTGCGTGAGGAAGGAACGCAGTCCGGTGAGAACTGTCTTGCCTGTGTTGTGAGTCGGGACGACGACGCTCACCTTGACCGGCGGCTGGCTGACTGTGGGCGACGTGGTACGCACTGCAACCTTTCGAGAGGATTACGTCTTGTTTGTCTGTCTACCCGCGTGCTGTAAAGCCAAGGTGAACGGGACATATCCGTCTTTTGGAACCCCGTTCCGTGGTCGGTCGGTCGCCCTCGGTAGCCGCGGATCGGTAACGGGCAGCCGCGGCCGAGGAGTTGAGCGGGCGGGGCCTTGAGCGGGCGGGGCCTCAATCAGCCGCTGCACGGCGGTAGTCGAGAACCCGGGCAGGCATGCGCCCCCGGACCGTGCCGTTCAACTCCCGCCGGGCAGCGCTCCGTTGCCGGACGTTTCCCTGCCGCCGTGCCCCGGGCCGAGTGCTCAGCCCTGACGCGACGGGGCCGCCGCCGCCCGTGCCATCACGCAGTCGAACTCGACGACCCGCCCCGTGGTCTTCTCGCGCGTGACCGGATACATGCCGGTGATGGCGAAGCCCGCGTCCTCGTAGGCGGCTATGGCCTCGTTCATGCGGGGGCTCCCCTCGTAGAGCTGGAGCACGGCCACCTCCGACTGCATCCCGACGAAGTCGGCCGTACGACGGCCTGCGCCGGCGAAGACCTCCATGTCGAAGCCCTGCGTGTCCATCTTCAGATAGGGGCGCGGCTCGGCGATGCCCTCCAGGGCCTCGTCCATCACCTCGTCCAGGCGCCGTATCCGCACCTGTTCCTTACGGGTGTCGGTGAACCGCTTGTAGCGCCGCTGGCCGTAAGCGCTGGGCTGGAGAAGGGAGTTCATGGTCTTCCAGCCGAGGTGCATGTCCTCGAACGACTCGCTCCGCCCCAGCGCGAAGGGGTAGACCCGCCACTCCGGGTCCCGCTCGGCGGACTTGCGCAGCCGGGCCAGGGCGTCCGGCACGGGCTCGAAGGAGACGATCCTGCCGCGGTAGCCGAGTTCGCGGAGCTGTCGGCCGTACTGGCCCTTGTTCGCGCCGACGTCGAACACGCAGTTCACTTCGTAGTTGGCGAGGAGATCGGCGACGTGGCGCGCGCACAGATCGCCTGCCGCCGCCTTGTGCAGGCCCCAGCCGTCGGCGGTCGTACGGGTGCGTGGCCTCTTGCCGCCCACCATCCACGAATCCCCGCTCATCTTCGTGGCGGTGTAGCCGCCGCGCCGTGAGACAACGGCGGCACCCGGTCCGAGGTCGAGCACCTGGACACCCAACCGGGGCAGGGCGCCGAGCGCCTTTCTGAACACTGTTGTCATCTTGCGAGGCTAACCGCCGGCATTCGGCCACTGTCAAACTCGGCTGTCCGGTTTGCTTGCACTGCCTGGGAACTCCGGCTAGGGGAGAACATTTCCGGCGTCTCCCGACGTCGCGGCAGGTCTCCCCGTCGCTGCGGAGCCCCTCGGCGCGCACCGCGTCGCCGTCCCCCGAGCCGTCCCGCCGCCCGCGGAGAATGCCCCTTGCACCTCACGTCACGTGAGGGCTCATCGTGAAGTGCGTACGAGAGAGGAGCGGAGATGAGCTACTCCGTGGGACAGGTCGCCGCGTTCGCGGGCGTCACCGTACGCACGCTGCATCACTACGACGAGATCGGCCTGCTGGTGCCCGGCGAGCGGAGCCACGCGGGTCACCGCCGCTACAGCGACGTGGACCTGGACCGGCTTCAGCAGATCCTGTTCTACAGGGAGCTCGGCTTTTCGCTCGAAGAGGTGACGGCCCTGCTCGACGATCCCGACGCGGACCCGCGGGAGCATCTGCGGCGGCAGCACGAGCTGCTGAGTTCACGGATCGCGAAGTTGCAGAAGATGGCCGCCGCCGTCGAACAGGCGATGGAGGCAAGGAAGATGGGCATCGATCTCACGCCCGAGGAGAAGTTCGAGGTCTTCGGGGACTTCGACCCCGACCAGTACGCGGAGGAGACCGAGCGCCGCTGGGGCGACACGGACGCCTACCGCGAGTCGCAGCGCAGAACCTCCTCCTACACCAAGGAGGACTGGCTGCGGATCAAGGAGGAGGGCGAGGAGTGGACGCGGGCCTTCGTGGCGGTGATGGACAGCGGCGAAGGCCCCGAGTCCGAAGCGGCGATGGACCTCGCGGAGGAGCACCGGCAGCAGATCTGCCGCAACTTCTACGAGTGTCCTTACGAGATCCACACGGGACTCGGCGAGATGTACGTCGCCGACGAGCGCTTCACCGCGTACTACGAGGCGATCAAGACGGGGATGGCCGAGTATCTGCGGGACGCGATCCTCGCGAACGCCGTGCGGAAGTCCTGAAGGCCGCAAGGACGAGCGCGTCGGCCGCACCCACCGGTCGCGCGACTGTCGTTCACGCACCCTTCGTTCACGCACCTGCCGGGTGGGGCCCCGCCCGGCAGGTGCGCACCCGTTGCCGTGTGCCCAGCGCACCCTCCGCACACGGCTCCGTTCGCCGTCGCCCGCGGCCGGACGCGCTCGACTCCGGTCCGGCTCTCCGGCGCGACTTCGGTCAACTCCCGTAAGCCGCTCACCCGTTCTCGATCCACGCCCTTACGGCCCGCCCCCGGCCCACGCCCCGCTCTTAGACCACGTGGGTCAACATCCCCGCCCCAAGTACCCCCGTCCGGTGTGCCCCGTAGGACGCCGCCCCGCCCCGCACGATGTTGGAGCCGTCATGCCGGCGACCGGGGGGACGGCGAACACCAGGGGCGAGCGGAGGGCTTCGCGAATGGCCGAGCTGTACATCGACGGTGAGTGGACCGGGGCCGTCTCCGGCGGACGGCGGGACGTGATCAACCCGTTCGACGCCTCGGTCGTCACGACGGTCGACGACGGGGACGAGACCGACGTGGATCTGGCGGTACGTGCCGCCAAGCGGGCCTTCGAACGCGCCGACTGGGCCTGGGCGCCGAGCCGCCGCCGTGCCGACGTCCTCTACCGCGTACACGAGTTGCTGCTGCGCGACCTGGAGCAGCTCGCCCGCATGGAGACTCTCGACACCGGCAAGACCCTCGCCGAGTCGCGTCTCGACATCGAGGACATCGCGGGCGCCTTCCGCTACTTCTCGGAACTCGTCGGGAAGGATGCGGGCCGCGTCGTGGACGTCGGCCCCGACGTGCTGAGCAGGGTCGTGTACCAGCCCGTCGGCGTCTGCGCGCTGATCGCACCGTGGAACTACCCGCTGCTACAGGCGAGCTGGAAGGTCGCCCCGGCGCTCGCCGCGGGAAACACCTTCGTACTCAAGCCGAGCGAGACGACGCCGCTGACGACGATCGCCCTGATCAGGCTGCTGGAGGAGGCGGGCACCCCGCCCGGAGTGGCCAATCTGGTGCTCGGCGCGGGCGCCACCGTCGGCGCCGCGATGTCCTCGCACCCCGAGGTCGATCTCGTCTCCTTCACCGGGGGACTGGCCACCGGGCGGAAGATCATGGAGAGCGCCGCGTCGGGCGTGAAGAACATCGCCCTCGAACTGGGCGGCAAGAACCCCAACATCGTCTTCGACGACGCCGACTTCGACGCCGCGCTCGAATACGCACTGGACGCGGCCTTCCTCCACTCCGGCCAGGTCTGCTCCGCCGGTTCGCGGCTCATCGTCCAGTACGGCGTGCACGACCGCTTCGTGACCGAACTCGCCTCCAGGGCGGAGGCGATCCGCCTCGGCGACGGCCTCGAACCGCTCACCGAGGCCGGTCCCCTCAGCTCCGCCGAGCACCGGGCGAAGGTCGAGGGCTATCTGGAGATCGCACGCATGGACGGGGCACGGCTCGTCACCGGCGGACGGCGCCCCGACGATCCCGAACTCGCCCGCGGCTTCTTCCTGTTGCCCACCGTGTACGCGGACTGCAAGCCGACCATGCGGATCGTGCAGGAGGAGATCTTCGGGCCCGTGGTGACGGTGGAGCGCTTCTACACCGAGGAGGAGGCGATGGAGTTGGCCAACGACACCCGTTACGGGCTCGCCGGCGGCGTATGGACCAACGACGCCGGCCGCGCCCAGCGGGTGGCGAACCGGCTCCGCCACGGCACGGTGTGGATCAACGACTTCCATCCGTACGTACCGCAGGCCGAGTGGGGCGGCTTCGGCAGGTCGGGCGTCGGACGCGAACTCGGACCCACCGGGCTGCGGGAGTACCAGGAGGCGAAGCACATCTACCACAACCTCTCGCCGACGCCGTCGGGTTGGTTCAAGGGCTGAGTGCCCGGGGGCCGGGGCGCGAGAACCGAGGGCGCAACGGCCGAGGGCGCGAGGACCGAGTGTGCGTACCCGGGCCGTGAGGACCGGCGGTTCGAAGGCCGAGGGGTCGAGTACGGCGGGTCACGCGGGTGCCGGCGGAGCGCGGGACGGCGGCGAGACGGGAGCGCGGAGTGGACGGCGGTCATGACTGACACGAGCGGAAACGGCAGAAGCGGCCACGGGACCGGAAGCGGTCACGGGGTCAGCCACGGGAACGGAAGCGGTCATGGGGCAACCGGCCACCGGGCCGGGGGAGTCGGGGCCTCAGGTGACGGTTCCGGCGGCGTCCGGGAAGAGGCGTACGACTACGTCGTCGTGGGCGGAGGCACCGCCGGCTGCGTACTGGCCGCCCGGCTGAGCGAGGACCCCGCGTGCCGCGTCTGCGTCATCGAGGGCGGGCCCAGCGACGTCGGCGACGAGGACGTGCTCAAGCTGCGGAACTGGGCGAATCTCCTCGACACCGGCTACGACTACGCCTATCCCATCGTCGAACAGCCCCGCGGCAACTCGCACATCGTGCACAGCAGGGCGCGCGTACTGGGCGGCTGCTCCTCGCACAACACCCTGATCAGCTTTCTGCCGTTCCCCCACGACCTGGACGAGTGGGTGCGCCTGGGCGCCGAAGGCTGGGACGCCGGCACGTTGCTTCCGTACCGGCGGCGGCTGCTGAACACCATCCGTCCCGTAGCCGAGCAGGACCGCAACCCCGTAGCGCACGACTTCGTCAACGCCGCGGTCAACGCCCTCGACGTGCCCGTCGTCGACGACTTCAACGAGCGGCCCTTCACCGAGGGCGCCGGCTTCTTCTCCCTCGCCTACCATCCGGCCTCCGGGACCCGCTCGTCGGCGTCCGTCGCATATGTCCACCCCGTCATGGACCGGCCCAACCTGACGCTAAAGCTGGAGAGTTGGGCGTATCGCCTGCTGCGGGACGGTGCGGGCCGCCTCACCAGGGTCCGGGTGCGCTACGCCGACGGGGCCGAGGGCACCGTGCGCGCCGAGCGCGAACTGCTGCTGTGCGCGGGGGCGGTGGACACGCCGCGGCTGCTGATGCTCTCCGGCATCGGCCCCGCGGACGCACTGCGCCGGGCGGGCGTCGAAGTGCTCAACGATCTGCCGGGCGTGGGGGAGAACCTGCTCGACCACCCGGAGTCGGTGATCGTCTGGGAGACCCCGTGCCCGCTACCGCCGAACTCGGCCATGGACTCCGACGCGGGTCTCTTCCTCCGGCGGGACGCCCGGGAACCGGGGCCCGACCTGATGTTCCACTTCTACCAGGTGCCGTTCACCGTCAACACCGAACGTCTCGGGCTGCCTTCGCCCCAGTACGGGGTGTGCATGACGCCCAATGTGCCCAAGTCCCGTTCGCGGGGCCGCATCTGGCTGCACAGCGCCGACCCGGCGGACCGACCCGCCCTGGACTTCCGCTACTTCAGCGACCCCGAGGGCTACGACGAGCGCACCATCGTCGACGGTCTGCGCATCGCCCGCGAGGTCGCCGCCACCGGTCCGCTGCGGGAGTGGCTGCTTCGTGAGACGGCCCCCGGCCCGGACGCGGTCACCGACGAGCAGCTCTCCGAGTACGGGCGGCGTGCGGCGCACACCGTCTACCACCCGGCGGGCACCTGCCGTATGGGCGGCGAAGACGACGAAGGGGCCGTGCTCGACCCGCTGTTGCGAGTGCGCGGCGAAGAGGGCGTGCGCGTGGTCGACGCATCCGTGTTTCCGAGCATGCCGACCGTCAACCCCATGGTCACCGTGCTGCTCGTGGCCGAGCGCGCGGCGGATCTGATCAGAGGCCGTACGGGCCCGGCGCCGCCACGCGGCTACGAATCCGACGTGCCGGGACACACGCCGGGACGACACACGCCTGGCCTCATGCCGGGAGAGGAGCAGCGATGACGGACGCCGGGAGCCCCGCCGCGCCGGGCGGAGACGTGGGAGGCGGCGCGGGATACGCAGGCCGCGGCGGCGGTCGCGGCGGAAGCGGAGACCGAGGCAGCGGAGACCGAGGCAGCGGGGGCGGTGGCCGCGCAGGCGGCGGCCCCGGTGGCGAACACGCCGGGCACGGCTCCGAGTTCCGCAAGGAGATGGGCCCGTGGGCGAACTTCGCCCTCGGCTTCACCTACCTCTCCCCCGTCGTGAGCACCTACACCCTCTTCGCCACCGCGCTGGCCACCGGCGGGCCCCCGATGATCTGGGCGTTCGTGCTCGCGGGCGCGGGCCAGTTCCTGGTGGCGCTCGTCTTCGGCGAGGTCGTCGCCCAATTCCCCATCGCGGGCGGCGTATACCCGTGGTCGCGCCGCCTGTGGGGCATGCGGTGGGCGTGGATGACCGGATGGGTCTACATGTGGGCGCTGCTGGTCACCATCACCGCCGTCGCCTACGGAGCGGGCCCGTACATCGCCATCCTCTTCGGCTTCGAACCGTCCGTGCACACCACCGTGTTGTGCACCGTCGGGCTCATCGTCGTCGCGGCGCTCGTCAACTACGCGGGCACCAAGGCGCTTTCGAAGGCGGCGGTGATCGGCTTCACCGCGGAGCTGGTCGGGGCCGTCGTCGTAGGGATCTGGCTGCTGACGACGCACCGCTTCCACGGCCTCGGCGTCGTCTTCGACAACTTCGGTACGGGGGGCGGCGGTTCGTACGTCCCCGTCTTCCTCGCCGCGGCCATCATCGGCTTCTACCAGTACTACGGCTTCGAGGCGTGCGGCGACCTCGCGGAGGAGGTCGAGCATCCCGGCATCGTCATTCCCAAGGCGATGCGCCGCACCGTCTACGTCGGCGGCGCCGCCGCCACGTTCACCTGCCTGACGCTGCTGCTCGCCGTGGCGGACTACCGGGCGGTGATCGACGGCAAGGACACCGATCCCGTGGTGCGCGTCCTCTTCGACGCGCTGGGCGAGTTCGGCGCCCGCACGGTAATGGGCGTCGTGCTGATCTCGTTCCTGTCCTGCACGATCAGCCTCCAGGCCGCCGCGGGCCGCCTCATCTACTCGTACGCCCGGGACAAGATGGTCGCCGGGCACCGGCTGCTGCGTTCGTTCTCTTATGCGCGCGCCGTGCCGCACAACGCGCTGCTGGTGGCCGCCGTCATCCCCGCTGTGATCGCCTTCGGCTCGCTGATCTCGGAGGACGCCCTCACGAAGATCGTCTCGTTCGCCATCCTCGGCATCTACGGCTCGTTCCAGATGGTCGTACTCGCGGCGCTGCGCGCACGGTTGAAGGGCTGGCGGCCGACGGGCGAGTTCCGGCTGGGCCGCTGGGGGCTGCTGGTCAACGCGGCGGCGCTCGCCTACGGGATCTTCGCGATCATCAACATCTCCTGGGCACGCAACCCCGACCAGCCCTGGTACGACAACTGGATCGTGCTGCTGTGCGGCGCCGTGGTGGTCGGCACGGGACTGCTGTACATGTTCGCCACGCGCCACTACGGACGGGGCGACGCACCGTCGGGCGACGCGATCCCTCAGCGCTCCAGGGTCTGAACGGACGGCTGAACGGCCGGGGCGCAACCACCGGGCGCAGCCCCACGGCACGACCCCGGGCCGGGAGCCGAACTTCTGGGCCGAGCCGCCGGGCCGAGCCGCCGGGCCGAACTGCCGGGCCGAACTGCCGGGCCGAACTGCCGGGCGGAGCAAGCGACTTGGGCCCCGGGCGTGCGGGGCGACGCCGCCTTTCCGGCCGCGTTCGCGGAGCATATGTGTGCCGGTCGCGCAAATCTGCGGCGGCATGCCCCTTTCGTGTACGGTCCCGTCCGTGCGGCAGCAACGTGGCTCCGTCCGCCGTGAGTTCGCGGGCGAGGCGGCGTCCCATGCCCCGGGTGCTGCCGCCCGCGAGGATCGTTCCGCCCCGTGAGGGGTGGGCCCGTCCGGAGCGCTGCTGTAGTCGGGAGCGCGGGGACGGCCCGACTGTTCGTGTTTTCCGTGCTGTTCACGCTGTCCGTCTGCTCTCTCCGCCCCTCCACATGGGCTCCCCTCATCGGGCGCCGGCCGGGGGAGCGGCAGCGGACGCCGGCGGGCGACGGCGTGAACATGTGAACACCGACGTACGGGACGGTCCTCTGCAACCGAACGGGGCGCAGCGATGTCCTTGGAACAACAGACTTTTTCCGGGGTGGCCCTCCGCACTCCAGTGGAAGGCCGGGCAGCCCCGCGGACGATGGAGCTTCGAGTTGATTCGTGTATCCAAGAGGGCGCGCCGAGTAGGTGCCGTGGCGGTGGCGGCGGGAGCCGTACTGGCCGCGGGGCCCTTCGTCTATTCGGCGCAGGCGGCCGGGCCCTCCGGGGTCAAGGCCAAGGGGGCGTTCCTGCTGGACGCCTCGTCCGGTGAGGAGATGTGGGGCAAGGGCTCCGACACCAAGCGCGAGATGGCCAGCACCACCAAGGTCATGGCGGCCGCGGTCGTGGTCAGCTCCGGTGTCGACCTCGACCGCAGGGTCACCGTGAAGAAGGCGTACCGCGACTACGTCTCCAAGTGGGGCGGCAGCACCGCCGACTTGCAGACGGGCGACAAGCTCAGCCTGCGCCAGCTCCTCTACGGCATGCTGCTGCCCTCCGGCTGCGACGCCGCGTACGCACTGGCCGACGCGGTCGGCAAGGGCGGCTCCACCACGGCGCGCGCCGACGACTTCATCGCGAAGATGAACGCCAAGGCGGACCGACTCGGCATGAAGAACACCGAGTTCGACTCCTTCGACGGCATCTCGAAGACGGGCCACAACCACTCGACGGCCCGCGACATGGCGAAGCTCGGCAAGTACGCGCTGGGCAGCACCAACATCCGCAAGGTCGCCAAGTCCACGTCGACGAAGCAGAAGGCGACCAACGGCCGCACCTACACCTGGTACAACACCAACCGGCTCCTCGGCTCGTACAAGGGCGTCATCGGCATCAAGACCGGCACCGGCTCCAAGGCGGGCCCGTGCCTCGTCTTCGCGGCCGAGCGCAACGGGCATTCGGTCGTGGGCGTGATCCTCAACAGCGCCGACCGCTACCCGGACGCGAAGAAGATGCTCGACTGGTCGCTGGAGCAGGAGACGCCGAAGCTCAACCTCCGCTCGCTTCCGGAGGGCGCGGAGCGCGACTGACGCGCACCCGCCCCTGGCGGGCGCCGCTCCGCGCACCTGCGCGGGGTGAGCGTTCTGCGCACCCTGCGAAAGGTGCGCGATCCGCACGCTGAGCACCCGGGCCGCCCGGGGGCAGCCGTCGCACGGCTCCCCCGGGCGCGCTCGTGTCCGCACCCGCAGCAGCGATGCGCGCCCTGACCCGGCGGTGCGCGCCCCGGCCGCCTCATCCCCCGGGAGGCGCCTGCCGCGCCCCCGCATCGCCGGGCATGTGCTGGAAGACGACGATCACCAGGTCGTCGTTGATCGCCCGGGCCCACCTCGTGACGTCGCGGTGGATGTAGGAGACGATCTCCGCCGGTTCGACTCCGGCCGCGTTCCCGTCCTCGTGGAACATGCGGGAGCCGTGCCCGTCGCCGTAGCGCTCGGCCAGCCGCGGGCCCAGCGGATAGAAGGTCCCGTCGCGCCTGCGGGCCTCGACGACCCCGTCCGAGTAGGCGACCAGCGTCTCGCCGTCGGCCAGCGAGTAGGACGCCTCCTCCGGCTGCGCCCCGGGCGACAGATCGCCGAAGCCGAGCGGCAGGGCTGGCTCCGGGTTCAGCCTGCGTACCCCGTCGGGGCCGCCCAGCCGGAACATCGGCGGATGCCCCCGGTTCAGCACCCGTACGACCCCGCCCTCCGGTGGGAACTCCAGCAGCACCGCCGTCGCGAACGACTCCTGCGACCAGCCGCTCGGCGTCCCCGCGACGGGCACCGCCTGGCTGCCGCCCGCTTCCATGTCCTCACGGTCCATGGCCATGGCCGCCTCGATGCGGTCCGCGGTCTCCGCCAGCGTCGCCGCCGTCATGGCCGCCTCACGGAAGGCCGAGGTGATCGTGGCGACGCCCTCGGTCGCGCCGATTCCCTTGCCCCGCACATCCCCGATCACGGCGCGCACCCCGTACGGAGTGGATCTCACGCAGTAGAGGTCGCCGCCGATGAGGGCCGCCTCGTCGGCCGCGCGGTAGACCCCCGCCAGACGCACCGGACCCAGCCGCTCCGGCAGGGGACGCAGCAGTGCGCGCTGAGTGGCCTCGGCGACGGCGTTGACCTGCACGAGCCGCAGGGTCGTACGTTCCAGGATCATCGCGAGCAGCGTCGAGAACGCGGTGACCAGTACGAGCGTGATGATGGGCCCGGTGATGTTGTCCGGATAGACGTCCTCCAGGGCGAGATGCATGCCGGTGAGGAGGGCGACGGACAGGGCGCCGATGGCCACGGTCGCGGACGGGCGGGTCAGCAGCGCCGCGAGCACCACGGCTGCGGTGAGGAACGACGCGAACGAATAGCGCGTCGGCGTGACCAGCTCCAGCACCAGCGCCATCACCACGAGCGTCGGCGGCAGCGCCTTCACCCAGCGGGGGAGCCAGTCGACGCGGCGGGTGCGGTACAGACGTGCGGTGAGCGAGCTGCTGCGGGGCGTTCTGCTCCGCATGCTGCCCAGGCTCCGCAGCAGCCCGGAGTCTCGCATCTCCTCCGCGCCGGGTGGACGCCCCCGCACGACGCCGGGGACGCCCGTCGGACCCGAGGGACTCCGGCCTTCGGCCGCCGGGTCTCCCCCGCTGCCCCTGCCTCCCGTGTTCACGTTCGTCCGTTCCCTTCCACGGGGCGGGCCGGGCCGCCGCTCCTGCTCCGGCCTCTTCCCAGTCTCCGCCGGCGGTGCGGATCCGGCTCGCCGTGCACGGGCAGGGGCGGCCGACCGCGGAAGTATGCGCCGTAGGCGCTGGTACGCGGGCGAGGCGCGGCGAGGGCAGCTCACACACCGGTGCGAGCGGGCGGCTTCCGCATCCACGCTCCGCGCCCGCCCGTCACTTCAGGGGAGCGTCAGGCGAGCCTCGCCTCCACCTGGCCCTGGCTCTGCCGCGTCTCGAACACGGGCTGCGGGGAGGTCGCCGGACCGGACACGTTCCAGCCGTCCGACAGCCGGAAGACGCTTCCGTGCCACGGGCAGCGCACACATCCGTCGCTGATCTCGCCCTGCGACAGCGGCCCGGCCATGTGGCTGCACCGGTCCGCCAGCACATGGACGGCGCCTCCGCTCTCCCTTACGACGACGACCGGCGTCCCGCCGACGGTCCGCCGCACCGCCTCTCCGACGGGCAGATCCGAGGCGGCGCCCAGGGAGTGCCAACCCGGCTCCGTACGCACGGAGATGTCCTCGGCGTGGTTGATGGCGGACGCCTGCCGGTAGGCGAGATGACCGCCGAGCGTGCCGCCGATGCCGACGGCGGTGAGCCCGGCGAACCCCAGCATCCGGCCGCGCAGGGAACGGCCGCGAAGCCGTGCGCCCAGCGAGGACATGTAGCAGGAGATGGCGACGGTGTTGGCGAGCGCGTGCACGAGCCCTACGCGCATCTGCGGTTTGCGCAGCTCGGCCCAGTCGATCCATCCGGTGATGGCGGCGGGTACGGCGGCGCCGAGGCCCGTGGCGATCAGCAGCGCGGGCGCGTAGTGCCGCCGCTTGCCCGGAATCAGATCCAGTACGGCCGCCGAGAGCCAGGTGCCGATGGGGATCTGGACGAGCGCCGGATGCACGGGATGGCCGAGCCAGTGGCCGTGCAGCGCGTCGCGGTCCTCTTCGCTGAGGGGGAGTGCGTGCACGGCCCGCTGGATTCCCTGGAGCGGGGGATCGAGCCGCGTGTCGCGCTCGGTCTTCTCGATGGCGGTCAGCACCCGTCCCTGCCGCTCGGGATGGGGCAGCACGGCGCGGAGGGCGCCGGCACATGCAAGCAGCTTCTGTGAATAGGACATACCGCCCGGTTCCCGTCAGGAGCGGGAGCAAACAGCCGGAGCGTCGCCGGGTCGTGGCGCCTCTGCCCGCCGGGCTCGTCTGTCGGTGTTCCGAACCCGGGCTCCTCTGTCGGCGTTCCGGGCCGGGTGCGCGGGCCGGGTGCGCGGGCCGGGTCTGGGTACCGGGTGCCCCTGGGGGTCGTCCGGCGACCCCGCCTCCTCGTCCCGTTTCCCCCGTCTCGTTCCGCTTGCGGCCCGTAGCGGCGATCCGGAGTGCCATGGAACGACATGTGCGCCGAACTGACGCCTCTTCACCGGCGGTTCACCGGTCACGCACGGCGACCGCACGTACCGGCCTGGGTGACCGCGTGTCCCAATTGGCCCCTACTGTCCGGGAAACTGCATGTCACGCGGCTACAAATCTCGCCGGAACCGCTTGGAATCACAGTCGCCGCTCTATTAACGTTCCATAACGCAGCGCGGTCGTCACCGCCGTCACGAGAGACGGCTCCGTGCGCCGTCGCCGAATCCTGAAAGTGCACCATCCCGAGCCACAACTCGATATCGCTGCACCAAAGGAACCGGGGAACCACCCCCTGCCACTCACAAGGCGGGGATGGGGTGAATCGACAAGTTCCGCCCACGGGCGGGCAGTTCGTAGGAGACCTTCCTGCTCCGAACCCGTCAGCTAACCCGGTAGGCGAGAAGGAAGGAAAGGAGAACGCCCCCGTGGCGTCCAACAGGCATGCCCCCGAGGGCACGTACGACCCGTATCTCGACGACGAAGAGTCCGGCAGATCCGGCGACTACGGCTCCTCATCCGGCGACGACGGCGCGTACCACCGGCAGTTCGGCTCCTCGTACGACCGTTACGACGACTACGCCTCGAAGCTGACCGAGGTGTACGAGACGCAAGGTCACGAGGGCGGGCCCCACGGGTACGACACCGTCCCCGGACACGAAGCGCCTTACGCCACGCATGAGTTCGGCACGCAGGAGTTCGCCACCGGCGGGTTCGGCACGCAGGAGTTCGCTGCTCACGAGTTCGGCACCCACGAATTCGGCGTCCAGGAGCACGACTTCGGGACGTCCGAGTACGGCAAGTACGAGTTCGGACCCGACTCCGTGCCGCCCGTACCCGACGCCTTCGGCCCGGACTCCCCCTCCTACGAGGAGTGGAACCCGACCGAGGACTCCGTACGCCCCGTACGCGGACGCCACAAGCTCGCCAAGCAGCGCGGCGGCAGCATGGCCCGCAGCGGCGCGGTGCTCGGCGTCGGCATGATCGCGGCAGTCGGCGCCGGCGGCATGGCCACCGCGCAGGAGAAGCCGTCGACGGCCATCTCCATGCCGGATGTCGCAGCGGCCGCCGACAAGGCCAAGGACCTTCCCGGCGTCAAGCTGCTGTCGGGCGGCTCCGAGGAGACAGTCGCAGGTCAGCCCCTCACACAGGCGGCGCTGACCGAGAGCGACACCCAGGCCGGCCGTACGGACGCGGGCGAGGCACTGCGCTCCCGCATCCTCCAGCAGGCCCAGCAGCAGCAGAACGCCGCCGAAGCCTCGGCACGCGAAGCAGCCGTCGACAAGGCGGCCGACGCGGCACGGGCGAAGGCGGCCAAGGCGGAGAGGAAGCAGGACGCCGCCGAGCGGGCGAAGGCCGAGGAAGCCCGCCTCGCCAAGCTCGCAAAGAGCTTCAAGCTTCCCGTCTCCGGTTACCAACTCACTTCCCAGTTCGGCGAGTCCGGCGGTCTGTGGGTCAACGGCCACACCGGCACGGACTTCGCGGCCTCCTCCGGCACGCCGATCAGGGCCATCCACTCCGGCACGGTCAAGGAGGCAGGCTGGGCGGGATCGTACGGCTACCGGACGATCCTGAAACTGGACGACGGAACCGAACTCTGGTTCTGCCACCAGTCGTCGATGAACGTCTCCGCGGGCCAGAAGGTCCGTACGGGCGAACTCATCGGCCGCGTCGGCTCCACCGGGAACGTCACAGGCGCCCATCTGCACCTGGAGGTCCACCCCGGCGGCGGCGACGCGATCGACCCGGCGGCGTGGCTGCGGGGCAAGGGCCTCTCGCTCTGACGCCGGCGGCGAACCGGAGGCCGGGCCCGCACAGTTGAGCCCGGCCGCCGTAAGGCTTCGCACAAGCGGCACCGCCTGCGACGACGGCATCACGGATTCCGGCGGCAGGAGTTCCGTATCCGCGGAGTCCCGCGTCCGCGGTCCGGTGCTCGGCGGCTCACACCCGAGCACAGGCCCCGCGACGATCCGCAACCGCACCCGTACGCAAGCCGGTTCGCGTACCCGCAGCGGCGCATCCGCCCCTCCCCGGGCGTCGCCGCATCTCACATCTGCACATTCGTACTGCCGACGCGATGACCTGTCGCGCCGCCGCCGCCTCGCACCGTCGGGGTGCCTGGAACACGCGCAACTCACCCATGCCCCTCGGCGCACACAAAGGAGGGGACGAGGCGGCGGCGGACGGGGGCCCTCTCCATGCGGGCCGCCCCTTGCGGGCTGTGCCCCGTGCGGGCCCGCCCCGTCCGGGCTTCCACGTACGTACTCCACTCACGGACCCGCGTACGGCCGCGTCGCCCGGCACCCGATGCCCCGGCGGCCCTGGTGGACCACCCCCCGACACCAGGGCCGTCGGCCTCCGTGCCTGCCGGGACGCGCACACGGGCGCTACGGTCGGCACATGTCTGAGTACGACTCCCCTGACGCGACCGGCGAATCGCCCGACGTGGCGAGCGGCGGCGGCCTCGCCTCCCGCCGCCCTCTCGGCCGGCTGTCCGTATCCCCGCTGTGCCTCGGCGGCAACGTCTTCGGCTGGACCGCCGACGAGACCTCCTCCTTCGACGTGCTGAACGCCTACACCGCGGCCGGCGGCAACTTCATCGACACCGCCGACGTCTACTCCGGCGCCCGGTTCGGCGTTCCCGGCGGCATGGACTCCGAGACCGTCATCGGCAACTGGACCGCGGCACGCGGCAATCGGGACGACCTCGTCATCGCCACCAAGGTCGGCGCGCACCCCGAGCGCAAGGGCCTCACAGCCGCCAACATCAAGGCGGCGGCCGACGATTCGCTGCGCCGCCTGCGAACCGACCGGATCGACCTCTACTACACGCACTTCGACGACGAGTCCGTCGACGTCTCGGAGATCATCGGCGCCCTCGACGACCTCGTAAAGGCCGGAAAGGTCCGCGAGATCGGCGCGTCCAACATCTCCCCGGAACGCCTCGAAGCCTCCCTCGCCTACAGCACCGACGGCGGCACCGGCACCGGCACGGCCCGCTACGCCGCGCTCCAGCCGCACTACAACCTGGTCTCCCGCGACACCTACGAGGGCCCGCTGGCGGAGGTCGCCGACCGGCACGGGCTGGCGGTGATGCCGTACTTCGCGCTGGCGATGGGGTTCCTGGCGGGCAAGTACCGCCCGGACGGGGCCGGTCCGGGGGGCACGGCCGGGGGTCCGGCGGGCGCGGCGGCCCAAAGCCCCCGTGCCGAACGGGCGTCGAAGTACCTGGAGACGGAACGCGGCCGACGCGTGCTCACCGCCCTCGACCAGCTCTCCGCCTCCCGCGGCGTCCACCACGCCACAATCGCCCTGGCCTGGCTCCTCACCCGCCCCACGGTCACATCCCCCATCGCCAGCGCCCGCTCCCTGGAACAGCTCACACCGCTACTGGCCCTCGCGGACTTCGAGTTGAGCCCGGAGGAGGCGAAGCTGCTGACGGACGCGTCGGCGTAGGGTGCGGGCACCGCTCGGCCGCGGCGGCCGAAGGGGCCGTACGCGACCGGATCAGGACCGCTGCGGCTGCCCGTACGCGTGTGCCACCCGCAGCCGTACGACGAGACGCCGGTCGGCGACCATCGCCGACCGGTACTCGTCCCAGTCGGGATGCTCGCCCTGGATCGCCCGGAAGACGTCGATCAGCTCCTCGACCGTGTCGTCCTGCGGATCGGCGGCGACGGGCGTCAGCTCCGCGTCGCCCTCGGCCACCGTCCAGGCCCATCCGTCGTCGCTGCGCACATGGAAGCTGGCACGCGGATCGCGCAGCAGATTACGGGTCTTGGCACGGTCGGCCGTTACGGATACGCGGATGAGGCGACGGGCCGAGTCATAGGTGTAGTTGACGTTCGACAACTGCGGCCGCCCGTCCCTCTTCAGCGTCACCAGCACGCCCAGTTTGTGCTCGCTGAGCAGTGCGAGCAGCTCTTCGTCCACGATCGCGGACCGTCCTCTCGTACCTCTCGTACTGTCCCGGACGCCCCGCATTGTCCCAGACCGCAGTGCCTACGGTCGGCGAACACGCGCCCGCCCGGGACAGTTGCGGCGTTTGCGCCGGGCGCCCACCACAGGCCGACCGTGCGGGGAGGGGCGGCGTCGCACCGGGCGAACACGCTCTCGCCCACGCCGGATGGCGAGCGACGCGCATGACGGCCCCGTATCTTCGTCGGGCCCCGTATCGTCGTCGGGCGCCGACATCCCCGAAGCGCCCGGCCCACAATGACCCTCATGCCGACCCTCGTCGCCTTCCACGCCCACCCCGATGACGAAGTGCTGCTCACCGGCGGCACATTGGCGCGGGCCGCCGCCGAAGGGCATCGGGTCGTGATCGTCGTCGCAACCGACGGGCTCATGGGGGAGGCGCCGGGAGACCAAGAGCCGCCGCGCATGAGGGAGTTGAGGGCTGCCGCGCGGGTGCTCGGGGCGGCGCGGGTGGTGCATCTCGGGTATGCGGACAGTGGGCATGGGGCCGTGCTCTATCCCGATCCGCCGGACAGGACGCGTTTCGTGAGGGCGGAGACCGACGAAGCGGCACGCAGGCTCGCGAACGTGCTGCGTGAAGAGGGCGCCGATCTGCTGCTCAGCTACGACGCCCACGGCGGTTACGGTCACCGGGACCATGTGAAGGTGCACCACGTGGGGAAGCGGGCCGCCGAACTGGCAGGCACGCCACGGGTGTTGGAGGCCACGATGCCAAGAGAGGCGTTCGGGCGGCTGATGAGGCTCGTGAGTGCGCTGCGGATTCCCGTGCGATATGACTCCGAAGCGCTCGGCCGCGTCTACAGCCCCCGCGCGGCGATCACCCACGCGGTCGGCGTACGGCGTTACGCACGGCAGAAGCAGGCCGCTCTCGCCGAGCACCACAGCGAGGTGGCGAAGGGGGCGGGAAGGCTCGCGCCCGCGATGAGGTTGCTGGTGCGGCTGCCGGTGCCGTTGTTCGGGCTCGTACTCGGCCGGGAGTGGTTCGTCGAGGCGGGGCCGGGCCGTTCGCGGCCCGGGCGGGTGCGCTCGTCCACGCCTTCGCCTCCGGCCCCGTAGACGCGTACGCGAGCAGCGCGTGGGCGGGGACGCGTAAGCGAGCAGACGCGTAGGGCGAAGACCTACGGGAGCGAATACGCCCTGGGCGAAGACCGCGAGAGCGCTCCTCAACGGCGCGCGATGCGGCCTCCGTTGGCGGCATACGCATCGGCGGTCGCCCGCTCCGGGACTATGCCCGATACCGGCGGAAGTACCTTGCCCTTGTCGCTGCCCGCGTCCAGGGCCACGCCGCAGGGGCGGCCCGCGGCGGGGATCACGTTGTCGAGGAGCCGCCAGCCGAGCACCTTGCGGTAGTCCCAGCCCTTCTCGCCCTCCTCCTCGACGGTGGCGGGCTGCCGCACGCCGATGGCCGGGTCGCTGCCGCCCTTCGCGAAGCGGGCCAGGGACTTCTCGTCGGAGAAGGCCAAGATCCAGCGGATTCCGCCGAGTTCGGCGGAGCAGATGGCGCCCTGGTCGTCGAAGGGCACGAGTACGGCGCGATGGCGGAAGCCGTCGAGGAAGGCCGTGAACTCCGGTGCGGCGGCGGCCACTTCCTTGCGTACCTGCTCCTCGGCAGCCACCAAGTCGGTCAGTTGCACTGCTGCCCCCAACCCTCTGCCGCCGTCTGCCGTCACACTCGCCCCAACTGGGGGCATGCTGGCAGCGATACGGGACCCCCGCAAGTATGTGCTAGTCGATGCCCGGTCACACGGAGTGAGGGGCTTGGGCCGCTTTGCGTCCCCGCGCCGAGCCGCGATCCGGCCCTCGTCCCGATCCGTGAGGCGCTGCACGAGCGCTCAGCGGAGCCCGCTCGAACGTCACCCTGCGGGGTACGGCCCAGGCCCGTACGGGGCAGCGGGGCCACCCCAACTCACGGGCGAGCGATAGCGGTTGAGGCTGACCGCCGCCGACGCCGTGGCCGGTCCGGCGACGCCGTGGCGCTGCCAGAGGTGGTGCAGCAGTTCCTGTTCGCGGGCGTGGAAGTCGGGCGCCGGCGAACCGTGGTGTGCGCGGGCCCGCAGCAGCGCCAGCGATGTGGCGAAGTGCTGGTATTCGGCGACGGTACGGGCACCGCTCGCCCCGTGCGTACGGCGTGCGAGCGAACGCGCCATCGCACGCGCCCTCATGGAGGCCAGCCCCCACGGCTCGGGAGCCTCGAACCAGCCGGCGGCAGCGTACGCGGGAAGGGTGTCGCGGACGGTACGCAGCTCCAGCCGCCGTGACCAGATCGCCAGCCAGGTCAGCGTCGCGAAGACCGGGATCATGAAGAGGGCGTAGACGAAGAGGAAGGTGAAGTCCGGCAGGGACGCGGAGCCGTTCCAGATCGAGTGCAGCAGCGAGGCGGTCAGCAGGCCCAGGACGGGGATGAGGACGCGCAGCGTCCGTCCCAGCCGGGGCACCGCGGCGACGATGCCGAAGGCTATGCCCGTGAGCGCCGTGAACAGCGGGTGCGCGAACGGCGCCACGATGATGCGGATGAAGAACGTCATGGCCGTGACCGACTCGTGCAGGGCCTCGGGGCCGAGGAGTTGGTCCTCGCCGAAGGCGGTGCCGAGGTAGAGCACGTTCTCGGTGAAGGCGAAGCCGGTGGCGGTGATCCCGGCGAGGGCGATGCCGGAGACGACGCCGTTGAAGTGGCGCCTGCGGAAGAGGAACAGCAGAAGTATCGCGGCGCCCTTGGCGGTCTCCTCCACGACGGGCGCGATGACGGTGGAACCCAGCACGTCCGCACGGGGAGCCTCGGCGCCGGCGAAGGAGGTCACAAGCCATGTCGTGGCAAGGCTGTTGGTGAGGAGGGCCACGAGCGTCGCCGCGAACGCGCCCCACGCGAAGGCGAAGAGATGGTTGCGCCACGGCGTCGGCTCGACGCCGTCGATCCAGCGGAACGCCGATATCAGCAGCGGCACGGGCAGCACGGCCAGGCCGACCCCGACGAGCAGTCCGACGGTCCCGGTCTGCTCCCGTACGAGCCCGAGGATGATCAGGCCGCAGAGCGCGAGCAGGGTGACGACCGTCAGGGCGCGGAGCGTGCGGCGGTGCCGGTGCCACCAGGAGGGTGCGGAGGGCGGGCGGTAGCGCCACTCCTCGGGGGACGCGGGCATCGCGGGGAACTGGGGCTGCTGCGCCCAGGCCGGTACGGGGTGGGTGTGGGAATGCGGATGCGGCGATCGGGGTGGGGCGAACGGGGCGTGCGTCTCGTGCGGCTGGGTGCGGGGCGGAGTGTGCGGCTGGGTCGGCGGCGCGTGCGTAGGACCGTTCACCGTGGGCGGGCCCGGAGCCGGGGCCTGCTGGTGCGGGAGGCGGGCGCCCGCTGCGGACGGACCGTCGGGATTCGGGCCCGTCGCGCCCGGCCCGCCCTGCTCCAGGCTCGTACCGTCCCGTGCCGTCGTGGGCGTATCCGTACCCGCTGCGTCACACCCCTCCGCGGAGGGCCGGTCGGCGTGCGGCGGCGCATCGTGTGCGCCGGAAGGTTCGTCGTCCACCACTCGACAGTAACGAGGCAGGCGGCGGCCCGGAGCGGAGTGCTTCGGATTGACGGAGGGCCGCCGCGGACAGGGCCATGAGCAGCGATCTTGCCGGGCCTTATTCACCCGTTTGGAGTGATTTGCCAATGAATGTTCTGGTACGGAGGTGCACTCGACGTCTTACGGGGTTTGCCTGGAATTGGAGCGATACGCCATTGGGAGTAGGAGGCACTTCATGATCTCCCAGGAGCAGATCCCCGCAGTGGTCGACCACATGATCTACGACCCCGACGGCAAGAAGATCGGCGAAGCCCGTCACGTCTTCCTCGACGAACGCACGGGTGAGCCGGAGTGGGCCACGGTCCGGACGGGACTCTTCGGCACTCAGGAGACGTTCGTACCGATCCATGAGGGCCGCGTCGTCGGTGACAACATCGAGGTGCCTTTCCGCAGGACGCAGGTGAAGGACGCGCCTCACATGGACGTCTCGAAGGGCCGCCTCACCGAGCAGCAGGAACGCGAGCTCTACAGCTTCTACGGACTCGCCTGGGACGGCACCGCCGCGCCCGGTGACGAGACCGCGGGAGCGGCCGGTACCCAGCAGGCCCCTGGCGCGGACACGTCCGCGGGCGCGGGCACGGGTGCGGCGGGCGCCGCCGGTGCGGCAGGAACGGCCTCCACCGGTACGCGGGCCTACGAGCGCACGGGCGCCGACACGGGCGCGGGCGCCGGAGCGGGCACCGCCGGGTTCGCGACCGGGCAGGATGCCATGACCCGTTCCGAGGAGCATCTCCGTGTGGGTACGGAGCGCTTCGAGACCGGACGGGCGCGGCTGCTGAAGTACGTAGTCACGGAGGAGGTCGAGCAGACCGTTCCCGTGCGCCACGAAGAGGTGCGCATCGAGCGTGAGCCGATCACCGAGGCCAACCGGGATGACGCCCTGAGCGGACCCGCGATCTCGGAGGACTCCTACGAGGTGGTCCTGCACGACGAGCGGCCGGTCGTGGAGACCGAGGCCGTGCCCGTCGAGCGGATCCGCCTGGTCACCGAGGAACACGTCGACCAGGAGACCGTCCGCGGGACGGTCCGCAAGGAGCGCATCGAGGTCGAGGGAATCGACGACACGTCGTCGTACGGCTACGGCTCCACCGGCACCGGGACCGCGGCCTGACGCGACACGACAGGAACGAACGCCGGCGACCGGGCAACCGGAGGCCGGGGAACGGGAGAACGGGCGGCGAGGGCCAGGCTGCGGCTTGGCCCTCGCCGCCTTGCCGTGCGTCCCGTCCGTACCTCCGGCGCCGGGGCGCAGCAGCGCCGTAGCGCAGCATCGCCGAAACTCGTAGCCCGTAGCTGGTAGCGGTAGTCCGCAGCCCCGTGGCTCCGGGGCTTCAGCGGCGGCGGAAGAGCAGGTCCCGCACCTTGTGGCCCTTGCCCAGGCCCTGGGCCTCGAAGCGGGTGCGCGGCCGGATGGCCGGGCGTGGGGCGAAGCCGCCGTCGAGCTGGGTGTTCTCGTAGGCGGGGTGGCCGGAGAAGACGTCGAGCATCTGCTCGGCGTACGGCTCCCAGTCGGTGGCGCAGTGCACGAGCGCTCCCGAACGGAGCGGGCCCGCCGCGAGATCCAGGAACTCGGGCTGGATGAGGCGGCGCTTGTGGTGCCGCTTCTTGGGCCAGGGGTCGGGGAAATAGATGCGGAGGCCGGAGAGGGACTCGGGTGCGAGCATCTCGCGGAGCAGGATGATCGCGTCGCCGTTGCCCACGCGGATGTTGGTCAGCCCGCGCTCCTCGGCGAGACGGAGCAGATTGCCCTGGCCGGGGGTGTGCACGTCGACGGCGAGGAGGTCGGTGTCCGGGTCGGCTGCGGCCATTTCGGCGGTCGCCTCACCCATTCCGAAGCCGATCTCCAGGACGACGGGGCGGTCTTCGCGCTGCGCGCTTCCCTCCCGTTCGGCGTCCGCTCCGCGCTCGGCGGGCCCTCCGTGATCCGCGGACTCGGCGGGCCCCCTCGGCTCGTCGGCGAACAGCTCGGCGAGGTCGATGCGGTGGCGGCCGTCGATGTCGAAGCCCCAGCGGGGCCAGAGGCGGCGCAGCGCGGCGCGTTGCCCGGCCGTGACGCGGCTGCGGCGGGGCTGGAAGCTGCGAATCCGCCGCTCGTGATGCGAACCGGCCGGGTCCGCCGACGGGCCGCTGCCGTCCGGGAACATGACGGGTTTCTCAGGGGTCTCAGGCTTCTCAGGCACAGTGCTTCCACTGTACGGGCGCAGGGTACGGGTGTGAGCCGGGCTTCAAAGCTTCGTGCGCTGCGGCGCATGCCCGGTGGGCCGGGCCCGATGGCGGCTCGGCGGTGGCCCCGATGGCGGCCCGGCGGTGGCCCCGGTGGTGGTCCGGCGGTGGCCCGGGTGGTGGGAGCCTTGCGGGGCGAGCCTCGTTCCGTGCGCTCCCCGCCGCTTCGCCGCCCGCGGCCGTCGTGTCCAACCGTCCGCCGCCTAGGGCACGTTCACCGCGTCGAGCGCCCGCAGCGCCCGGGTCGCCACCTCGCGGCCGATGGGGAGCGAGGCCGTGGCGGCGGGCGAGGGGGCGTTGAGTACGTGGACCGTGTGCGGGCCCTCGGTGATCAGGAAGTCGTCGACGAGGGTGCCGTCGTGCAGAACGGCCTGCGCCCTTACGCCCGCGGGCGCCGGTACGAGATCGCTCGCGGAGACCTCGGGGAGCAGCCGCTTTACGGCCGTGGTGAAGGCACGCTTGGAGAGCGAGCGGCGCAACTCGCCCACGCCGTACCGCCAGTGCCGGCGGGCCATGCGCCACGCACCGGGGTGTGCGAGGACCGCCGCCAGCTCGCCGGGCCGGAACGTACGCCAGTCGTAACCCTCGAGTGCCAGGGCGGGAACGGCGTTCGGGCCGATGTGGACGCCGCCGTCGATGCCGCGAGTGAGATGCACGCCGAGGAAGGGGAAGGCCGGGTCGGGCACGGGATAGACGAGGCCGCGCACCAACTCCTCACGAGCGGGCGTCAGTTCGTAGTATTCGCCGCGGAACGGGACGATGCGTGCCGCCGGTTCGTCACCGGTCAGTGAGGCGATGCTCGCGCAGTGCAGACCGGCGCAGTTGACCATCGCGCGGGCCCGCAGAACGGAAGAGCGGGACCGCGCCGGACGGTCGCCGGTGTCTGCCACGGTCTCCGTGCCCACTTGGACGGCGACTCCCGTGCCGGGGCGGCGCTGGACGGCGTCGACCCGTGAGCCGTAGCGGATCTCCGCGCCGCCTTCGACGGCGAGCCGCGCCAGGCGCTCCGCGACGGCGGTGAAGTCGCACACCCCCGTCGTGCCGACGTGGATCGCGGCCAGACCGCGCACGTGCGGCTCGCGCTCGGTGATCTGCGCGGGCCCCAACTCCCGTACGGGAATGCCGTGTTGTCTCCCGCGCTGGATCAGGGCGTGCAGCCGGGGCAGCTCCTCGCGCTCGGTCGCGACGATCAGCTTGCCGGTGACTTCGTGCGGGATGCCGTGCTCCGCGCAGAAGCCGACCAGCTCCGCGGCGCCCTCGACGGCGAAGCGCGCCTTGAGCGAGCCCGGGCGGTAGTAGATCCCGCTGTGGATCACTCCGCTGTTCCGCCCGGTCTGGTGGCGGGCGGGGCCGGGCTCCTTCTCCAGCACGACGACGTGGGTGCCCGGCGCGGCACGGATGATCGCATACGCCGTGGACAGCCCGACGATGCCGCCGCCGACGATCACGATGTCGCAGTCGTAACCGGGGCGCGGGCGCGGTCTGCTCATCGAAGTCGTGTCGGCGGGCACGTACTCCATCATGAACCGCACCGCTGACAACCGGCAGCGACGCAGGTCACGCCGCAGGCCCCTTCACCGGCGACGTCACCGGCCTTGTCACCGGCCCCTTCACCCGCAACGTCACCGGTCACGCCGCAGGCCACGACCCGGATCAGGACGGGATTCACGTAAGGCTCACGACGCAGCGCGGACCGCGGTTCACGGGGCAAGCTCACGACCAGGGCGGACCCGTCGTCACGCGGGCGCCGCAAGCAGCGGACGTGCCTGCTCCCGTAGCTCCGCGACGCGCGGCTCGTCCCCGTAAGGCTCCAGCCGGTTCAGCAGATCCCTCACGTACTCGGTGGTGCGTGCCGAGGAGATGCGCCCCGCCACCTCGACCGCGCGGGCTCCCGCCGCGCAGGCCGCGTCGAGGTTGCCCGACTCCAGCTCGGCGACCGCCGATACGACCAGGCGCAGCCCGTGCGAACGCACGAACTCCTCCGTCGGCTTCGACAGCGCCTTCTCGGTGAAGCGGCGCACCTGGCGGGGCGCCTTGAGGTCGCGGTAGCACTCGGCGGCGTCGGCGGCGAGCCGGTCGTAGGAGTAGAAGTCCAGCCAGGAGGGGTCGGCGTCTCCTTCGCGTGCCCGCTCCAGCCAGCTCTCCGCGCCGGAGAGGGCGGCGCCGCACGCGTGCGCGTCGTTGGCCTTGGCGTGCGCGCGGGCCTCTACGAGGCGGAAGAAGCTCATGGTGCGTGCCGTGGCGAGGCCGCGGTTGCGTTCCACGGCGGCCTGTGCGAGGTCGACGCCCTCGTCGGCGAAGCCCCGGTAGGTGGCCTGGAGGGACATCGAGGCCAGTACGTAGCCCCCGAGCGGGACGTCGGCGGCTGCGCGGGCCAGCCGCAGCGCCTGGATGTAGTAGCGCTGTGCCGCCTCCTGCTGACCGGTGTCGAAAGCCATCCAGCCCGCGAGACGGGTGAGTTCGGAGGTGGCGCCGAAGAGGGAGCGGCCGACCTCGTCGGTGTACGCGCCGAGGAGTAAGGGCGCCGCGTCGACTCGCAGGCACTCGGGGACCATCGACGAACGCCAGTCCCCGCCGCCGTACTTGGAGTCCCAGCGGCGCGCCTCGTCGGCTGCCTCGCGCAGCTTCGCCACGTCCGTGTGCCCCACGCGCAGCGGCGAATGCTCCGCGTCGGAGGCGCCGTCGGGGCCGCCCGCGGCATCGGCGGCCCCTACGCCCGGGCCCGTGCCCGCTCCCGATGCGGCGGCGGTCTCCGGATCGCGGGCGACGGAGCTGTCGGCCGGGGTTATCAGCCAGCGGGACGCCGGCGTCGCATACGCGCTGACCGCGAACGACCCGGCGAGCGACTGCCAGATGCCTCCGCCGCCGCGCCGCCCGCCGTGCAGGTCCAGCCGGTAGAGGTCGGTCGCCGCCTTCACCGCCGCGCGTACGTCGCGCGGGAAGGCGAGGCCGACTTCGGGCGCGGGGTCGGCGTCGGCGAGTCCGATCTCGTGCAGCGGCACGGGACGGCCCAGCTTGCTGCCGATCGCCGCAGCGATGAGGTGGGGCGCGGCGCCTTGGGGGACCATGCCCTTGGAGACCCAGCGGGCGACCGACGTCTTGTCGTAGCGGAGCGTCAGACCCCGCTGCGCTCCCAAGTCGTTGACCCTGCGGGCGAGTCCGGCGTTGCTGATTCCTGCGAGGGCGAGGACGGTGCCGAGTTTCTCGTTCGGCCCGCGTGGCTCCCTGGACATGCGCGCACACCCCTGACACACACCGACGGCCGCCCCGCCGGCCGTCGCGAACCGGCGGCGAGGCACCTGCTACCCGCGTGAGATTCGCGGGATGCCTCCCTGGACCTCCGGGCCTGCGCGGCAGACACGGCGCGGGACGCACTGAGGACTTAGCGTAGTTCGCCGCATCCCTACCGTTAAGGGGCGCCGGATGGGATGGCGGGAATCGTGTACGTGCGCAGGGCTGCTCGGGATGTGCTGGAACGGGGCGCGGCCGTGTACAGCCTGTCGCCGGACCGCCCCCTCCGCGGAACTCCGCGAACCGCCGCGAACTCCCTTTCCCGGGGCGGCAGTCGGCCGCCCCGGGCCCCGTCGTGGACCCTCCACGGACGGCCTTCGCCCGGCGGCCGCCCCTCGGCGTGCGGCGGCCGCCGGGGCGGCCCGTCGCATGTGCGGAGCGGCGTCTGTGCTCCATCTGCCGGGTGCCTCACGGGAGTTGGCCGGGCACGCCTGGATGTGTCGGTTCTTGTCCGGTTGTGGGTGCGTCTGCGTCCGGGTTCGTGCCGTCTGCGCCCGGGAGGGCGGGAGCCGCAGCGCGTACGTGCGTCCGTCACGTGCCAACGTGCTTACGGCGCAGGGGAGTCGGCCGAAATGCGTGTGAAGAAATCGTCGGATATCGGTGCCTCCGAGGGCGTCGCCCGTGCTCCGGGTGTGTGGTCGTGCGCCTGCTCATGCGCCTTTGCCGGGTGCCGGGCGGGAGGTTCCATGAGAGGTGCGTGGGTCGGCCCGCTGAACTGGACCAGCGGGCTGGGGGAAACCGCCGCCCCATTCCCCGCGGGCGACGGTCCCGGCCCGGGAAGTTGGAGAAGCCTTCCCGGGCCGGCGGGCCCGCCGGATTCGCTTCACAGACGTTCCGTCCTCGCCCGCTTCTGCTCGGTTGCCGTCGTACGCCGACGAGTCGGCCGCTCGCAGGTCGCGGGCTCCAGGGGTATCGCGGCGGGGTCTGGCGACGGCCTCGCCCCAACTCCCTTACCGCGCCTCGCCCTTCGGCTTCCGGTTCTGCGTGCCCGGCATCGGACGCCGTTCCGTACGGCCGTGACGGGCCCACCGCGCGGCCGTTCAGACATCGTCGCCGTGCTGACGTACGAGCCCCGATGAACACAGGGCGTAGGAATCGGGGACCTCCGAATGACGTTCCGGCGGCTCCCCAACGCCCGGTCGCGCGCACATACTTGGCCGAATAACATCGGTCAGCAGTGCGGTGCCGCTCGCCGAAGCCAGCGGTATATGCCGCAGTATGTACCCTCACGTCCGACCACGGTCCGGCCCCCGCCCGCCGTGGCCCACGGCCCCGTGCGGCCCTCGCCGCCGCTGCCTTGACCATCCCGTAAAGCCGCAGGCCGCGCCCCGCAGGGCAATGACGGGAGCGGACTTGCGCGGGTGCCGCGAAGGGCCACGGGCGCATGCCACGTGCAACCCGCTTTCACAGGCGGCGCGTTGAGGCCAGATATGCGCCCCTTTCACGCCTCTCGTGCACCCGTCTCGTGGCAACATGGCGACAGAGCAGCAGCACAGCAGCACAGCAGCGACTCACGGAAGCAGCACAGCAGCGGCACACAGCAGTCGGGGCCTCCCCGTCGCAGGCGGGGCAACGGCCCCTCCCCGAAGGGAAGGAGAGTCTCCCCGAGGCAGCGAACGACCTCCCCGGCAGGGGAAGGCAGGCTCTCGACGGCGTCACTCAGGCAGCGGAGGCGGGCGGCGATGCGATGGTTGGTGGGATGGAGCAGCGCCGCTCCGGGACGCGGCCGGTATGCCCCGGGCTCGCTCGAACCGGTCGGCGCACAGCTTCTGTGGAGTGACCCCGACCCGCTCTGGGCCGTGGGGGACTGGCGCCCCGACGAGGTCCGCGTCGTGGAGGCCGACGCCGCCAACCGCCTTGCGGTCTTCGGGTGTTGCGGCGCCAGCGACGAAGAGCTGCGGCTGGGCCTCTCCGCGGCGCGCGGCGGCGCGTACCGTCATCTGACCGCCTGGCCCGGGAGTTACACCGCGGTGGCGTGCGTCGGCCGCCGCCTCACCATCGCCGCCGACCTCGCGGGAGCGCGGCCCGTCTTCCACACGCCGTGGGACGGCGGCACCGCCTACGCCACAGCCGCACTGCCCCTCGCCGACCTCACCGAGGCACAGCTCGACATCGGTCACCTCGGCGCGCTGCTCGCCTGCCCCGACGCTCCCGAGGCCCTCGGGGACGGCACCCCCTACGCGGGGGTGCGGCGCGTCCCGCCCGGCCATGCGCTGATCCTCCGCGAGGGGAGCCGTGAGATCACCAGCTACGAGCCCGCCTCGTCGCTCGTCGTCTCCGCACCGCCGCCGGTCGACCCCGAGACGGCCGTCGCACGGGTGCGGGACGCGCTGGTCGAGGCGGTACGGGCCCGGCTCGCGGCGCCACGCCACGCATCCGAGGCGGACCTGGGGTACGGGTCGGGGTACGGGCCGGAACCGTTCCCGGGGGAGCCCTTCCGGGACGACTCCTTCCGGAGCGGACCGCTCGGTGATGAGTCCTTCCGTAGCGAGCCTTACGGCCAACGGGCCTATGGGGAAAGGGCGTTCAGCGACGACGCCTACCCGAGCGGCGCCTACGGCCATGAGGCGTATGTGCACGACACGTACGGACGCGAGACGCACGAGGAGCGCGGAGCGTACGGGGACGGCGGGGCGTACGGAGCCGACGGTGCGTACGGGGACGGCGGCGCGTACGGAGCCGACGGTGCGTACGGGGACGGCGGCGCGTACGAGCGCCGGTCGTATGGCGACGGCTCGGCGTACGGCGGGCCCGGGGCGCGCGGCGATGGACCTGCCTACGGCGACGGATCTGCCTACGGCGCCGGGTCCGCCTACGGCGGGGGGTCCGCGTACGGCGAAGGAGGCGCGCGCCGGGAGGATCGCGGATACCGCTCCGCGTACGGCAACGGCGGTCCCGGCGCAGGCGCCGGCGGCACCTCACGCCGACGCAACGGCCGCGCCGGCCCCGGCATGGACGGCCGCGACCCCGGACCGGTCCCCGGGATGGGCCCCGCGGACAGACGTGCCGCACGCGGCGGCCCCGCCCCCGGCGTCGGCGCCGACCTCTCCGGCGGGCCCGCCTCCGGGACGCTCGCGCTGCTGGCGGCGGGACTTCCGGGGATGCCGGGCACAGTGCACGGCACGCTGGACGGCACGGAAGGGGGCGAGCGCCTGCTCGCCGTCACCTTCAACGACCTTGCCACCAGCGGAGGTTCGGACTCCTCCGCGCTGGCCGAACTCGAACGGGCACGCAGCATCGCGGAGAACCCGCGCCTGCACCACGTGGTCGTCGCCGGAGGCGAAGAGGCCCTGCCCTTCGCGGAGTTGGAGGGGCCGCTCACGGATGAACCCGGCCCGTCCCTGGTCGTCGCGGACAGACACCGCCAGCGGCTGGCCGTCGGCAGCTCCGACCACTTCGTCGGCTACGGCGCACGCCAGGTGCTCGACGCCCACCCCGCCCGCCTCGCCGACCTGCTGATGGACCGGCGCCGACGTCATCTGCTGCGCCCCGTCGCCGCGTTGGCACGTGCGGACGACGTCTCGCCGGGCCGGTCGGTGCTGGTGCCGTGGACGGTCTACCGGGCGGCACGCAAGCTCGCCCGCACCCAGTACCGCGACGGCGTCAACAGCACCGCCGAACGACTGCGCAACGGCGCCTCCGGCAGCGGCACTTCGGGCCGCAACGGAACCGGACGCAATGGAGCCGGACGCAACGGGTCGGGCCGCAACGCGTCCGGACGCAGCGGAGCCGGGCCGGGGCGCGACTTCGACGACGACGCGGCGGGCGGCACCGGTGCCTCGGCGGACGCGGGCACGGGGAAAGGTTTTGCCGATCTCGGTGCCTTCGGCGGCCTCGGCGGTTACGGCAGCGAAGGGGCCGTCGGCTCCTCCGTGGCCGCGCTCACCTGGTGCCGTCCGGGCCCCGCCGCACGCTGGCTCACAGGTGAGGCCCTGGCCGAGGTATCCGCACGCCTGGAGGCCGCCGCAAGACTCCGCCCCACCGTCGAACGCCCCGGCGAACGCCGCGCCCGCGCCGCCCTCGCCCGCCAGGCTTCCGACCACCGAGTGCTCGAACAGGCCGCCGAGATCCGCAACCAGCGCCTCCACGCGCCCTTCTACGACAACCAAGTCGTGCGCGCCTGCCGCGACCTCCCCGAGGCACTACGCGTCAAACCCGGCGCCCGTGCGTCCGTGCTGCGTGCCGTACTCGCCGGTGCCGGCGTGCACGACCTGCCCGCAGGCTGGGGCGCCCCCTCCCACGCGTACCAGGCCGCATCCGTACGCGCGGGCCTGCGCGCCGCCACCGGGGAACTCATCGACCTCTTCGACGCCCCCCTCCTCGCAGACGCGGGACTCATCGAGGCACGAGTCGTACGCAAGGCGATCCGCGCCGCCTCCCAGGGTGAGCCGCTGCCCCTCGACGGCATCGCCGACCTGGTCTCGACGGAGCTGTGGCTACGCCGCCTCATCTCACGCCGCGGCACCTGCTGGACCGGCTCCGCCGCCCCGAGGCAACGCGCCGTCGCCTCGGGCGTCCTCCCCGCCGCCCAGCAACGGCCCGCGCTCTGACGCATGTTGAGTACGGGCCGGGCTGAGCGCGACCGAGAGCGAACCGAGCCGGGCCGGGCCTGGCCTTGGTCGGGTCCGGCGTTGGTCGGGTCCGGTCGGGTCGGCCCTGCCAGAGGAGTGCCTGCCAGAGGCGTGCCTGACCGGTTCGGGCCGGGGCGCTCCGGGGGCAGGGCAGGGGCGGGGCGGTCCGTGGCGGGACCGTCATGAGGTCTGTTCCGTGTTTACTCCTCTGTCATGGCGCTCGTGTCGTGGCGCTCGCTCGTCGCGTTGTTCGGGCGGGCCTGACGTCTGCGGGGACGCGCTACGGGCGTCGCGTTCCTGATGCACCGCCACTCCCGTTATGACCAGGGCTATACCGGCCAGTTCGAGCCACGTGGGTGTCTGGGCGAGCACGACGAAGCCGATCGTGACCGCCGTCGCCGGCAGCAGCGACAGCATCAGCGCGAACGTCGCACGTGGCAGCCGCGACATGGCGAGCTGATCGCAGACGTACGGGATGACCGACGAGCACACCCCCACGCCGAACGCGCTCACCAACAGCAGTGGCGACGTGAACGCCACCGCGGCATCAGTGACGCCCACCGGCGCGACGACTGCCATCGCCACGAGCATCGCCGCACCGAGACGGTCGATGCCGCTCGCACCGCCGTCGGCAGCCAGCCGGTGACCGAGCACCACGTAGAGCACGAACAGGGCACAGTTGCCGAACGCGAAGGCCAGCCCCAGCGGTTCGGCGGACATATGCACGTCCGAGAGCAGCCACACTCCGCCCACGGCCATGAGCAACGCACTCACGTTGCGCTTCGACCGCAGTCCGAACGCCGCGAGCAGCACCGGGCCGAGGAACTCGATAGCACCCACCGTCCCCAACGGCAGCCTGTCGAGGGCGAGATAGAACGAACTGTTCATCACCCCCAGCACCGCCCCCAGGGCCAGCAGCAGCCGCCTCTGCCGCCAGGACGAAGCCGCCCAGACCCTCCACGGCCGACGCCACACGCTGAAGACCACTGCCGCCGAGGCGCAACGGAGCCATGCGACACCCAGCACATCGACATGTGCGAACAGCAGCACCGCGAACGCCGGTCCGAGGTAGTGGAAGACCGCGCTGGTCACGAAGTACGCGGACGGCGGCAACCTGTCGGCGACCCCGGCAGCCCGCCCCGTGGCATCCGCCCGCACATCCTCGGCCTGGCGGCTCACCCCCGGGTGGCGACCCGCGCCCGGCCCTCCGCTCGAAGCAACTGCCCCGGCCCCGGCCCCGGCCCTGGCCCTGGCCCTGGCCCCGTCCCCGGCACCGTCCCCGACGCTCGCAGCCTGACCCGTTCTGTCCGTACGGACCCTGTCGGCACGGAATCGCGGAACATTCACCATGCATGACACGATCGCAAGCGCGAACGCCGGAAACCATGACGAGTATGGAAGCCTGGCGACGCGATCCTTTCATGTTGTTTCGATAGATCACCCCTCAGCTTGGCGATGATGAACATGGATGCTGTGGACAGGGCAGTACTGACCGAGCTGGCCGCCGACCCCCGCCTCCCGACGGCCGAACTGGCCCGCCGCGTCGAGGTGTCGGTGCCCACCGCCCGCGACCGGCTGCGGCGGTTGCAGGAGAGCGGCGTGATCCGCGGCTACCACCTCGACGTGGACCCCGCGGCGCTCGGCTATCCGGTGGCCGCCTTCGTACGCGTAAGGCCCGGCCCAGGGCAGCTACCGAAGATCGCCGAACTTGCGCGGAGCCTCCCTCAGGTCAGCGAGTGCCACCGCATCACCGGCGAGGACTGTTTCCTGATCAAAGTCCATGCGGCAGACGTCGGTTCGTTCGAGGAGACCCTCGACCGCTTTCTGCTGCACGGGCAGACGACGACCTCGATCATCCAGTCCACACCCGTACCGCCACGCACACCCGGGCTGGGCTGAGCCGGACGGCACGGGCAGCACGGGCAGCACGGGAAGCAAGGCCCTACGACGCACCGGTACGGCCACCACTCGACGCAAGGGAACAGAGCGGCGCCATGGTCCTCCCGGCGCCGCCCCTCGGTACGGTCCTGTCCGCGGCCTCTACAGCCGTGGACAGATCACGCCTGCGGTCGCGGGCGCAGCCCTTCCAGGAGTATGTCGAGCAACCGCCGTGACGCCGCCGCCTGTTGTGCCGCGTCCGGCAGCGAGGGCGCCGCCGTGGCTATCACCAGCAGGACGTCGCCGACGGTCACATCGTCGCGCAACTCCCCCGCCTCACGGGTCCGTTGCACCATCTGTCCCACGACGCTCAGCAACTCCGCGCATCCGGAGTCGTCTTCGTGGCCCTCGAAGCCGTCCGCGCCACGTCCGTCCCGCCCCTGAGCGGGCGCCGACGCGGCCGCCGAGCCGTCCTCGACCAGCCGCAGCCCGGAGCGCTCCTGCTGCCCGTACGTAGCCTGTCGCTGCTGCGGCAACCGCGCCGCACCGGTCTCCGTGACGGCCGCGTCGCCGCCCCAGCCGTCCGCGCGGAGTATCCGCGGCGGCAGCAGGCGGCCCGCACCTGAGGCGACGGACGTCCGCAGGAAGCGCGAGAGGGCCGACCACGGCTCCTGCTCCTGCCCCAGCGCCGTGCGCGCCTGCTCGGTGAGGCGGGCCGTCTCCTCGGCGGCTATCCGCCGGACCAGTACGTCCTTGCTCGGGAAGCGCCGGTACACGGTGCCCACACCGACCCGGGCCCGCCGGGCGACGTCCTCCATGGGCGCGCCGTAACCCAGCTCGCCGAAGACCTCGCGGGCAGCCCTCAGTACGTGCTCCAGATTCCGCTGTGCGTCCACCCGCAGTGGAGTCGGACGCGTGGCAGCAACCGCCCCGGCGGTCCTGCCTCGCAGACCGGCGTTGCCCGCCTTGCCCGCGTCTGTGGTCTCTCCGACGGCGCCGATTCCGCTGTCGCCGTCTCCCGCCCCCTGACTCCCGCTGTCCGGAGCCGCCGACATGGCGGCAGCAACGGAAGAAGAGCCGTGAATACCCTGAATGCGCATCAAATTTCCCCCGGTCATCAAGTCTCCCCCCGGAGACCCTCACGCTGTCGCGGCCGGTGGCGTCGGCACCGTTGGTCCTCAAGCACCGCACCCCCGACGACCACGAACATAGTTGAGCACTGGTCAAGAGAGAAGAGGGCAGTCTCGCGGACGTCCGGCGGCCCTCGGCACGGCAGCCTCTCCCGCCTCTCCGCACCCTCTCCCGCGACTCGTGATCTCGCCTCTGACCTGCGCAGACACCGTTGCAACGATTCGGGCGTGAGAAGCGGACGAGCGGTTTCCACCGGACACACAATTCTTTGAGCCTGTGGACAAACACCCGGTGGTGGGTGCGTCATGGACTCGTGACGAAGGCGATGAACGGAACCGCGCGCATTCTCGTGATCGGCGGCGGATATGTGGGCATGTACACGGCCCTGCGTCTTCAGCAGAAGCTGAAGCACCAGCTCCGCCGAACGGCGAACGGTTCCGGCCACTCCGGCTCGGGAAGCCCAGGCGCCAACGGCCGCACGGGCTCCGAGGGCCCCGGCACCCCGGGCGGAGTCGAGGTCGTCGTCGTCGACCCCGAGCCCTACATGACCTACCAGCCCTTTCTCCCCGAGGCCGCCGCCGGCTCCCATCTCTCCGCGCCACGTCGTCGTACCCCTGCGCCGCGTCCTGCGCGACTGCCGGCTCGTCGTAGGCGAGGCCCTCTCCATCGACCACGAACGGCGCATCGCCCACGTCAAGACCCTCGCCACCGAGGAGGAGGGCATCGGCTCCATCGAGATCCCCTACACCGAACTCGTACTGGCGCCCGGCTCGGTCTCGCGCACCCTCCCAGTCCCCGGCCTCGCCGAGCACGGAATCGGCTTCAAGACCGTCGAAGAGGCCATCGGCCTCCGCAACCACGTACTCGAACAGCTCGACATCGCCTCCTCCACCCGCAACCCAGAAGTACGCGACGCCGCCCTCACGTTCGTCTTCGTCGGAGGCGGCTACGCGGGCGTCGAGGCCCTGGCCGAGCTCGAGGACATGGCCCGCTACGCCTGCCGCTACTACCACAACGTGCGCGCCGACGAGATGAAGTTCCTGCTCGTCGAGGCCTCCGGAAAGATCCTCCCGGAGGTGGGCGAGGACATGGGCACGTACGCCCTGCGCGAACTGCGTGCCCGCAACATCGACGTGCGGCTGGAGACGCGCCTCGACTCCTGCGAGGACCGCGTCGCCGTGCTCAGCGACGGCTCCCGCCATCCCACGCGCACCCTCGTATGGACCGCCGGCGTCAAGCCGCATCCCGTACTCGCCTCCGCGGGACTGCCGCTCAACGGACGAGGCAGACTCAAGTGCACGGCCCAACTGCGCGTCGACGGCGTCGAGAACGCCTGGTCCGCCGGCGACGCCGCCGCCGTCCCCGACCTTCCTGCCCGGGAGAAGGGCGAAGAGGGAGCCCTGTGCGCCCCCAACGCCCAGCACGCGGTACGTCAGGCGAGACGCCTCGCGGACAACATCGCCGCCACCCTGCGAGGCGAACCCGCCACCGACTACCGTCACGTCTACGCGGGCTCCGTCGCCTCACTGGGGCTTCACAAGGGCGTCGCCCACGTCTACGGGCGCAAGCTCAAGGGCTACCCGGCCTGGTTCATGCACAGGGCCTACCACCTCAGCCGGGTACCGACGATCAACAGGAAGGCACGAGTGCTCGCCGAATGGACCTTGGCGGGGCTCTTCAAGCGCGAGATCGTCTCGCTCGGGTCGCTCGAACACCCCCGTGCGGAGTTCGAACTCGCCGCAAGCGGTGTTTCCCGTCCCGAGAACGGCAAGGACCGTAAACGCAACGGCAGTAACGGCAGCAGCAAGAACGGCAGCGACAGCGAAGACCGCTGAGGACCACAACGGGCACTCGCTCCGTCCGTAGCGACCGGACGGCCGACTCCCGGAGCGCCGGATGAACCGGCGCACGGCCCCTGCGTGATCCAATGTCTGCGCCGCGCACCATGCGGAACGTGTGACCATGAGTGGGCTCGCATCCGCACACAGTGACCAGCACGACGGCTCAGCGGGGGGCCGTCTCCCGGACTACACGAGGAATCGGACGACCGTGAATTTCACCCGCTGGAGCGCCCGACTGCCCGGCACACAGCGGCGCAACTCAGCCGCCCAGGCCGCAAGGGCCGCGGCGGCCAAGGCGCAACAGACGTCCGGCAACGCAGCCGAGAGCGTCGGCGACGACAGCGACGAATCCGCCGGCTCCGACGACGGACCGGATTCGGGCAGTGCCGGCACCGTCCCGTCCGCACGCGCCAGGCGCCGCGGGGGCAGCTCCCCGGCAGAAGCGGAACCCAGCGGCTCGTCATCCCGCACGGCCCACCGGACCCCGTCGGCCTCGTCGTCACCGTCGACCACGGGGCGCACGAACTCCGAAGCAGCCGTAGCGGCAGCAGCGGCCAGCGCCCACGTCACCCGGAGCATCGACGCTCTCTCCGTCCACGACCTGCTGGGCCAGGTCCCGGCCCTCGCCGCCGTCGTACACGGTGCCGACCACCGCATCGCCTACGTCAACGACGCCTACACCGCGGTCTTCGGCCCCCGCACCCAAGGCGACGCGGCCCGCGACGCGTTGCCGGAACTCGTCGAACTCGGTCTCCTCCCCCTCATGGACCAGGTGCTGCGCAGCGGCAAGCCCCGCACGGTCAAGTCACGCCGCGTCCCACGCAGCGCCGACTCCCGGGACAGCCGCGACGCCTTCTACACGTTCACCTGCACCCCCATCACCGCCGACGGCGAGAACGGCGTACTGATCTTCGCCGCCGAGGTCACCGACCAGGTCGAGGCCGCCGAGCGCCTGCGCGCCAGCGAACGCCGCCAGCGCGAGGCCGCCGTCACCCTTCAACGCAGCCTGCTCCCCCAGGAGTTGGAACAGCCCGACGATCTGCGGGTCGCCGCCACATACCAGCCAGGCGGTACGGAAGCCGCTGTCGGCGGCGACTGGTACGACGTCATCACCCTCGGCGCCGGCCGCACCGCCCTCGTCATCGGCGACGTCATGGGCAGAGGCGTGCGCGCCGCCGCCGTGATGGGCCAACTCCGCACCGCAGTACGCGCCTACGCCCGCCTTGATCTCCCCCCTCACGAGGTCCTGCAACTACTCGACGGACTCGCCGCCGAGATCGACCCCAGCCAGATCGCGACCTGCGTCTACGCCGTGCACGACCCCAACGAGGGACTCCTGCACTACGCCTCGGCCGGCCACCCGCCGATCATCGTTCGCGACCCCGACGGCACCGTTCAGCGTGCGCCCGAGCCGACGGGGCCCCCGCTGGGCACCGAAGGCTGGGTGCACACCTCCTGCTCCCTGCCCCTCCCGCCCGGAGGTTCCGCCGTCCTGTACACCGACGGCCTCGTCGAACGGCGCGACGCCGACATCGACACCGGAGTCACCACGCTGGAACGGGCCTTCGCGGGCGCCACCGGCTCCCCAGACATCGTCTGCGACCGCCTGCTGCGCTCCCTCGGCATCACCGCGGAGCACGACGACGATGTCGCCGTCCTCGTGCTCCAGCACCCCGCCCGCACGGGCCCCGACGCCGAGCTGTTCCACAACGCCGCCCTCGACCTGCTCGGCGGCACCGAAGCAGCGCCGCGCGCCCGCGCGTTCGCCTCCGGGGTGCTCTCCTCCTGGCGCTTCCCCGCGGACCTGCACGATGTCGGCGTACTGGCGGCCAGCGAACTCGTCGCCAACTCCCTTCAACACGGCACCCCTCCGATGAGGCTCCGCCTCCGACGCACCGACCGGCGTCTCATCGTCGAAGTCACCGACGGCGACGAGCACTTGCCGCAACAGCGCTGTGCCGAGGCCGTCGACGAGGCGGGACGCGGCATCTCCATCGTCGCCGCCATCGCCTCGGCCTGGGGCTCCAGAAGGACACCCGGCGGGGGCAAGTCGGTGTGGTGCGAGTTCGTCTTGCCGACGTGATCCGACTCCTCCAACGGCCCGCCTTCACCAAGGACCCGCCTACATCTCGTTCCTCCGTCCCTTCGAAAGCGGCCCGACCCGCTCACCGGGCCGGTTCAGACTGCGGCCATCGCCGCCTCACGCTCCTCGGAAGCAGACAGCGCGGTCGCCTCTGCTCGAGTGTCGGAAGTCTGCTGCCCCGTACCGCTGTTGCTCGCCACGACCACGGACCGGTACGGCCTGTCCTGCGCAGCCGTGAGCCGCCGCCCCAACGCCAGCGCCAGCAGGCTCACGCCTATCGAGCAGCCCACCAGCATCACGATGTACAGCCCGTACGCCCCCGTAGCTGCCAGCAGCCCTCCGACGGCCGGCCCCACGGCCAGCGCCAACTGCTTCACCAGCGCGAACGCCGAGTTGTACTGCCCCAGCAACCGCTTCGGCGCCAGGTCGGCCACCAGTGGCGCCACGGTCGGCGAAAGCATCGTCTCGCCCAAGCCGAAGAGCGCGTACGTGGTGATCAGCAGCGCCGTGGCCGCAGCCTGAGCCCCGTGCACAAGGCCGGACGCCCCCGCGGCCACCCAGGCGACCGCCCATATGAGGCCTACGAGCGCCACGACCCGGCTGCGCCGACGCCGCTCCACGAGTCGAAGCACGACGTACTGCGCGAGCACGATCATCGCCGTGTTGGCCGCGAGCGCGACGCCCAGCGTCGACGTCGATATTCGCGTGACTTCCACCGCGTACGCCGACAGTCCCGACTCGAACTGCCCGTAGCAGGCGAAGAACAGCACGAACCCCAGCACGCAGAGCAGCACCATCCGCCGGTCCCGCAGGAGCACCGCCCAGCTATCGGTCAGCGACTCCCTCATCGGAGCCGCCGCCCCACGAACTGCGTCCCCAGCTCGGAACTCGGGGAGCCGGACCGACACGAGCACCAACGCCAGCACCACGAACATCGCCGACTCGATGACGAACAACAGCGTGAACGTCGCCGGACGGTGCTCGTCGACCATCAGCCCGCCGAGCAGACCGCCTACCCCGAGCCCGAGGTTGTTCAGGAAGAACTGCGTGGCGAAGGCGCGCGAGCGACTCGACGTCGTGGAGCACGACACGATCATGGTCGCCAGCGCCGGCTGGATCACGGCGACGCCCGCCCCCATCAACGCTGACGAAGCCAGCGCCGACGATGCGTCCTCAGATATGCCGAACCCGAGCGCCCCGACCATGCCGAGCGCAGAGCCGACCAATGCCACAGGCATCGGGCCCCGACGGTCGATCACGCGCCCCGTGAACGGCAGAACCGCGAGCGCGACGAGAGCGAACACCGCCAGCACCGCACCTGCGGTGCCATCGCCGAGCCCTCGCACTCGCGACACGTAGACGAACAGGAACGGCGCAGTGAAGCCGTTGCCGAACGCCGCCAGGGCGTTCCCGAACTGGATCCGGCGCAGCGCGGCGCCCATCACCGTGGTCACACTCACCTACCTCTGATCAAGTCCCCTCCCAGCGAGGAGACTTCAAAGCTAAAGTTCAGAGCTAAAGACTACATAGGGCAAGGGTTCATGTCCAACGACTTCACGTGGGATACTCCGGACCCATGCCTCCCGTGCCGGACCGACAGCCCACGCTCGACGAGCAGATCGCCATCTACCAGCGCGAGTACCGGGACTTGGACCCGCAGGTGGAGAAGGTCGTCAACGCGCTCAGCCGCCTCGACCGCCGGATGAACGTCGCCTACGGGCGCCAACTCGGCACCCTCGGCCTGGGCCACGCAGAGTGGGAGGTCCTCAAGGAGCTGGTGATGGTCGGCTCGCCCTACCAGTTGTGGCCCGGCACCATCGCCAAGCGCCTCGGCCTCACCCCCGCGGCCATGACCCACCGCATCGACCGGATGCTCGCCCAGGGTCTGGTGACGAGGGAGCGGGACCCGGAGAACCGAGTGCGGGTCATCATCGGCATCACCGATGAGGGCCGTGAGAAGTGGCTCCAAGTAATGCGCAAGGCCTCGGTCTTCGAGGAGGAGCTGCTCCAGGACCTCACCAAGGTCGAGCGCTCGCTCCTGGGCGAGCTGCTTACCCGTCTACTGCGTCGCGTCGAGGACACACAGCCGGACGCCAGCGGCCGTCTGACCGACCTGGACTGAGCTGCTGCCGCCCCTATGGCAGCAAGTTGACACCGCGGACACCGAACCGTATTGTCCTCCGGGTTGCCACGGAGCCCTTGAGCTACCGAGGCGACGCTCTTGCCGTCTGTCGGCAGTCATTGATGATGTGTTGTCCCTGCTTTCGCGGGGCTGCTTTTCGTGTGCCTGGATGTGGGTGCGGAAATCAGTTCGGTGTGGGTGTGTGGCGTCTCGGTTTTGAGGTGTCGGGGGAGTTCATCTAATGTGGCGGTCGCGTCGGAAGGCGTCCCTGCCCGGCTGGGGATTCAGATGCGGGTTTCTGGCTCACGAAACGGCCAGGGATAAACGTCTGATAGTGTCGGGATCACCGAGAGGGAAGCGCCCGGAGCAGCCTGTGAGGGTTGTGATGGAAGCGTCCGTTCTTTGAGAACTCAACAGCGTGCTAAAAGTCAACGCCAGATATGTTGATACCCCGTGCCCCTATGGCTGTATTGGCTGGTAGGGGTGGGGATTTCTTTGAACACAGCGAGGACGCTGGCATGGCCTGGGTTATTCCCCTGGGTTGTGCTGCTCTTCGGGTGTCTTCTTTTAAGGCATTCACGGAGAGTTTGATCCTGGCTCAGGACGAACGCTGGCGGCGTGCTTAACACATGCAAGTCGAACGATGAAGCCTCTTCGGGGGTGGATTAGTGGCGAACGGGTGAGTAACACGTGGGCAATCTGCCCTGCACTTCGGGACAAGCCCTGGAAACGGGGTCTAATACCGGATGGGACTGCTTACCGCATGGTCTGGTGGTGGAAAGCTTCGGCGGTGCAGGATGAGCCCGCGGCCTATCAGCTTGTTGGTGGGGTGATGGCCTACCAAGGCTGCGACGGGTAGCCGGCCTGAGAGGGCGACCGGCCACACTGGGACTGAGACACGGCCCAGACTCCTACGGGAGGCAGCAGTGGGGAATATTGCACAATGGGCGGAAGCCTGATGCAGCGACGCCGCGTGAGGGATGACGGCCTTCGGGTTGTAAACCTCTTTCAGCAGGGAAGAAGCCTTTAAAAGTGACGGTACCTGCAGAAGAAGCACCGGCTAACTACGTGCCAGCAGCCGCGGTAATACGTAGGGTGCGAGCGTTGTCCGGAATTATTGGGCGTAAAGAGCTCGTAGGCGGCTTGTCGCGTCGGATGTGAAAGCCCGGGGCTTAACCCTGGGTCTGCATTCGATACGGGCAGGCTGGAGTTCGGTAGGGGAGATCGGAATTCCTGGTGTAGCGGTGAAATGCGCAGATATCAGGAGGAACACCGGTGGCGAAGGCGGATCTCTGGGCCGATACTGACGCTGAGGAGCGAAAGCATGGGGAGCGAACAGGATTAGATACCCTGGTAGTCCATGCCGTAAACGTTGGGCACTAGGTGTGGGCGACATTCCACGTTGTCCGTGCCGCAGCTAACGCATTAAGTGCCCCGCCTGGGGAGTACGGCCGCAAGGCTAAAACTCAAAGGAATTGACGGGGGCCCGCACAAGCGGCGGAGCATGTGGCTTAATTCGACGCAACGCGAAGAACCTTACCAAGGCTTGACATACACCGGAAAGCTCTGGAGACAGAGCCCCCCTTGTGGTCGGTCGGTGTACAGGTGGTGCATGGCTGTCGTCAGCTCGTGTCGTGAGATGTTGGGTTAAGTCCCGCAACGAGCGCAACCCTTGTCTCGTGTTGCCAGCAGGCCCTTGTGGTGCTGGGGACTCACGGGAGACTGCCGGGGTCAACTCGGAGGAAGGTGGGGACGACGTCAAGTCATCATGCCCCTTATGTCTTGGGCTGCACACGTGCTACAATGGCCGGTACAATGAGTGGCGATGCCGTGAGGTGGAGCGAATCTCAAAAAGCCGGTCTCAGTTCGGATTGGGGTCTGCAACTCGACCCCATGAAGTCGGAGTCGCTAGTAATCGCAGATCAGCATTGCTGCGGTGAATACGTTCCCGGGCCTTGTACACACCGCCCGTCACGTCACGAAAGTCGGTAACACCCGAAGCCGGTGGCCCAACCCCTTGTGGGAGGGAGCCGTCGAAGGTGGGACTGGCGATTGGGACGAAGTCGTAACAAGGTAGCCGTACCGGAAGGTGCGGCTGGATCACCTCCTTTCTAAGGAGCAGCCAGACACCATCTATCGGCCGGGATGTCCCGGTGGTGGTGTCCAGGAGCCTGGTTCATCGGCGCACGTCCGATGCCGGGATGCTCATGGGTGGAACGTTGACTATTCAGCATGGCCGGTCGGGTCGTGTTCTTCAGTACTGTCTCGGTCTCGGGTTTCTGCCCGGGTGGTTTCGGGGCGTGGAACGGGAGCGCGGTGGGCTGGTGGTGTTGGGCACGCTGTTGGGTGTCTGAGAGTGCGGCCGTGTGTGCGGTTGGTGTCTCTTGGTTGCCGGTCCTGGTGTACTCAGGCTTGTTGGTCTGGGGTGGTGGGTGGCTGGTTGTTGTTTGAGAACTGGACAGTGGACGCGAGCATCTGTGGCCAAGTTTTTAAGGGCGCACGGTGGATGCCTTGGCATCAGGAACCGATGAAGGACGTGGGAGGCCGCGATAGGCCCCGGGGAGTTGTCAACCGAGCTGTGATCCGGGGGTGTCCGAATGGGGAAACCCGGCAGTCGTCATGGGCTGTCACCTGCATCTGAATGTATAGGGTGTAGGGGGAACGCGGGGAAGTGAAACATCTCAGTACCCGCAGGAAGAGAAAACAATTGTGATTCCGGGAGTAGTGGCGAGCGAAACTGGATGAGGCTAAACCGTATGTGTGTGAGACCCGGCAGGGGTTGCATGTACGGGGTTGTGGGATGGGACTTCAGTTGTCTGCCGGCGGCTGGGTGAGTCAGAAATTGGTGGTGTAGGCGAAGGGTATGCGAAAGGCCCGGCGTAGAGGGTAAGACCCCCGTAGCTGAAACGTCATCAACTTGCTTGTTCTTTTCCCGAGTAGCATGGGGCCCGTGAAATCCTGTGTGAATCTGGCGGGACCACCCGTCAAGCCTAAATATTCCCTGGTGACCGATAGCGGATAGTACCGTGAGGGAATGGTGAAAAGTACCGCGGGAGCGGAGTGAAAGAGTACCTGAAACCGTGTGCCTACAAGCCGTGGGAGCGTCGCCGTGTGTGCTTGCACATACGGTCGTGACTGCGTGCCTTTTGAAGAATGAGCCTGCGAGTTTGCGGCATGTTGCGAGGTTAACCCGTGTGGGGGAGCCGTAGCGAAAGCGAGTCCGAAGAGGGCGATCGTAGTAGCGTGTTCAAGACCCGAAGCGGGGTGATCTAGCCATGGGCAGGGTGAAGCGGAGGTAAGACTTCGTGGAGGCCCGAACCCACCAGGGTTGAAAACCTGGGGGATGACCTGTGGTTAGGGGTGAAAGGCCAATCAAACTCCGTGATAGCTGGTTCTCCCCGAAATGCATTTAGGTGCAGCGTCGTGTGTTTCTTGCCGGAGGTAGAGCACTGGATAGGCGATGGGCCCTACCGGGTTACTGACCTTAGCCAAACTCCGAATGCCGGTAAGTGAGAGCGCGGCAGTGAGACTGTGGGGGATAAGCTCCATGGTCGAGAGGGAAACAGCCCAGAGCATCGACTAAGGCCCCTAAGCGTGTGCTAAGTGGGAAAGGATGTGGAGTCGCAGAGACAACCAGGAGGTTGGCTTAGAAGCAGCCATCCTTGAAAGAGTGCGTAATAGCTCACTGGTCAAGTGATTCCGCGCCGACAATGTAGCGGGGCTCAAGCACACCGCCGACGTCGTGTCACTCCAACGTGAAGGGCTAACGCCTGTTGGGGTGGGTAGGGGAGCGTCGTGTGCCGGGTGAAGCAGCCGTGGAAGCGAGTTGTGGACGGTATGCGAGTGAGAATGCAGGCATGAGTAGCGATACATACGTGAGAAACGTGTGCGCCGATTGACTAAGGGTTCCTGGGTCAAGCTGATCTGCCCAGGGTAAGTCGGGTCCTAAGGCGAGGCCGACAGGCGTAGTCGATGGATAACCGGTTGATATTCCGGTACCCGTGGCAGTGCGCCAGCGCTGAATCAGGTGATGCTAAGCCCGTGAAGCCCCCGGTGGTTGTCTTCGGACAGCGGCCGGTGTGGTGGAGCCGGTGAACCGAGCTTGTAGTAGGTGAGTGATGGGGTGACGCAGGAAGGTAGTCCAGCCCGGGCGGTGGTTGTCCCGGGGTAAGGGTGTAGCCCGGAGAGTAGGCAAATCCGCTCTTCGTTGAGGGTGAGACCTGATGCCGAGCCGATTGTGGTGAAGTGGATGATCCTATGCTGTCGAGAAAAGCCTCTAGCGAGTGCTGTTGCGGCCCGTACCCTAAACCGACTCAGGTGGTCTGGTAGAGAATACCGAGGCGTTCGGGTGAACTATGGTTAAGGAACTCGGCAAAATGCCCCCGTAACTTCGGGAGAAGGGGGGCCACGGCTGGTGATGAGTCTTGCACTCGGAGCTGGTGGTGGCCGCAGAGACCAGCGAGAAGCGACTGTTTACTAAAAACACAGGTCCGTGCGAAGCCGTAAGGCGATGTATACGGACTGACGCCTGCCCGGTGCTGGAACGTTAAGGGGACCGGTTAGTCCGATTTCGGTCGGGCGAAGCTGAGAGAACTTAAGCGCCAGTAAACGGCGGTGGTAACTATAACCATCCTAAGGTAGCGAAATTCCTTGTCGGGTAAGTTCCGACCTGCACGAATGGCGTAACGACTTCTTGACTGTCTCAACCATAGGCCCGGTGAAATTGCAGTACGAGTAAAGATGCTCGTTTCGCGCAGCAGGACGGAAAGACCCCGGGACCTTTACTATAGCTTGATATTGGTGTTCGGTTCGGTTTGTGTAGGATAGGTGGGAGACTGTGAAGCATTCGCGCCAGCGGGTGTGGAGTCGTTGTTGAAATACCACTCTGATCGTGCTGGATGTCTAACCCGGGTCCGTGATCCGGATCGGGGACAGTGTCTGGTGGGTAGTTTAACTGGGGCGGTTGCCTCCTAAAGGGTAACGGAGGCGCCCAAAGGTTCCCTCAGCCTGGTTGGTCATCAGGTGGTGAGTGTAAGTGCACAAGGGAGCTTGACTGTGAGACTGACGGGTCGAGCAGGGACGAAAGTCGGGACTAGTGATCCGGCGGTGGCTTGTGGAAGCGCCGTCGCTCAACGGATAAAAGGTACCCCGGGGATAACAGGCTGATCTTCCCCAAGAGTCCATATCGACGGGATGGTTTGGCACCTCGATGTCGGCTCGTCGCATCCTGGGGCTGGAGTCGGTCCCAAGGGTTGGGCTGTTCGCCCATTAAAGCGGTACGCGAGCTGGGTTTAGAACGTCGTGAGACAGTTCGGTCCCTATCCGCTGCGCGCGTAGGAGTCTTGAGAAGGGCTGTCCCTAGTACGAGAGGACCGGGACGGACGGACCTCTGGTGTGCCAGTTGTCCTGCCAAGGGCATGGCTGGTTGGCTACGTTCGGGAGGGATAACCGCTGAAAGCATCTAAGCGGGAAGCCTGCTTCGAGATGAGGACTCCCACCCCCGTTGTGGGGTTAAGGCTCCCGGGAGATGACCGGGTTGATAGGCCAGATATGGAAGACCCGTGAGGGTTGGAGTTGACTGGTACTAATAAGCCGAGGGCTTGACCATAGCTGCTACGCGTCCACTGTCCGGTATCTGAAACAACAACCCCGGCAACCATGCTGGCTGGTTGGTTGATATGTGAAGAGTGCGCTGAACACACACGACACAAGGTTTCCCCTTGTTGCGTTGAGCAATGTGGGGGTTGTGTTTCGGTGGTCATAGCGTGAGGGAAACGCCCGGTGACATTCCGAACCCGGAAGCTAAGCCTTACTGCGCCGATGGTACTGCATGCGGGAGCGTGTGGGAGAGTAGGACACCGCCGAACTCCACGTGAAACAGGCCCCGTTGGACTGGAAACAACCCAGACCAACGGGGCCTCTTCGCGTTTGTGGGACTTTGCCAGCGCGGTGCATACGGGCGCTGGGCCGGGGAACGCGATGGGTCTGGGAGTGCACGAGGCGGGGTCGGCGTGGGGCGCCGGCCCCGCCGTTTTGTGTCCGGACTGGGGTGCAATTCGCTGCTTCTGTCCGGGGGATCTGCGGCAGTATCGGTGCTATGGCGTACAAGATCCGGGCGGTGCTGGCGGAGGACTGGGTGCTGCTGCGGGAGTTGAGGCTCGCGAGTCTTGCGGATCCTGTGGCGTCAGTGGCGTTCAACGAGACGTACGAGAACGCGGCGGCGCAGAGCGATGAGTTCTGGCGTCGACGTGCCGCGCAGGGCACCGAGGGGGCGTTGGCGGAGACGTTCATCGGGGAGGACGAGGACGGCGGGCATTGGGCGGGTAGCGCGACCGTGCTTGATGAGGGCGAGCACGCCTATGTGGTGGGGGTGTATGTGCGGCCCGGGCATCGGGGGACTGGGCTGGCCGATGGGCTGTTCCGGGCGGTGGAGGATTGGGCGTGCGAACGGCATTATGTGAGGCGGATGTTGCTGCACGTCCATGAGCACAATGCGCGGGCGGAAGCCTTCTACCGCAGGATCGGGTATGTGCGTACGGGCAGGTATGTGAGCGATCCCAAGGCGCCTGTGCTGAAGGAGTACGAGATGGAGCGGGAGCTGCGGGGGCGCTGAGGGCGCGGGGACTGAACGGCGCTGTCTAGAGGGGGAGTTCGAGCACTGTCGTGAGTGGTGGGTCGAGCCGGCCGGGGGATGACCTTGCGGCCACGCGCCGGCCGTGCTCGACCACGCTTTCGGTGAGCGCGTTGAGGATCGGCATCAACTCGGGGTCTGCGCCCACGATGTAGAGCGTGCCCGTTTCGGCGATGAAGGATTCCAGCGCTATGCGATCCGCGCGGGCTGCCGTACACGCGTTGCGGATGTGGAGTTGGGAGAGGGGGGCGAGGGCGCGGCGGACGAGTTCCGTGGCGTGCTTGCGCCGTTCCGGGTGGCTGGTGAGGGTGGCCTCCAGCTCGCCTGCGGCCCCGGGGGCGGCCTTTTGGTGGGTGCGTAGGGTCTGAACGGGGTCGGACGGGGCCGACTTGGCGAGTGCCCAGCGGTGGACCTCGCGGAAGGGCCGGTCGTCGAGGGCGGCGGCGTGCAGCCAGCAGCGCAGCAGTGTCTCGGCGGCGGTGTGCATCTCGGCGTCGATGGGACGCGATGAGCGCAGCGGCGCGAGGAGTGCCGTGGCGCGGGCGGCGGCTGTGTCGCGGTCGGCGCAGCCGTGGTGCGGGGACCAGCGCAACCGGTTCGGCGTGTCGCAGAGTTGGCCGGGGTCGAAGAGGTGGACGGGGCCGAGCTTTGCCCGGGAGTCCTTGGTCTCCGCCCAGAGCGCGGGGTCGGACGTGGCGACGAGAACGGCGCCGGGGGCCTCCTGCACGCGCGTGTGCGCATCCGCGGCGGTGGCAGCAGGTACGGCGGCTTCGGTGGCCGTGTGGTCGGCGGGGGCCTCGATGGGCGTCGGCGACGCGACGGTGGTACGCGGACGCTCGGCGATCGGTTCGGCGGAAGCGGGCGCGGGCTCCGATTCCCGTTTCGTCAGCGGAGGTTGGGCCTGAGTCTGGGGCTGGGCGGCCTCGTCCTGGGCGGGCTGGGCCCGTACATCGCCGGTCGCCGTCTCCGCCGTGGGGTGTGCCCGGCGGGCGGCACGCACCGCGTGGGCGCGGGTGATGGTGCCGACCGCGAAGATCGTGAGCACGATCAGTATCAGCAACTGCCCGATGAACAAGCCCCAGAAGAGCCCGTATCCGGAGAGCTGAGACGGGGCCACATCCGGCCAGGCGCCGGAGAGGTCGCGGGGGTCGGCCGCGAGGTCTCGCATGGCCATGGGGGTGCGGGTGAAGGAGACGCCTTCCGGCCAGGAGCCGTGTGCGAGGAGGGCGGCGAGACCGGTGGCCGTCCAGGTGAGGACTGTCGTGCCGAGGAGCAGGGCGAGTACGCCCATCAGCAGGCCGTCCGGGATGCCTCCCTGACCGCCGCCTTGTCCGCCTCCCCCTGGTCCTCGACGGTACGGGCCGCGGCGCAGCGGCTGCCGTCCAGGCGGACCCTGCCAGTGGTGCAGTCTGCCGTCGAAACGGCCGTCGTGGCCGTCTCCGCGTCCTCCGGCATAGCCGTAGCCCGTGTCGTAGCCGTAACCGCGGTCGTGGTCGTAGCGGTCGTATTCGTACGGCATGGCTAGGCGACGGTGGAGTTCGAGGACGACGGGGGCTGTTCCATCGCGAGGGCTCGGGCCTCCGCCTCCGCCTCCAGGTCGGCCTCCAGCGAAGCGTCGAAGTCCTCGGGACTGGAGGAGGTTTCGGTCATGGCGCGGTCGGTGAAGACCAGCGGCCTCTCCGCCTCGGTGACCAGGTGCTTGACGACCTGCACATTGCCGTTGACGTCCCACACGGCGATGCCTGGCGAGAGGGTGGGGATGATCTCCACGGCCCAGCGCGGAAGACCCAGGACCTTGCCCGTGGCGCGCGCCTCGTCGGCCTTCTGCGCGTAAATCGTGCGTGTGGAGGCCATTTTGAGGATCGCGGCGGCCTCGCGGGCGGCCGCGCCGTCGACAACGTCGGATAGATGGTGCACCACCGCGACGAACGAAAGACCGAGCCGGCGGCCGAACTTGAGGAGCCGCTGGAAGAGCTGGGCCACGAACGGGCTGTTGATGATGTGCCATGCCTCTTCCACCAGGAAGATGCGCTTCTTGCGGTCCGGCCTGATCCAGGTGTGTTCGAGCCAGACGCCGACGATGGCCATGAGGATGGGCATGGCGATCGAGTTGCGGTCGATATGGGAGAGGTCGAAGACGATCAGCGGGGCGTCGAGGTCGATGCCGACGGTCGTCGGGCCGTCGAACATGCCGCGCAGGTCGCCGTCGACGAGGCGGTCGAGGACGAGTGCGACGTCCAGGCCCCAGGCACGTACATCGTCGAGGGGGACGTTCATCGCCTCCGCGGACTCCGGCTTGGGGTGGCGGAGGCGTTCGACGATGTCGGTGAGGACGGGCTGGCGGTCGGCCGTGGTGGCGTTGACGTAGCTGTGGGCCACCTTCAGAGCGAAGCCGGAGCGCTCGTCCAGGCCGTGGCCCAGGGCAACTTCGATGATCGTACGGAGCAGGGCGAGCTGCCCGGTGGTGGTGATCGACGGGTCGAGGGGGTTGAGCCGGATGCCCTGGTCCAAGGCGGCCGTCGGGTCCAGGCGGATGGGGGTGATGCCCATCTCCTCGGCGATGAGGTTCCATTCGCCGACGCCGTCCTCGCCCTGTGCGTCGAGCACCACGACCTGGCGGTCGCGGAAGCGGAGCTGGCGCAGCACATAAGTCTTCTCCAGCGCCGACTTGCCGTTGCCGGACTCGCCGAGCACCAGCCAGTGCGGGGCGGGAAGCTGCTGGCCGTAGAGCTGGAAGGGGTCGTAGATATAGCCCTTGCCGCTGTAGACCTCGCGGCCGATGATGACGCCGGAGTCGCCCAGGCCGGGGGCAGCCGTCGGCAGATAGACCGCCTGGGCCTGGCCCGTGGAGGTGCGTACGGGCAGGCGCGTCGTCTCCGTCTTGCCGAAGAGGAAGCTGGTGAACGCGTCGGTGATGGCTGTCAGTGGATCGAGCGCCATGGGGAACCCTTCAGCCCTTTCCGCGGCGCATGCCGGCCACAGACGTCGCGGACACCGCGGGCGGTACGGACGACGGCGACGGCAGCGCGCCGGCGTGTGACCGGTGGCAGCGGGAGCACCGGCCCCGGGCCTCGCCCGGGGGTCCGACGGTCGGACGACTGCCGTGCCGGCAGCGGCCGTTGATCATGTTGCGCGCCCTCCTCAGCGGCGGATGCCGGTCGCGAACGGCAGCGTGTTGACGAACGCCCGGTGATGTTCCCTGTCGCACCACTCCAGCTTCAAGTAGCTCTTTCCGGCCGATGCGCGGATCGTGCGCTTGTCGCGGGCGAGGGAGTCGGCCGAACGCGAGGAGACCGTGATGTACCCGACGAGGTTGACGCCCGCGGCGCCCGACGCCAGGTCCTCGCCTCGCTGGTCGACACGGCCGTGCGCGGCGACGTCGCGGGGGTCGATGGTGCGGTTCATCTTCGCCTGCCTGCTGGCTTCGGCGTCGTCGTTGGTCTTCTCCGTCAGCATCCGCTCGATGGCCAGCTCCGTCGGCTCCAGGTCCATCGTGACCGAGACCGTACGGATCACGTCCGGGGTGTGAACGAGCAGCGGGGCGAGGAAGTTGACGCCGACGGGAGTCATCGGCCATTCCTTCACCCATGCCGTCGAATGGCACCACGGTGCCCGCGTCGTCGACTCGCGGGTCTTGGCCTGTAGGTACGTCGGCTCGGTGGCGTCCAGCTCCGCGGGCCATGCGTTGCGCTTCGACATCGCCTGGAGATGGTCGATGGGGTGGTCGGGGTCGTACATGGAGTGGATCAGCGACGCCAGGCGCGCCTGGCCGAGCGGCTGACGCACCCGGATGTCGGCCTCGGTCAACCTCGCGCAGATATCGGTCAGTTCACGGGCCATGATGATCGCCAGGCCCTCGTCCTTCGTCAGCTTCCGGCCGGTGCGGCCCGCCGAGCGCTGCGCCGCCTTTGCGATCGTCGCGCCCTCGGCGGCCAGTTCACGTCCGTAGTGCATGCATGCGACGAGATAGGCCCGGTGCTGCTCGCTGGAGGTGGAGACCATCGACTGAAGCTGGTCGTAGGAGTCGCGCAGCCAGGGTGCGGCGCGCTCGTCGCCGCGCTGCTCGACGTCCTTGGCGTGGGCGTCGGGGTCGGCGGGCAGCGTACGGGCGAGCATCTGAAGGCGCGTCACGAAGCCGTCGCCGTTCGCGACATGCTTCAGCAGCGTGCCGAAGCGGTCGACGAGGGCCTCCTGGTCCTCGCTGTCGCGCAGGCCCACGCCCGGTCCTTCGATCTCTATGCACGCGGTGACGGTGCGCCGGTCGGCGTGCAGCAGCACCGCCAGCTCGTCCGGACCGAAGGGCGCCGTAAGCCAGTTGATGCGGCCCACGCCGGGCGGCGGGCCGACCTCCACCTCGCGGCCGTCCAGCCGGGTGCCTGCCTCGGCGACCCCGGAACGGTATGTGGCGCCGCTGCGCAGCAGCCTGCGGTACGAGCGGTCGATCTCGAACCACTTGTAGAACGTACGGCCCTTGTACGGCACGTAGATCGCCGCGAGCGCCAGCATCGGGAAGCCGACCAGCGCCGGGATGCGGAACGCCAGCACGGGAATGAGCAGGCCGCTCATCATGCCGAGGAACGCGCCCACGATGATCAGGCCGATCTCACCGGTCTCCCGGTTCTTGCCGATCACGGCGTTGGGCCGTGCCCGCCCGATCATGTACGTGCGGCGCGGAGCGGCGGCGGTGTGGGACGCCGTCGTCACCTGCGGTCACCTCCGGTGCGGTTGCCGCCGCCGTTGCCGGCCGGGCGGGGTGGTGCGGAACGGTCGTACGTACGGGGCGCGGGCGGTGCCTGGGGGCGTGGGGCGTCTCCGCCTCCCCCGCCGCGGGTGCTGTGGGCGGCCACGCCGCCGGAGACCTGGCCCGCGGGCTGCGGCTTGGCGCCGGCGCCGCTGTCGCCGCCCGCGCCGGACTGGCCGCCTCCGCCGCGGGCGCTGTGGGTGTTGATGCCCTGGCGTACGAGCGCGGCGGGAGAGGAGACCACGGCCGCGGCCGAACGGGACGCGGGGTCGCGGGAGGCGTTGCGATGGCCCACGATCTCGTCGCCGAAACCGGGTACGAAGCGGTAGATCATGGCGCTGGCGAAGATCGCCAGGATGATGATGGCGAGGCCGGAGACGATCGCGGAGAAGGCGTCCGGTCCGTCCGACGAGGAGAGCGCGCCGGCCAGGCCGAGCACGATGACGATCACCGGCTTCACGAGGATGACGGCGATCATGATGCCTGCCCAGCGGCGGACGTGGCCCCACATGTTCTTGTCGACCAGGCCCGCGTAGACGGCGGTGCCGAGCAGGGCGCCGACGTACAACAGGGCGGCCCTGACGACGAGTTCGAGATAGAGCACACCGGCCGCGAGCACGGAGATCAGCGACACGACGATCAGCATGATCGGGCCGCCCCCGATGTCGTCCCCGCTCTTGAGGGCTTCGGCGAACGTCCCGAAGAACTTGTCCGTCTGGTCGGAGGTGCCCGCGGCGATGACGTCGGTCACCGCGTCGGTCGCCGACACCACGGTGTAGAGGATCAGCGGTGTGAACGCCGAGGCGATGACCGTCAGCCAGAGGAAGCCCACCGCCTCGGTGACGGCCTCGACGAACGGCACGCCGCGCACGGCCCGTTTGGCGACGGCGAGCAGCCAGATCGTGAGCGTGAGGATCGTCGACGCGGCGAAGACGACCGCGTACTGGCGGAGAAACTCGGGGTTGGTGAAGTCGACGTTCGTCGTCTTGTTGACCAGTTCGGAGAGCTTCTCGACCGTCCAGGAGGCGGCTTTGGCGCAGCCCTTGGCGAGGGATGAGAGCGGGTCGAGGGTGCTGGTGGGGTCGGGGGCGGAGCCTCCGCCTGAACCGCCGCCTCCGCCTTCGCCTTCGCCTTTTTCGCAGTATTCCTTGGCGGGGCCGGCCACGAGTTCGCACGGGTCGTCCGTCGGCGCCGCGGAGGCCGAGCCTGAGAACATCAAGACAGCGACCGGCAAGCTCGATACGAGACCTGTGAGTTGAAGTGCCCGACGGCTACGACTAGCGCGCATAGGTGAAGCCTCCGAACTCGTCTACCGCCTTGCTGATCTCTTCAGCCCCTGAGATCGGGCTGTCGCCGCTCACTGGAGTCGGGCCGTTCTTCTGGGTGGAGTCGCCGACCTTCCAATCCCCGCCTGTCCACTCCAACTTGAAGGTGACGGTGAACCAGTTGTTCTTCACTGGCTTGGTCGAGTCCTCGCCCGCGACGCCGAACAACCCCGAGCACCACACGGCAACAGTGGCCGCGTCCTTGTCGAAGCTTCGTACGGTCGTCCCCACAGGCATCGTGCGGTTCACGAAGGTGGAACCCGACGGCGCCTTGCCGTCGTCGTCGATGCCGATCTTCTTGTTCAACTCTTCGCTGTAATCCGCATCGAAGCCCTTTTGGAGCTTCCCCAGCGATGAGGGAGCGCTGACGGCCTTCACGATTTCGTGACGGGTGGCCTTGCTGAACATCCCGTCGCCGCCAAGCGCCACCGCGTAGTTCGCCGCCGCGCTCTCCGCGCCCTGCCGGGACTTGGGGAAGCCGGACGGGATGCCGCCCTTGCCGCCCTTGACGGGCTTCTGGCCCGTCGGGGCCGTCGGCTGGGCCTCGCCGCCTTCCTTGCCGCCCGCGCCGTCGTCGCCTCCACCGCCGCCGCCCTGGTTGGCGAACGCTATCGCCGCTATCAGCAGCACCACCACGCCGACGATGGTGACGAGGCTGCGCCCGGGGCGCACCGGTGGTCTGCCGCCGCCGCCCTCGCCGTCGGGAAGGCGTGTGCGGGTCGTGGTGAGGGCAGCCGGGCCGCGGCCGTAGCCCCCGGCCGCGCCCTCGTCGCCCGTACGGTCGCGCTCGCCGTACCCCTCGCCGCCGATGCTCATCCCGGACGTGCCCCCTCGAACCTCATACTCAGTCAACTGTCGTCAATGCATTGTCTCCTCAAACGAAGGTAGCTGTGCCACTGGCCGTACGGGGGGCCTGTGGATAACGGGTGACGGTGCGTCTTGCCATGCGGTACGCCCCTCGTCCCACGCGTCTCACTAGGCCCGTACGCCTCTTTCCCGCCTCCTCTGTGACGGGGGCGCGCCGGGGGCGTACGGAGGCGTCGGGGTACGCATGGGGTGAACATGACCGCGGGTGCTCGTCGTCGGCGGGTGTTGTGCGTACTTGTCGTTCGTGGCCGACGCTCGTGATTCCCCGTGATCTCCCGTGATTCCCCGTGATCGCCCGTGACCGGAGTTCGTGATCGACGTTCGTACTCGGCGTGGGGCGCTCATGACGGAACCGTCGCGGATGCTCATCCCGGAACCGAGTAGTCGTACTCATGCGGCCCGTCTTCCGCGACGGCACTCTGCCGTCATGACCACACCGTCCGTTCAACGGCCCACCACGGCCGCCTTCTTCGTCCAGTCGGCGATCGCCTTCGGCATCTCGCTGACCGCTCTGCTCGTCGGCATCGCGAAGCTGCCGGTCGGTGCCTGGGAGCGCAGTTTCCTGGGGCTGGGCCTGGTCTTCGTCGTCTCGTCGGCCTTCACGCTCGCCAAGTGCGTACGCGACAGGCAGGAGGTGGAGGAGATGACGAGCAAGGTCGACAGGGCACGCGTCGACAAACTGCTCACCGAGCAGGACCCGTTCGAGCAGGGCCGTATCTGAACGTTACGGACGGCCCCGGTCCTTCCGGCAGAGCTCGGGCCGGTCAGTCCTCGGGCCGGTCAGTCCTCGGGCCGGTCAGTCGGGCGCGCCCAGACGCACCCGGCCGGAGTCGTCCACGGACCATCCGGGGTTGTAACAGACCTCCCAGATAACGCCGTTGGGGTCGGCGAAGTGGCCGTGGTAGCCGTCGAAGACGGGCACCGGCTGCGGGGACTTGACCAGGCGGGCGCCCGCCTGGACGGCGGCGTTCACCACCTCGTCGACGGCTTCCGGGCTGTCCACGTTGTGTGCCAGCGTCAGACCGGACGTGCTCGTCTCCGTCACGGCTCCGGCGACGTCTTCACGGAACTTCTCCTCGACGAAGAAGCCGAGTACGAGTCCGGGTCCCGTCTGGAAGAAGATGATCTCGCCTGGAACGTCCGCGAGCGGCTGCCAGCCCAGCCCGTCCCGGTAGAAGGTTCGGGAGGCGTCGAGGTCGGGCGTCGCGAGGGTGACGAAGTGTGTGCGCTGCTCCATGCGTTGAGTCTTGCACGGTGCCGCGCGGCGGCGGCGTATCGGCGGGCGACGCGGTTCATCGGCGCGTGCGGCCCCGGGTCAACGTCCGTGTCCGGGACCGGAGTTCGTTCTCTGCTTCGGCCGACTCGCCGCCGCCTGCGGTGCGTTGTCTCCTCGCCGGGATCGCGGCCGCTGCTTCATCCACAGGCTGTGGAAAGTCGAACGGGTCGCCGCCCCCGCGCCCGCAAAGGTCCGTTCGTGAGCATTGTCGACCGTTTACGCACGTTTCCAGTAGCGGCACGGCTGCCGGTCCCCGTACGAGCCCGCACCCGGGCAGCCGTCAGAAGCAGACCCGTTCCAGCCAGAAGTCCAACAGCCCCGCCTCGCCCAGCACTTCGACCCTGCCCCGACCCGCGGGGGCCCGGCGGAGCATGACGAGCAGCAGGTCCGTGAGCGGGCCGCGCACCGCGGTGGTCGCCTTCTCGTGGGCGTGCTCCCAGACGAACCCCTCGTCCCCGATGCGGATCAGCCACTCCGTCGCGGCTGGACGCGGCTCCGGGAACGAGGCGTCGGTGGCGTGGAGATGGAGGGTCTCCCCGGCGTGCTCGCGGAGCGAACGGAGTGCGGGCCACCGCGTCAACGCCTCCCGGCTGGAGGTGAGTTCGAGGAACTCGTCGATGCAGTCGGCCGCGAGGGCGGCCGGGAAGCCGGCCGCGGCTCGGGCGGCGATGTCGGCGGCGTCGGCCCCGTCAGCCGCATCGGCCTCGTCGGCCGGTTCGCCGGGCGAGCTGCCGGCGGCCGCTGCCGCGTCCACGCGGTGCACGAGCGTCTCATGGGTCCTGCGGCGCGCCCAGAACGCCGCGTGGCGGTCGCCGGTGAACGTCCAAGCCGGGGATTCCTCACCGGCCACGCGCAGTTCGTCGGAGACGAGTTGTGCGCTCTCGGAGAGCCAGTTGCTGAGCGCCTCCGCGTAGGCGTCCGGGGCGACGTGAGCCTCGGGGACGCCCGGCGGGCCGCCGTGGCCGGGGATGTCGTCCACGGCGAGGAAGGAGGTCGCCCTTGTGCGTACGACCTCTGCCGCCCTGCGGTGACCGTTGCCGAGATGTACGGCCAGGTCGCGAACCGTCCAGTCCGGGCAGGTGGGCACCCGGGAGTCGAGCTTGACGCCCTTGAGGGTGTCGCGGAAGAGCCGCGTCTGCTCGATGATCTCGGCGCAATATCGGTCGAACGCAAGGGCGTTGGTCATGCCCGAAGCCTACTGACCGGTTGTGCCAGGAGTTGAGCAGCGGGGGCCATGCCCGGAGGGGCCGTCGTGCCTCCCTGTCGGGACCCCTCGGGCCGACCGTCGCCGGGCTCCTAGGGCAGCCCGCCGCAGGGCCGGTCGGTCGCCCGCCCAGCCGGTCCGATCGGACGTCGCCGCCCCTTCGGCGACCGCCCTCACCGCTTGCGCGCCAGCGTGACGCCGTCGCGCAGCGGCAGCATGACCGACTGCACGCGACTGTCCGCCGTGATCGTGTCGTTGATCTGCCGGATTGCCCGGTCGTCGGCGTCCTGAGCGGACGGGTCGACGACGCGGCCCCCGCGCAGCACGTTGTCCAGCACGATCAGCCCGCCCGGCCGCATCCGCGGGACCAGCTCCTCGTAGTACGTCGGATAGCCGCTCTTGTCGGCGTCGATGAACGCGAAGTCGACGGTCTCCTCGACGGGAAGGGCCCGCAGCGTCTCCACGGCGGGGGCGATTCGCAGGTCGACACGGTCCTCCAGCCCGGCGCGCTCCCAGTAACGGCGGGCCACCGACGTCCACTCCTCGGAGACGTCGCACGCCAGCAGCCGGCCGTCGGCGTTGAGCCCGCGTGCGATGCAGATCGAGGAGTAGCCGGTGAAGACGCCTACCTCGACCGCGAAGGCCGCCCCGGTCAGCCGCACGAGCATCGTGAGCAACTCGCCCTCGTCATGCGTGATCTGCATCGACGTACCCGGCACGAGCTGGTGGGTCTCCTCGACGAGGTCGCGCAGGATGTCGTCGGCGGGGGAGGCGTGCGCCAGCAGATAGTCGTCGAGTGCGGGGTTGACGATGTCCATGGGTCTCCGGGGAGTCGGGGTGTGCCGGTACGGGAGTGCCGCAGGTGAGGCCGGTACGTGGATTACGGGAACGACCGCCTTACGGGACCGTACCGGGCGGGGCGGCGGCGCTCGCAGCAGCGGGCCGGGTGTGCACCCGTAGGGCGAACTACAGCCGGTGGGACGGGAGTTGCGGGCGGCAGGGAGGCGAGGTGCGGAGCCACGGGGGTTCAAGTGGCCCTGGAACGACGGCGGTCGGCCGCCTGACGCTCCGGCGGCCCTCCGGCGGCTCTGCGGAGGACGTTCGGCGACGACCCCGGCAGCCCCGCGGCGCACGGCGCCACGTGAGCGAAATCACCGCCGAATTCGCCCTGTCCGCAAGGTCGTTGGGCTCCCGCCCGCGGATCGCGGCCGTAGCGGGACGAGAAGCCCTGGACGGTCCCGTGAATGGAAGGCCCTTCAGCGGCGCTCGCAGACGCCTCGGTCGACGATGCGTCTACACGGCCATTCCGTAGACGATCGTGAAGAGGGTGCCCAGCGATCCGATGATGAAGACGCCGGTCAGGCCCGCCACGATGAGGCCCTTGCCCTGCTCGGCGCTGAAGGTGTCACGGAGCGCCGTGGCGCCGATCCGCTGCTTGGCCGCGCCCCAGATGGCGATGCCCAGGCAGAGGAGGATGGCTATCGCCATCACCACCTCGACCATCACGCGGGCCTCGTTGCCGAGCGAGCCGAACGGGCCCCAGTCGGGCGCGATTCCGCCGATGATGGTGGTGATATCGCCCTTGTCGGCCGCCAGAAACATGGTGAACTCACCGCCCCATGTCGGAGATTGAACGTGCACTAGGGAAATGAAGGTTGAGTGAGGATACGGCGGGCCGTGTTTGGCACGCCTCTCGGATTCTGTCATGAGTCGGACGGGATGGGCAGTGAACCACGCCCGCATGAGGGATGGTTGAGTGGTGCGGATGCAGGCTGCGGGGCGTAGGAAAGTCTGGTTGCTGGGTGTCGGCGGAGGCTTAGGGCTGTTCGCCGGCTTCATGGTGCTCCTCGTCGTCGGTACGTATGTGGCGGCGGCGCACCTGGGTGCCGGGGGCAGAGCCGTGGGGCTGGCCAAGGGGGCCGTGCCGACGGCGTATCAGGGACTGGTGCAGAAGTGGGGCGCGCTGTGCCCGGCGCTGAATCCGGCGCTGCTGGCGGCGCAGCTCTACCAGGAGAGCGGCTGGAAGCCCGACGCGCGGAGCGGGGCGCAGGCACAGGGCATCGCCCAGTTCATTCCCGGGACTTGGGCGGCACACGGCGTGGACGGCGACGGCGACGGCGACCGCGATGTGTGGGACCCGAAGGACGCGATCCCGTCGGCCGCCAACTACGACTGCAAGCTGGCCTCTTACGTGAAGGACGCGCCGGGCGACCAGACGGAGAACATGCTGGCCGCGTACAACGCGGGTGCCTACGCGGTGATCAAGTACGGGGGCGTGCCGCCGTACCGGGAGACGAAGAACTACGTCTCGACGATCCGGAAGATGGAGCAGAGCTTCGCGTCCACCAAGGGCCGGGTCGATCCGTCGAGGCAGGCCGCGGGCGCCATCTACTACGCGCAGAAGAAGCTCGGCACGCCCTATCTGTGGGGCGGCAACGGCACGCCTGAGCAGGGCGGAAGGTTCGACTGCTCGGGGCTGACCCTCGCCGCGTACAAGAGCGTCGGTGTGAAGCTGCCGCGTGTGGCCAACGACCAGTGGAACACCGGGCCTCATCCGAAACGCAACGAACTGCTCCCCGGCGACCTGGTCTTCTTCGGCACGGATCTGGGCAACTCGCGCTCGATCGACCACGTCGGCATCTACGTCGGCGGCGGCCACATGATCAACGCGCCCTATACGGGGGCGAAGATCCGCTTCGATCCGATCGACACCCCCAACTACTTCGGGGCGACGAGGCCGACGGGCGACGGGTGACCCGTCGGGGCGCGGCCCTGGAGCGGTTCGGCGCCACACACCGGGAACGGTGCCACACACCGGGAACGGCGCCGACTGGCCCTCGTGGCCCGGGAGTTCGGCAGCCGCCGCACCGATGCGTGGACGGCTCCGACGGTGACACGGAACACGTGAACCGAACCGGGTGACGAGACGTCACAACACCGGACAGGTGTGCTGTGGGTGGAAGCGGGGCAGAGCGCCGAGAGGATGTGCAGAAAGGTGTAATCATTGCGGGACGGTGCGTGAGGGCTACTCCCCTGAGCTGGGAAGACCGGTCACCCTTCGATAACGTCCGGGTGATCGTTCGGTAAGACCGGAACGGGGCGCGCGCCGACGGGCGTTCTCTTTACGGCGGAAGGCCCTTCCGCATCCAGGCACCACGGCACCAACGGGGCACGGGGGCACGGGGGTCGAGCGGCAGACGACCATGAGCAGAGCACAGCGGAGCAGAGTGAGGTCAGCATCACGATGGCAGTTTGGGACGACCCGGACGTCGATCTGCTCTACGAGATCAACGGCGTCGCCGAGTCCGCCCCGGCCTGGGCCGACCGGACCATGGCGGCCGCCGGTGAGTACGGCGTGGTCATCGGCCTGGCCCTGCTGATGGTCCTCGCGTGGTGGCGGATCGTACGCCGCAAGGCAAGGCGTGAGGACGCGGTCGCCGGCTTCGCCGGTCTGCTGTGGACCCCGCTGGCCGCGGGGATCGCGCTGCTGGTGAACATCCCCATCAGGGGCCTCGTCGAGCGGCCCCGTCCGTTCGTGGAGCACAAGGGCCTCGATGTGCTCGTCGAGGGCAAGGGCGACTACTCGTTCGTCAGCGACCACTCGACGCTGGCCATGGCCCTGGCGGTGGGCGTCTTCATGGTCCACCGGCGTTACGGCCTCGTCGGAATCCTGCTCGCCGTACTGGCCGGAGTCAGCCGTGTCTACATGGGCGTTCACTATCCGACGGACGTGGTCGGCGGGCTCGCGCTCGGTGCGGCGGTCGCGTTGCTGCTGGCGCCGCCCGCGACCTGGGTGCTCACTCCGCTGGTGCGCTCGCTGGCGGGATCGCCTCGTACGGGGGCGCTGGTGTGGGCCGGGGCTTCGAGGCGCCGGGAGCGCACAAGTGCCAAGGCGCTGCCGGAGGAGGCGGCCGAGGCTGATGCGGAGCCGGGGGCGCCGAACGCCTCGGGCACCGGCACCGGTTCGGATTCGGGCTCCGATGTGCAGCCGCCGCCGCGTGGGCGCGGCAGCCGTAACGACCGCGATCTGGCGGCGTGAACGAGGAACGGCCCGGCCGGACCGGATGACCCTGGCCGCGGTCGCCCGAGCCGGTCGGGGTCGCGGTCGCCCGAATCGGCCGGTCGCCCGACCGGCCCCGGCAGCAGTCGAGTTCAGCGGTCGTGAAGGGCGCGGCCCTCGCTGCCCTTACCGGCCACGTCCCCGGTCGTACTCCCGCTCTGCGACTCGCTGTGCCCCGCCGCATCGGCTCGTGAGGTCTCTCTCGACCGGCGGGCGGGCCCGGTCCAGCCGCATGAGCACCGTGCGTGGCTGAAGGCGCCCCGTTCCACGGCCGACACGAGATGTTCCTCCTGGCCGCGATCCCCACCGCGATCCGCGCCGAGATCCCCGGCGCGATCCGCGCCGAGATCCGCGCCGAGATCCCCGGCGCGATTCCGGCCGAGACCGCCGAGACTTCGGCCGCGATCCCGGCCGTCGTTCTGACCCCGCTCCTGATCCCGGCTCTCGTCCCGCCCCGCTCGCTCTCGCACGCGCCCACCGTATCCGCCCCCGTGACGGGCGGCCCCGGCCCGTCGTTAAGCGATCGAATCCCGGACAGAGAACGCACGTTGGGGGCGGGCAGACGATGGTTGCGCAGCGGCACGGGCGCAGGCACGTGTCGATCCTCGCCGCGGCGTCGGTGACCGCCGTGGCGCCGCTGCTACTGGTCACCGGCTGTACGGACGACACCACGGCCGCGGCGAGCGACAGGAAACCGCTTGGCACATACGGCGGTTCGGGGGCGACGCTGCCGTCCGGAGCGCCGGCGGCGCACGGCGCAGCCGCTGCTTCCGGTCAGCCGTCCGGAGTTTCGGGCCGCGCCGGCGCATCCGGAAGATCCGCTTCGGCCGGTTTCCGGTTCCCCTCGGACCCACGTGAGGCAGTACGTTCCGCGGCGGCGGCCCTCGTGGAGTACGGCACCTCACGCGCCCGTACGTCCATGGCGATGGCGAGCGGCGGCACCCGTATCGCCGTGGAGGGCGAGGGCGGCTTCGACTACCGGCGGGGAAAGGGCAGGCTCACCGTGCGGCTGCCCGAGGGCACTTCGGGCGCGCGGCCCGGTGAGCGGCGCACGGTCACGGAACTGCTCGTCCCCCGCGCCCTCTACATGAAGAACCGCGGCGCGGGCGTCCCCGCCGGGAAGTGGGTGCGGGTGGCCACGGACGAACTCCCCGACGGGAATCTGATCAGCGCGGGCGCCACGGACCCCGGGAGCGCGGCCGAACTGCTGCGCGGCGCACGGGAGACCACGTACGACGGCAAGGCGACGACCTCGGGCGGCACGGTCGTACGGCGCTACCACGGCACGCTCGACCTGGCCGCCGCCGCACGCGAGGCCTCGCCCCGCCGCCGCGGTGAGCTGGAGGCGGCGGCACGGGGTTTCTCCCACGGAACCGTCCCGTTTGACGCGCAGATCGATGGGCAGGGGCGCCTCCGGAAGGTTCGGCACCAGTTCACCTTCGCGGGCGGTGCGCCGAGCGGCACGGACGGGACGAAGTCCCAGGCCGCCGGTGGCTCCGGCAACGGCGTCGGCCGCGGAGGCCGCGACCGAAGTGACGTCCGTGACAACGAAGTCGCAGTCGCTGCGACGACGTGGTTCTACGGCTACGGCGTCCCCGTGAAGGTTGCGATGCCCGGACCGGACGACATCTACGCGGGAAAGATCGCGCCGTTCTAGGCGACTTGGACCGGGTTCGCACAGCACGTTCCGGCTGCGGTGACGAGTGCGAAATGGTTCGGAATTGCCATGTGCGGAGGGTGCGCCCGTACCTACTGTGGGGATACAGGAGGAGGTGGTGCGTGTGCCTGGCAGCGTTCCCGGTGTGCCCGGACGTGGTTCGCGGGGTTCTGTGGTCCAGGATCACGTCGCCCTCGCCGAGATCGAGCTGTGCGGCGAGCTGATGATCGCGGCCTCCGCGGCCGAGGCCGCCGGTGAGGAGCGGCTGAGCCTCGCACGCATCGACGAGGTGCTCGGGACGGTTCCCGGCGAAGTGGACGAGACCGCCTGGCAGTCGGTGTCCCGGCCGGTGCAGCGCTGCGCCGCGCCCTCGAGACCCGCCCCCGCCGGGCGGCCCACCCAGCCGTCGGGGAGACGGAGTTGACGGAGGTGCCGTCGCCCGCACCGGCGGCGGCCGTTGTGTGATCCGTCACTGCGAGACGAATCTCTCCTCCGCCCAGCCCTCCGCCGCCCGTTCCACTCCCCTGCTTACGTTCGGAACTTGCTCACGTACGCAACAACCGTGCTATGGCCGCTGTGGCCTCCGCCACCTTGTCGTCCATCTCGGAGCCGCCCTCACGCGCCGCATGAGCGACGCAGTGCCGCAGATGCTCCTCCAGCAGCCGCAGCGCGAAGGACTGAAGTGCCTTGGTGGAGGCGGAGACCTGGGTGAGGACGTCGATGCAGTACACGTCCTCGTCCACCATGCGCTGTAGTCCGCGCACCTGGCCCTCGATCCGCCGCAGGCGCTTGAGGTGGGCGTCCTTGTCCTTGCTGTAGCCGTGTTCGCCGGTGGCCGCGTGCGCGGAGCACTGGTCGTCAGCGCTCCGGGACCCGTCCGGGCCCCGGGCGTCGTCCGCGCCGTCCGCGTAGCGGAGCCGAGCCCGTACGGTCTGAGGCGCCGGCACTGGTCATGGGTCCTCCGTCGGTCGGTGGGGCGCCGCCGGGAGCGCCTCCGTACGGAACGGGGAGTCCGTAAAGGCGTCCGGGAAAGGGCCCCGATGGCCTGAAATATGCGGTGGCGAGGGCCTGTGCAGGCCCGTGACAACCGCGAAGAATATACCCCTCGTGGGTATATGTTACCGGATTCGGGGAGGGCCCTTCGGGGCACAAGCAGCTATGGGCGACACTGTCTGAGGCCGCCTCGCCGTGGCCGGATGATGCGCTTAGCATCAGCCAGACCGTTTCCGATGCACCCCGAGGATCTCCAGTGCGCTTTCGTCTGACCCCAAGGGAGACGAGCTTCTACGACATGTTCGCGGCCTCCGCGGACAACATCGTCACGGGCTCCAAGCTCCTCATGGAACTGCTCGGGGCGGAGTCCTCCGCTCGCGCCGAGATCGCCGAGCGTATGCGGGCGGCTGAACACGCGGGCGACGACGCGACCCACGCCATCTTCCACCAGCTCAACTCCTCCTTCATCACGCCCTTCGACCGGGAGGACATCTACAAGCTGGCCTCGTCGCTCGACGACATCATGGATTACATGGAGGAGGCCGTCGATCTCGTCGTCCTCTATGAGATCGAAGATCTGCCGAAGGGCATCGAGCAGCAGATCGAGGTCCTCGCGCGGGCCGCGGAGTTGACCGCGGAGGCCATGCCGCACCTGCGGACGATGGAGAACCTCACCGAATACTGGATCGAGGTCAACCGCCTGGAGAACCAGGCCGACCAGATCCATCGCAAGCTGCTCGCCTACCTCTTCAACGGCAAGTACGACGCGATGGACGTCATGAAGCTCAAGCAGGTCGTGGACGTGCTGGAGGAGGCCGCGGACGCCTTCGAGCATGTGGCCAACACGGTCGAGACCATCGCGGTCAAGGAGTCCTGACCACCTGTGGACACGTTCGCTCTGGTCGTGACCATCGGGGTCGCGCTCTTCTTCACGTACACCAACGGCTTCCACGACTCGGCGAACGCCATCGCCACGTCCGTCTCCACGCGGGCGCTGACGCCGCGCGCCGCGCTCGCCATGGCCGCCGTGATGAACCTCGCGGGCGCCTTCCTGGGCAGCGGCGTCGCCGCGACCGTGAGCAAGGGCCTGATCGAGACGCCGCACGGGCAGCGCGGGATGGGCATTCTGTTCGCCGCCCTCGCGGGCGCGATCGTATGGAACCTGATCACCTGGTACTTCGGGCTGCCGTCCTCGTCCTCGCACGCGCTCTTCGGCGGAATGGTCGGCGCGGCCCTGGCGGGCGGTATCGCGGTCATCTGGACGGGAGTCGTCGAGAAGGTCGTCCTGCCGATGTTCATCTCGCCGGTGGTCGGGATGGTCCTCGGCTATCTGGTGATGTGCCTGATCCTCTGGCTGTTCCGGCGTGCCAATCCGCACCGTGCGAAGCGTGGATTCCGGATAGCGCAGACGGTCTCCGCGGCGGGAATGGCCCTCGGGCACGGTCTCCAGGACGCGCAGAAGACCATGGGCATCGTCGTGATGGCACTGACCATCGCCGATGTGCAGGAGGACAAGGGCATCCCGCTGTGGGTCAAGATCGCCTGTGCCACGATGCTCTCGCTCGGTACGTACGCGGGCGGCTGGCGCATCATGCGGACGCTGGGCCGCCGGATCATCGAACTCGACCCGCCGCAGGGCTTCGCCGGTGAGACGACCGCCGCCTCGGTCATGTACACCGCGTCCTTCATCTTCGACGCGCCCATCTCGACGACGCACGTCATCACGTCCGCGATCATGGGCGTGGGGGCGACCAAGCGGGTGTCCGCGGTGCGTTGGGGAGTCGCGAAGAACATCGTCATGGGGTGGTTCATCACCATGCCGGCGGCGGCGATCGTGGCGGCGCTCAGCTACGGGATCGTGGCGCTGATCTTCGGCTGACCGTTTCCTCTCCCCGGTCCGTCGAGGCCAGGCGCACCGGGCCCGGGTCCGTCGGGCCCCGGGTGCGTCGCGTCCGGGCCCGTCGAGCTGCCGGCTCGCATCTCCGGTCCCCCGTCCGGGAATTGGGCGCCCGGCTCGGCGGTGGGACCTCCGCGGCCGGACGTTGTGCGGGCTCGTCCCCGGTGGTGTCGGGGACGAGCCCGCCGCCTTGCGGTGGCACCGCCAATGCAGCACCGCGAGGCCGTGTGGACGTCCGGGCCCGTAAGGCGCGGTCCGTTCGCGGCGGTTCAGCCGAAGCGGCCGGAGATGTAGTCCTCCGTGGCCTGGACCGAGGGGTTGGAGAAGATCCGCTCGGTCTCGTCGATCTCGATGAGCCTGCCGGGCTCGCCGACCGCGGCGAGGTTGAAGAAGGCCGTACGGTCCGAAACCCGCGCCGCCTGCTGCATGTTGTGCGTGACGATGACGATGGTGAACTGCGACTTCAGGTCCGCGATGAGGTCCTCGATCGCCAGCGTCGAGATCGGGTCGAGGGCCGAGCAGGGCTCGTCCATCAGCAGCACCTGAGGCTGTACGGCGATGGCGCGTGCGATGCACAGCCGCTGCTGCTGGCCGCCGGAGAGGCCCGAACCGGGCTTGTTGAGGCGGTCCTTGACCTCGTTCCACAGATTGGCGCCCTTGAGGGAGCGCTCGACGGTCTCGTCCAGGTCGCGCTTCTTCTTCTGGCCGTTGAGCCGCAGACCGGCCGCGACGTTGTCGTAGATGGACATCGTCGGGAAGGGGTTGGGGCGCTGGAAGACCATGCCGATGGTGCGGCGCACGGCGACGGGGTCGACCTGCGTGCCGTACAGGTCCTCGTCGTCCAGCATCACCTTGCCCTCGACGCGGCCGCCGGGCGTGACCTCGTGCATGCGGTTGAGGGTGCGCAGGAAGGTCGACTTGCCGCAGCCGGACGGGCCGATGAAGGCCGTGACGGAGCGGGGTTCGACGCTCATGGATATGTCGTCGATGGCCCGGTGGGAGCCGTAGAAGGCTGTCAGGCCGCTGACGTCGATGCGCTTGGCCATGGTGTCAGTCGCTTTCTGAGTGCGGGGAGTACGAGGAGTTCGGGGGGTCCGCGCATACGGACGCGAGTACGGGCGCGGACACGGACGCAGGCGCGGGCGCGGACATCAGCGGCCCCCCGCCTTGGGCGCCTTCCAGCGGGCGATGGCGCGGGCGACGAGGTTGAGCAGCATCACGAAGGCGATGAGCGTCAGCGCACCCGCCCAGGCCCGGTCGATGCTCGCCGCGTTGCCGAGCTTGTACTGGTTCCAGACGTAGAGCGGCAGGGACTCCTGCGCGCCTGAGAACGGGTTCGGGTTGATCAGCGTGTTGCCGAAGACCAGCAGCATGACGGGCGCGGTCTCGCCGGTGATGCGGGCGATCGCGAGCATCACGCCGGTGGCGATGCCGCCGATTGACGTCGGGATCACGACCTTGAGGATCGTGCGCCACTTCGGCACGCCCAACGCCAGTGACGCCTCGCGCAGTTCGTTCGGTACGAGCTTGAGCATCTCCTCGGTGGAGCGGACCACGACCGGCATCATCAGGATCGCCAGGGCCATCGAGCCCGCGAAGCCGGACGGGCCGAATCCGAGGCCCAGGTTCCAGAACGCGAGGACGAAGAGGCCCGCGACGATGGACGGGATGCCCGTCATGACGTCCACGAAGAAGGTGACGGCTCGGGCGAGCCTGCCCTGTCCGTACTCGACGAGGTAGACGGCCGTCAGCAGGCCGACGGGTGCGGCGATGAGGGTGGCCAGACCGACCTGTTCGAGGGTGCCCAGCAGCGCGTGGTAGACGCCGCCGCCCTCCTCCAGGTTGGTCATGCCGCCCATGGAGTGGGAGAGGAAGTAACCGTCGAGCAGCTTCGCTCCACGGCTGACCGTCGTCCACGCCAGGGAGACGAGGGGGACGACGGCGAGGACGAAGCAGACCCAGATGACGCTGGTGGCCACGCGGTCGCGGGCCTGCCTGCGGTCCTCGACGAGGCTCGTCACCGCGTATGTGACGACGACGAAGAACAGGGCGCCGAGCAGGCCCCACTGGATGCGGCTCTGCCAGCCGGCGGCGCTGCCGACGCCGATGCCCAGCACGGCGGAGACGACGGCGATCGCGACCGGCGACCACCTCGGCAGCCGGCGTCGTGCGAGGGGCGCGGCGTGCGGCGGCGGGTCGGTGACCTGCGGCTTCTCAAGCAGGACGTTGTCGCTCATGCGTTGGCCCCCGAGTACTCCTTGCGGCGCGCGATGATCCAGCGGGCCGCGCCGTTGACGAGCAGGGTGATGACGAAGAGGACGAGGCCGGAGGCGATCAGCGCGTCACGGCCGAAGTCGTCCGCCTCGTTGAACTTCGCGGCGATGTTCTGCGCGAAGGTGCCGCTCCCCGGGTCGAGGATGCGCAGGCTGAAGAGAAAGCCGGGGGAGAGCACGGTGGCGACGGCCATCGTCTCGCCGAGCGCACGTCCGAGGCCGAGCATCGACGCGGAGATGATGCCGGAGCGGCCGAAGGGGAGTACGGAGGTGCGGATGGTCTCCCAGCGGGTCGCGCCGAGCGCGAGCGCGGCCTCCTCGTACATCTTCGGTGCCTGGAGGAAGACTTCGCGGGTGACGTTGGTGATGATCGGCAGGATCATGATCGCGAGCAGGATGCCCACGGTGAAGATCGAGCGGGCCGGGCTGCCGGGGTTCGTCATGTCGAACACCGTTGTCCAGCCCAGGAATTCGTCGAGCCAGCGGGTCAGCCCGTCGAGGTACGGGACGAGGAAGAGCGCGCCCCACAGGCCGTAGATGATCGAGGGCACGGCGGCCAGCAGGTCGATCACATAGGCGAGGGGCGCGGCGATGCGGCGCGGCGCGTAGTGCGAGATGAACAGCGCGATGCCCACGGCGATCGGCACCGCGATGATCATGGCGATGACGGAGCTGACGATCGTGCCGAAGGCCAGGACGCCGATGCCGAACGCGGGCGGGTCGCCCTGAGGGTTCCACTCGAAGGCGGTCAGGAAGTTGACCGAGTCCTTGGATACGGCGATGGACGCGCGGTAGGCGAGGAAACCCGCTATCGCGGCCATGATCACGAGCAGTGTGATGCCGGAGCCCCGTGAGAGGCCGCGGAAGATCTTGTCGCCGGGGCGTACGGCCTTGCCCTTGACTGGCGCGGTGGCCGTCGCGGGGGCGGCTCCGGCCGCCGGTTCGGCCGGCGGCGGCGCTTTCTCGGAAGTGCTGGTGGTGTCCATGGTGTCTCCGGTCTGGTCGGGGAGGTCTCCCCTGGCGGCGGTGCACCGGATGGGTCGCTGGGTCGGTGATGTCTCGGGCTCGGTGGATGTGAGGCCGGTGGTTCTCCGGCTCGCCGGGTCTCGGGGCCGGAGGTGCCGGGAGGGCGATGGAGCGGCGGGCGCACCCTGGGCGGCCAGGACGCGGACCGGCCCCGGGCCGGGGCGCGTTCGCTTGCGCGCCGCCCGGCCCGGGGCGTTCGGTCAGGACAGCTCGGGAATGGTCTTGCGGACCTTCTGAGCGATCTCGTCGGGCAGCGGCGCGTAGCCGAGCTTCGCCAGTTCGCCCTGGCCGTCCTTGCCCGCCGTGTACGTCAGGAAGGACTTGGTGGCGTCGAGCGTCTTGGCCTTGTTGCCCTTGTCGCAGGCGATCTCGTACGTGACGAGGATGATGGGGTAGGCCCCCTCGACCTTCGTCTTGTAGTTGAGGTCGAGGGCCAAGTCCTTGCCCTTGCCGGTGACTTCGGCGTCGCCGATGGCCTTGGAGGCGTTCTCCGCCGTTGGCTCGACGGCCTTGCCCGCATCGGTGTCGATCTTGACGCTGTCGAGGTTGTTGGCGGTGGCGTAGGACAGCTCGAAGTAGCCGATGGCGCCTTCGGTCTGCTTCACCTGCTGTGCGATGCCTGCCGAACCGGACGCGGACTGGCCGCCCTTGGCGGGCCAGGACTTCTCGTCCGGGTACTTCCAGTCGCCCTTGGCCGCCGTGCCGAGGTACTTGCCGAGGTTCTGCGTGGTGCCCGACTCGTCGGAGCGGTGGAACGGCTGGATGTCCGTGCTGGGCAGCTTCGCGTCCGGGTTGAGCTTCTTGATCTCCGGGTCGTTCCACTTCTTGATCTTCGAGTCGAAGATCTTGGCCAGCGTGGGCGCGTCCAGTACGAGACCGTCGACGCCCGGGAGGTTGTAGGAGATCGCGATGGGGCCGCCGAGCATCGGCAGGTTGATGCCCTGGCCGCCCTTGCAGACCTTCTTGGACTTGGCGAGCTCGTCCGGCTTCAGCGCGGAGTCGGACCCTGCGAAGGCGGTGGTGCCCTGGAGCCACTCCTGGATGCCGCCGCCGGAGCCGATGTCCTTGTAGTTGATCTGGGTTTCCTTGCAGGCCGTCTGGTAGTTCTTCACCCACGCGTCGACGGCGTTCTTCTGTGCCGTGGAGCCGGAGGCGAGCAGCTTGCCCTTGCCGTCGCACTTGATGTTCGCGGCCGCCTTCTGGGCGTCCTTGCTGGTGTTGGTGTCCGAGCCGCAGGCGGTGAGTACCAGGGCGCCGGAGACCGCGATGGCGCCGAGGGCGAGGGCGCGAAGCCGGTTCGTGCGCTGAATCACTTTCGTTCGGTTCCTTCCTGGAGCCCGCCGGTGGGGTCGGCGCGCAAGGCTTGAGGTGCCGGTGGGTTTCGGAGGGCGTACGTCCGCTCTCCGTAAGGCCGAAATTAGACAGATCAGGTGAAGCGCCCCACGAAGGCGAATGAACGCACGGTGAACCTCGGCAGTCGGCCCCATGGCGAATGTCGCCGCGGGCGCAAGACGCCTGCGAGCCGAATTCGGCGCCGGGGGAAGGAGCACGGGTCCCGTCGCCGACCCCGCCGGTGACGTGCGCACGTACGCACGGAAGCGTCAATTCCGGGGCGGCGAGGGGGAGTCGGGAAGCGGCCGGTAGCCGATCGTGGCCCTGTCGGATTCCGTGGGCGCATGGCAACATCCGCTGAAGCGGCGGTGGTTGACCGCGGCCGGCGGTGGAAGACCGTAGAGGGCGGACCCGTTCGGCGACGGGCGCCACTCCGTGGCCGATAGGCGCCGCACGACGACTTCGCACCGCGACCTGTACGACACCTTGTACGAAGCCGGGTACGGCGCCGCGTACGGCGGCGAGTGACCGAGAACCCCTAGGACAGACCCCGAAGAGACGGACTACGGCGAGGGGGCCACGTGGGCGGTACGGGGAAGCGCCGGATGCTGGTGGCGGCCTGCACGCTGGGACTGCTGGCGGGACCCGTGGCGGGCAGTGCGTACGCAAGCCCGGCGGGTCCGGCGGAGCCGGGCGGCGGGCAGCGGAGCCTGGAGGAGGTCGCCAAGCGGATAGACCGCCTCCATGAGGCCGCGGAGTCGGCGACGGACGCGTACAACGGGGCGCAGGAGCGCGCCGAGAAGCAGCAGAAGGCCGTCGACAGGCTGACGGAGAAGATCGACGGGCTGCGCAAGACGCGGGGGAAGTACACGAAGACCGCCGGTGCGCTGGCTCGCGCCCAGTACCGCGCCGGTGGGATGCCGGACGAGGCCCATCTGATTCTGCGCGACAGCCCCGAGGCGTTCATGCGCGACGCGGTGATCATGCGTAAGGGCCAGCAGGCGGCCAAGGGCGTCATCACCACGCTCGCCGAGACCGAGTCCCGCCTGGACGACTACGCCGCTGAGGCATCCGAGAAGCTGCGCAAGCTGAAAGAGAACAAGAAGCGCAAGGCCGCGGCGAAGAAGAAGATCGAAAAGGACCTCGAGAAGGCCGAAGACCTCGAATCCCAGCTCGCGACCGAGGAGTTGGAGCGGCTGCTGGAGCTGGAGGACAAGGCGGCGCAGGCACGGCAGTCGAAGTGGCTCGAATCCGGTGTGCTGGACGAGATCTCCGGCAAGGCGTCGAAGTCCGGGAAGAAGGCGATCGCCTACGCCACGAACCAGATCGGCAAGGACTACGAGTGGGGCGCCGAGGGGCCCCGTACGTTCGACTGCTCCGGGCTGACCCTGCGCGCCTGGCAGTCCGCCGGTCATGAGATCCCGCGCACGTCGCAGGAGCAGTGGAAGCAGCTCAGGCATGTGCCCATCAGGAAGATGCGCCCCGGCGACCTGATCATTTACAAGAGGGACGCGAGCCACGTGGGGATGTACGTGGGTGACGGCGAGATGATCCACGCCCCGCGTACGGGCCGGCAGATCACGGTCGCGGGAGCGGGCTCGCTGCTGATCAAGGGCGTTGTGCGGCCCGACGGATGAGGTGCCGCGACGCGGCGGCCTCCCAGGTGGACACAGGCATATGACAGTGGCGGATTTCTGTCATCCATTCCGTACGTACGTGCGGGAGCGCTAAGGTCCCCTGGACAGCCCGGTCGAGTGCGGGCGGGCGGAACGCCACCGCCGGACCGGGCCCTGGCGGTGTGCCGGCTGGCGCACGGCCGCCGCCCTCGGGGGGAGGGAAGGAAGCACATATGCCCGTAGGCGTGCCACGCGAGGACGCTGTGTCCGCGCGGACCCACGCGTCGGTGCCCCCGCAGAGCAGTGGATCGCACGAGCGGACCGGGACGGCCGTGAAGGACGCCCTGACGCTGCTCGTCATCGAGGACAACCTCGCGGGCGGCCGCAGCGTGCCCGGACTTCTCGACGCCGCCGGCGGCTACCTCCCCGGCGACGCGCATAGAGGAGCGTCGGCCGAGCGCATCAAGGTGCGTACGGCCCGCAACCTCACCGAGGCAGAACGGCTGCTCACCGACGACGTGCAGTGCATCCTGCTCGACCTGGCGCTGACCGGGGCGGGCGGAAGAAGGAGCATGGGCGGAAGGAAGGACCCCGGGGTACGGCAGGACGCGGGCGGTGCGGGCGCGAGATCCGCGGGCGGCGGTGCTGTCGAGGTCGTCGGCTCTGCCGGCCGGTCCGGGTCCGCCGGCTCCGGATCGGGGTCCGTTCCGTCGGGGCCGGGGTCCGGGCCCGGTTCAGAGGCCGGGCCCGCCTCCGCTTCCGGGAGCGTGGCCGCCGCCGACGGCTCCTCGTCCGAGGACGGCGACACCGGCGTCACCGGCGAACTGGAGATCCTGCGCCACGTGCTGCGCCTGGCACCGCTGCACGCGGTCATCGTGCTCACGGACGGCGCCGACGCGGAACGCGCCGCCGAGGCGGTCCGGGTCGGCGCCCAGGACTATCTCTTCCGCGACGAACTGGACGGACGGCTGCTCAACCGCGCCATCCGCTACGCCGTGGAGCGCAAGCGCGCCGACCTCGCCCAGCGGCAGCTCACCGAATCCCGGCTCCGCGCACAGGAGAACGCACGTCTGGAGCGCGGGCTGCTGCCCACGCCGCTGCTGTCCGGCAGCGAACTCCACTTCGCGGCGCGCTACCGGCCGGGCCGCTCCCGCGCCCTTCTCGGCGGCGACTTCTACGACACCGTGCGCACCGCCGACGGCACCGTGCACGCGATGATCGGGGACGTCTGCGGCCACGGCCCGGACGAGGCGGCGCTGGGCGTCGAACTGCGCATCGCCTGGCGTGCGCTGACGTTCGCGGGCCTGTGCGGGGACGAACTCCTCGGCACGCTCCAGAAGGTGCTGGACAACGAGCGCGCCAGCGATGAGATCTTCGCCACACTGTGCACGGTCGACATCGCCCCCGACGGGCGCCGTGCCGGGGTCTGCCTCGCGGGACACCCCTCACCGCTGGTCGCGGGGGCGAGCGGCTCGGTGCCGCGGCTGCTCCCCTACGACTACAGCGGACCGGCGCTCGGCGTCGTGCCGAACGCCCGCTGGCCGCGGCGCCAGGTCGAACTGGGCCGCGCCTGGAGCCTGTTGATGTACACCGACGGGCTCATCGAGGGGCACATCGGTGAAGGGCGGCAGCGCCTGGGCCAGGACGGAATGATCGACATCGTCACGGACCGCATGGCACAGGGCATCGACGGCGAACATCTGCTGGACGCGACGATGGAGGACGTCAGGCGCCTGAACGGCGGCGAACTCACCGACGACGTGGCGGTCTTGCTGCTCAACCGGCAGTGACAGGGGCGGGGCCGCGACGGCTTGGGAGCGAGGCCGCTGCGGACTTTGGAGCGATGGCCGCCAGGGACGCCGGCGGACTGCGGCTGGGTCTCGGCTGGGGTCTCGGCGGTCTGTTCCTAGCGGCCGTTGAAGGGACCGTAAGGCCCGTCGCTGCTGCTGCTGCCGCCCCAGCGCGGACCGCCGCCCGTGACCTGCTTCAGCGCGGGACGGACGTCGACGATGTAGACGATCGTGGCGATCAGGCCCGCGATCTGGAGGAAGACGATCGGGTAGACGTTCACGGCGATCGTCAGGCCGAGAATGATCAGCCAGAACGGCTTGGTCTGCTTCCCGGCGGCGGGATAGGCGTCGGTCCGGCGCATCGCGCCGTCGATGAACGCGAACACCGCCATCGCCAGCAGCACCAGGGAGATCACCCACAGCAGCCCTTGGAATCCCTGCATCATCTCGTTCACATCCCTGTGCGTACGTAAAGTCCGTCTATGGCCCGGTATGCCCGGCCCCGGCGGCCTGCTGTGGCGCCGCTCGTCATGCCACCGTACCCGTTCGCCAGGCCGGAAACCCGGGCCCTGCGAACGGGTACGGAGTCACTGCGGTGCGGTGGGGCCGGGCACCTGCGGCACCGGTTCAGGCACCGCGGGAGCCGGACTTCGGACTCCGGAAACCGACTCCGGACCCGAGGACCGGACTACGGACCCGAGACCGTACCGCTGATTCAGGAGCCGGACTTCTGATTCAGGAGCCGGACTTCGGGGGCGTCTTCTTGCTGCCGCCGGTCTTGCTCCCGTTCGCTCCGGCCGCGCCGGGCTTGCTGTCCGGCTTGGCGGAGGCGGCCTTCCCCGCGTTCCCTGCGGCGGTCTTCCCCGAGGTGGTCTTCGCCGTCGTCGTCTTACGGGCCGTGCCGGTCTTCTTGGCAGAGGCGGCCGTGTCTGCCGGCCCCTGTTCCGGCTTGCGTGCGCCGCTCTGCGTACCGGTACGCGGCTCGGCCGGAGGCTCGGCGACCTTCACCGGCTCGCGCTCGACGGTCACCTCGGGGGTCTCGGTGTCCTCGCCGCGCCAGTTGCGCACGGCGCCACGGCCACGGTCGGCCAGCTCGTCGTAGGCCTCACGCGCCTTGACCGCGTACTCGGCGGCGATCCCCACGCCCTGCAACGCCAGGTGCTGTGCCTGCTCGCGCAGCTTCTTGATGTCGGTGTCGATGCCGCCGAGGGTCTCGCTGACCTTGGCCTGCGTCTCCTTGGCCTGCTTGGTGAAGCGCGCCTGGACCTCCTTCGGGTCGGTCGCGCGTACGGCGGCGATGCGCCCGGGGGCTTCCTCGCGGATCTTGTCGATGACGCCGGCGGCGAAGTACAGCGGCTTGGGGTCGGTGAGGGTGTTGCGGATGTCCTTGGTGTTCGGCATGAGAGGTCTCTCCCTGTGACTGACTGCTATGGGGCGTCGGCCTCTATGGCCTCTGCTCGGGCTGCGTGCTCCCTAGATGTCCTTGGTGTCCCTGGTGTCCCTGGTGTCGTCGGCGTGCTCGGCGGTCTCCGGGGCCCCGTCGCCCTCCGCGTCCTTCGCGGAACCGTCCTTCGCGGCCGCGCTCTTCGCGGAACTGCCTTTCGCGGCAAGGGCCTTCGCGCCTGTGCCCGCACCCGCGCCCGCGCCTTCGGCGTCCTTGCCGTGCGCGTCGGCGGTCTGCTTGCCGTGCTTGCGGCGCCTGCCCCGGTCGCCGCTGCGGCCGGACTCTTCCTGCTGCGCGGAGGCGTTCTCCTTGCGGAAGGACTCGTAGATCTGGAGAAGTGCCTGCTTCTGGCCCTCGTTGATCGACGAGTCGGCGAGGATCGCGGCCGGAACCTGCAACAGGTCGTCCCGCTCACGCTCGTCGAGAATCCCGGCCTGTACGTACAGCGTCTCGGCCGAGATCCGCAGCGCCCTGGCGAGCTGCTGGAGGATCTCGGCGCTCGGCTTGCGCAGGCCGCGCTCGATCTGGCTGAGATACGGGTTGGACACCCCGGCGGCGTCGGAGAGTTGGCGCAGCGACAGCTTGGCGTTGCGCCGCTGCTCGCGCAGGAACTCGCCCACATTTCCGACGTTCAGGGAAGCCATGGCCTCAACCATGCCTCCCATTGCTAACTTTTGCAAGCGCCGTGCTTGCAAGTGTGTTCCCGGGGTCGTGGGGCAGCCGTTCCGGCTGTCGTGGCGATGCGGTGACCGGAACCGACGGTTCAGTCGCGCACCCGACTACTTCGTACGCCGCCGGAACGGCACCGCTGTCGACTGGACGTCCGCCCCGACGAGCGGATCGAGCCTGCGGACGCGGCGAAGTTCGCGGTCACGGCCGCGGCCTGCGCCCGGGGGGGGTGGGGCTACGAGCGGGGGGTGCTCGATCCGGTCCTTCCTTCCGCCCATGCTCCTGCGCTGGTTGCCGGGCTACCGGCACTCGCGAGTACGGCGTGCGCTGGTGGCGGAGGACCTGCGGGCGGTGTTCACACAGCCACGAGGTCTTCTGCCGGGGCCCAGGCCGTAGGCGATCCCATCGCGGTACTGCCAGTGCTCTTCCACCTGCTGTGGTGCCGGGAGACGTCCGTGGACCTGCAAGGCGAGTTGCTGTCTGCGGCCACTGGTGCGCCCGGCACCGGCGGTGGTGAAGGAGGTGGCCGGGGATGCCGACACGTCCGCAGCTGCTATCGCTGGGTGACCGGGTCTACTACGACGGGCGCGAGCCGTCGAGTCGAATGGTTCAACACAGCTAGCCGTTCGCCCGGCGGAGGCGTTCGGCTGCCTGTGCGTGGATGGCGTCACCGGAGATCGAGGGGGCGTCGTGCAGGGCCTCCCAGCGGGCGTTGTGCGCCGCCGGCCACAGGCTGGCCGCCCACGCGATCTCCTGCTCCTCCACGGTGAACCGGCGTCCCCGCAGATCCTGATAGGCCTCCAGGAACGCGGAAGAGCTCTCGATGGGGGCCAGGGTCGGAGGCGAGGCGCTGGCGAACGCTCCACACGCTGCACCTACCAGCGCCGCCTCCGGCTGCCACGCCAGGCTGTCCCAGTCGTGTACGGCCCACAGGGCTCCGTCGTGCCAGCGAAGGTTCTGTGCTTCGAAGTCTGCGTGGCCCAGCACGCACGGCAGGTCGGCGGTCAACATCCGCTTGCGGGCCCGGGCGGCTGTGTCGACCACGTACGCGGGCACGGCGCTTTGGTCTCGCTCGTCGAGGAACTCAACCGTCGGCCACAGCCCGGAATCCCCGTGGTCCCAACGCACCCAGCGCGGGTTTGGCAGCGGCGGGTCAACCGTCACGTCAGCCAATTCGGCCATCAGCTGGGCGAACACCGCCGCGTAGCGCACGGCGACGTCCGGCGTATCGCCACCCAGCAGCTCACCGCCGGACCGGGACTCCTCGGCGTGCACGGCCAGCCCACCGACGCCGACCGCGGGCGTGAGCGGTCGGGCACACGGGAAGCCTCGCTCCGCCAACCGGGCCTGCGCGGCTACACACGACGCAACCCGTCCATCGTCCTCCCGCGCCTTCACCACGACGTCCCGTTCACCGGCCAGCCGCAGTCCGAACACCGCCGAGATCGACCGCACCTCGAACAGCAGGCTGACGGGCTCACTCCCCAACTGGTCCGCACACCAGGCCGGTAGCCAGCCCGGCAGATCAGACAACGACATGGAGCGGACTGTGCCATACACAGCGGAAGTGATCTGGACGGCCACCACAAAGCCCAGGCGGGGACCAGAACTCCGCACCGAATGCACAATCCATCGCGATTCAGTGAGACGCACACGGCTACTGCGTCTCACTCGATCTGAGCCCCCAGGTCAGTGCACCGTGGTGTCCCAGCTCTATCGAGACGGGACACGTCGGCCTGTGCCCTGTCTCCGCGATGTGCGGGCGTAACGGTCACACAGTTGCCACGGCGATCACAGTGGAACTCGAAAGGCAGAGGTCAGGCCGCGTGGGCGGATAGCGCGAGCGGAGGGCCTCCGCGTCCAGCAGGGTCACGGCGCGAAAGCCCGCTTCAAGCAGGAGAGTTCGCACTTCGGAAGTGGTGTAGTCGGCGAGGACGGGTTCGCCGTCGGCAGCGACTGCTGCGTCGGTTGAGGACCTGACGGCCCGTCCGACCTCGTCAAGCTCCCCGCTCGCACAGACGAAGTCGGCGACCAGCGTCGTCCCTTCCTGCCGGGACGCGATGGCGCGCAGGGTGGTCCGGGTCGCTGCTCGCGGCAGGTACATCGTCACCCCCAGCCAGTTCCATGTCGCGTGCCCCGGCAGACCGGACTCCCCGAGTCCCGTGGCGACCAGGTCGACGGGCACGAAACGGACGTTCGCCGCTTCCGCCACCGCGGCTTGAGCGAGCGCCGACCGCTTCCACGCCTGGGTGTCCGGATGATCGACCTCCCAGATGCGGAAGAGACCGGCACGCGGGTGCCGCCAGGCGAATGTGTCCAAACCGGACCCGAGCAGCACGTAGTCGGATCTGCCCACGGACAGTCCCGCCACTGCCTCGTCCTCTGCCACACGGGCCCGAAGGGCATGACGCAGCCGCAGAGACCGGCGCACCTGAGGAGGCCATCCGGCGATCGTCTTCTCCAGGCGTGGTCGTTCCGCGGCGGGGACGAGTCGTCCCGACAGGGTGTCGTCCAGGACGGGCGCGGGGTCGTAGCGGGCGTGTTCTGCCCTGAGCAGGGCACTGCCCATCGCCGAGCGGCTTGCGTGTCCAGACTGCATTCCGGTCCCCTTCGGATCTGCCATGTCGATTGAAAGAGCGGTGGTCGGAGCAAGGCCGCGAGCCGGCAACCGCGCAGCGGAGCACGCGTGTTACGAGGCCGCGAGGCTGCGAGGTGGATGTCGATGCAGAAGGCGTCAGCGGCACTCTCGGCCTTCTCTGTCCCACCGAAAATGCGGCGAGGACAGGGCTCCGGGACGCTTCATCGACCAGAAGCCGCCAACGTACCGCGACTTAGGGCTGACTGCCCGGACTCCTCCGAGGGTCATGAACGGCAGCCGTCTCACTGATCTCCGGGCACTCAAGCTCGCCCATGGCAGTCAACTGACTTGCGGCAGGGCAACGTCACCTGGCACCGCATGGCGTCGCGAGGTGTCACGTAGGTGCCGCGCCGACGCCATCCGGTGCCAATGCGATGCCGTGTCGTGCCCATCTACCGCTCCGGGCGGGCTCCGTGGGGGCTCATGATGCCCCGGTCACAGTTCGGACTTTCGCGTCTTTGCCCAGGTCGGAATGGGCAACCGCGTTCCGCGGTAGAGGCGGCGTACAACTCGGGCTTGCGCATGGCGCCATAGTGGTGCCACCATGACGTCATGGACCTCACTCCGTATGTTGACAACCTGCGTCGCGAACTCGCGGTGGCTGCCGAAGCCGGTGGGGAGGACGCCCGCGAGCTGGCCGAGCGGCTCACCGCTCCACTGGAGTCGGCGACCCGACTGACCATGCTCAATGTGCTCTCCGCCGCGATGGACGAGATCACCCGGGAACTCGCGCCCGGTTCGGTCGACGTACGGCTGCGCGGGCTGGACCCCGACTTCGTGGTGACGCCGCCGTCCGGCGACGACGGCCCCACGGAGTCGGCCGCCCCCGCCGAACCGCTCAAGGTGCACGAGCCCGCCGACGGCGACGAGGGCACCGCTCGCGTCAACCTCCGTCTGCCCGCCCGTCTCAAGGCCCGCGCCGAGGAGGCCGCCGGCCGCGAGGGTCTGTCGGTCAACGCGTGGCTGGTGCGGGCCGTTTCGGCCGCGGTCGACGGTGGCGCCCGGCCGCGTACGACGGAGAAGACCCAGACCATCGGACAGAGCTTCACGGGCTGGGTGCGCTGACTCCTCGCCCGCGCACGCCAGTTCACTCGCACCACCTCACGCGCAGCACCCGCCCGCACCACTTCGCCAGCACCACTTCATCCCCAGCACTTCACCCACACCACGTCCCACCAGCGGGGACGCCCCGAAGACCCAAGAGGACGGGACAGCCATGCCTTCTTTCGACACCCCCGAACCGATCTCGGTCACCGCCCACGTGGGCGCCGGCTCCGTCCGGTTCACCGCGAGCGACCGCCCCGACACCGTCGTCGAAGTACGGCCCGGCAATCCGAAGCGGGACAAGGACGTGCGGGCCGCCGAGCAGACCGAGGTCACCTACGTGAGCGGCGTCCTGACCGTCAGGACGAAGGAGCGCCGCCTCATCGGACCCACCGGCTCCGTCGACGTGGCGGTCGAACTGCCCACGGGCTCGCGCGTCGACATGACCGGCTCCTGGACCCAGGTTCTCGGCGAAGGCCGACTCGGCGAGGTCCAATTGAAGACCTCGGGCGGTGACGTCCGTCTCGACGCGACCGGTCCGCTCCGGCTGACCGCCTCGCACTGTTCGATCACCGTCGACCGGGTCGAGGGGAACGCGGAGATCTCCTCCGGCTCCGGCAGTCTGCGCGTCGGCACCGTCGAAGGCAGCGCCGTCCTGAAGAACTCGCACGGGACCACGGCCGTCGGCGCGGTCGTCGGCGACCTGCGGGTGAGCGGCGCTCACGGCGACATCGACATCGCCCGCGCCGAGAGCTCGGTCGCCGCCACCACCGCCCACGGCAGCCTGCGCGTCGCCGATGTCGCCCGCGGCACCGTTCAGTTGGAGACCAGTTACGGCGCCATCGAGGTCGGCATCCGCGAGGACACCGCCGCCTGGCTCGACGTCAGCTCCACCCACGGGCAGGTACGTAACAGGCTCGCCGCGTCCGAGGCCCCGGAGAAGACCGAGGACACCCTCAAGGTCCGCGCACGGACCAACTGGGGAACCATCGACGTCCTCCGCGCTCGGGCCTGAGCACCGGACCGGGGCCTGAGTACCGGACCGGGGCCTGAGCACCGGACCCGGGCCTGAGCACCGGACCCGGGCCTGAGCACCGGACCCGCCGACTCGCCCACCGCCTCGGTCACTTCACCCTTCGATGAGAACGGGAGAGCTCCATGCCTTCCTCTGTCATGCCCAAGTCCGGGCGGACCGGCGGCCCGCAGCCGCCCGCCGCCGTCTCGACCGCCGATCTCCGTAAGTCGTACGGCGACAACACCGTCCTCGACGGCATCGATCTGCGCATCCCGGCCGGTTCGGTCTTCGCGCTGCTCGGGCCGAACGGCGCCGGCAAGACCACCACCGTGCAGATCCTCTCCACGCTCATCGCCGCCGACGGCGGACAGGCCCAGGTCGCGGGCCACGATGTCGCCACGTCACCGGACGGGGTGCGTGCCGCGATCGGCGTCACCGGGCAGTTCGCCGCGCTCGACGATCTGCTCACCGCCGAGGAGAACCTGCTCCTCATGGCCGACCTGCTGCGCCTCGGCAAGCGTGAAGGGCGGGCCCGCGCAAGGGAGTTGCTGGAGCGCTTCGAGATCGCGGACGCCGCGCACAAGCGGGCCGCGACCTTCTCCGGCGGCATGCGGCGACGGCTCGACCTCGCCATGACGCTTGTCGGCGACCCGCAGGTGATCTTCCTGGACGAGCCGACGACCGGGCTCGACCCACGTAGCCGCCGCACCATGTGGGACACGGTGCGTTCGCTGGTCGCGGGCGGCACCACCGTCTTCCTCACCACTCAATATCTGGAGGAGGCCGATCAGTTGGCCGACCGGATCGCCGTGCTCGACGGCGGACGGATCGTCGCCGACGGCACCGCCGACGAGCTGAAGGCGCAGATCCCCGGCAGCCATGTGCGGCTGCGCTTCACCGAGCCCGCAGAGTACGAGCGCGCGGCCGACGCCTTCCCCGGCGCGGCCCGTGACGACGAGGACCTCGCCCTGCGCGTGGCGGGCGACGGGGGCCTCGACGCGCTGCGTGCCCTGCTCGACAGGCTCGACGCCGCGGGCATCCAAGCCGCCGACTTCTCCGTGCACACTCCCGACCTCGACGACGTGTTCCTCGCCCTGACCGGCGACGGCACGCGTACCGACCGCGCCAACGGCCCCGCCGCCAACGGCGGTTCGCCCCACCTCGCCGCAACTCCGCATCACATCAAGGAGACCCTTCGATGAGCACTCTCGCCTACGCCGTGCACGACTCGGCGACGATGCTGCGGCGCAATCTGAAGCATGCGATCCGCTACCCGGCCGTGGGGTTCGGCAGCGCCATGACGCCGATCCTGATGCTGCTGCTGTTCGTATACGCCTTCGGCGACTCGATCGGCGCCGGGATGGGCGGCGGCAGGGACGCGTATGTGAACTATCTGGCGCCCGGCATCATCATCATGGGCGTGGCCGCCGGTTCGATGTCGACGTCGATCGCGGTCTGCTCCGACATGACCGAGGGCATCATCAATCGCTTCCGCACCATGGACATCACGCGTTCGTCGTTCATGACGGGGCATGTCGTCGGCAGCGTCATCCAGACGATGGCGTGCGCCGTACTGGTGGTGGGCGTCGCGCTCGCCGTCGGGTTCCGGTCAGGGGCGAGCGCTCTGGAGTGGCTGGCCGCGGCCGGTCTGCTCACGGCCGTCGCCTTCGCGGTGACGTGGCTGTCGACGGCGCTCGGTCTGATGTCCAAGACCGTCGAGTCGGCGAGCAACAAGCCGCTGCTGGTGCAGTTCCTGCCGTTCCTCGGCTCGGCGTTCGTACCGGCCGAGTCGATGTCGCCGGGCCTGCGCTGGTTCGCCGAGAACCAGCCGTTCACACCGATGACCGAGACGCTGCGCGGCCTGCTCTCCGGCTCGCAGATCGGGAACGACGGCTGGATCTCGCTCGCATGGTGCGCCGGTATCACCCTCGTCGGCTACGTCTGGTCGCGCTCGCTCTTCAACAGCACCACCAGGCGCTGAGAGTCCGGCCCCGTGATCCCCTGTCCGTAGGGTCCTCCATGTGGAGCGGCCCTACGGGTCTGCCGTCCGGCTGTCGGAGCCCGTCGGCGGAAGCCTCCCGGGAGGCTCCTCGGAACACCCCTCGGTGCCGCTCCGCCAGACGAAGACCTCGGTGCCGGGCTGGAGTTCGGAGTACAGGCCCGAAGGCGAGGCCGCTCGCAGCAGCCGCCGCAGGTCCGCCTCGAACGCCTCGCGACGTGTTCCGAACAGATGGGGCGCCGAGTACGACATGGAGAACACTCCCGCGACGACGTCGTCCTCGCTGCGTTCGAGCGGCTGCCCGCCGGGCACGACGAGGCGTTGGGGGCCGCTGAATCCCGCACGTGCGAACACCTCCGCTTCCCCGTCGGGTGTTCCCTGGGGGAGCAGCGCGCGGCCCGCTCGCCGTACCGGCCCCAGATAGTCCCCGACCAGCTCGGCGATCTTCGCGTGGGGCGGCGCCGGATGCGGCAGACCGACCGCGGTCCGGTCCTCCGTCTTCAGATCCGAGATGTGCAGCAGGGCCCCGCCGGGCCGAAGCATCTTCCTCACGGTGGCCGCCACGAGGCCGCGGTCCATCCAGTGGAAGGACTGGCCGAAGGTCGCGACGGTGAACTCCCCGAGCCCGGCGGGCAGTTCCTCGGCCCGTGCCCTCACCCATAGCGCCTTCCCTGCCACTCCTCTCCCGGCGGCCTCGCGAGCGGCTTCGGCGATCATCCCCCGGTCCGGGTCCACGCCGACGACCTCGCGGAAGAGACGGGCCAGCGCCAGGGCGAGCGTCCCCGGCCCGCATCCCACGTCGAGCAGGCGTCCCCGCCCGTCGAGCCTCAGCAGCTCGGCGAGCGCGTCAGCCAGCCCGGGGGCGTAGGGAAGGCGGCCTCGCGCGTAGTAGGCGGCGGTCCCCGCGAACAAGGTGTCGTCCCATCTCCAGTCGCCTGCCATGTCCGCCATGTGTCCGCCCGGCCGCCTTCACAGAGAACGGGACCCTCCCGCCGCGCCCTTCCTACCTCAGCAGGCGGAGGTGCCGCCTCAGCAGCAGCCGGAGGCGACGGCCTCCTCGCGTCGGCCCTCCTCGCCCGATTCGCCGCTCTCGGCACAGCAGGTGCTGCCCCCCCTCCTGCTTGCTCAGCGAGCCGGCGTCGGCCTTCACGACGTAGACCTCCCAGGGCTCCTTGCCGGGTCCGTGGACCCAGACCTTGTCCTGGAGGGCGTAGCAGCAGGTGGTGTCGTTCTCCTCCTCGGTGGCCAGACCGGCCTCGCCGAGGCGGGTGGCCGCGGCGTTCACGGCCTCGGAGGAGCCGACCTCGACTCCCAGGTGGTCCATGCGGGTCTCCTCGCCGGGCTCGCCTTCGATGAGTACGAGTTTGAGCGGGGGCTCGGCGACGGCGAAGTTGGCGTAGCCTTCGCGGATCTTCGCCGGTTCGGCGTCGAAGAGCCTGCTGTAGAAGGCGATGGACGCCTCCAAATCGGGGACGCGGAGCGCGAGTTGTACGCGTGCCATGGTGCACCTCCAGTGGGCGGCCGAATCGGCGGCGGCCGGACTCGTCCGAGGCGGCCGTTCCACTGATTCGACGTATGTCTATGAGCTTGCACCTTCAGCGTCGCACTTGATTCGATGAGCGTCAACATAGACAGTCATCGAATTCAGGCTCGCAGCGGGGCCGGACGACATCTCATCGATACGTGTCAAAATAGACGTATGTCGAACAGGGTTAAGTCAGGCAGGAAGACGTTGCCGCTGGTCGAGGCGGCGATGGAGGCCGAAGCGGGCGTGCGGCCGTGCTGTCCGCCGCTGGACGAGCGCCCGTTGACGGCTGAGGAGGCGGAGCGGGCCGCTGTGATGTTCAAGGCGCTCGGCGACCCCGTACGGCTGCGGCTGTTCTCCCAAGTCGCCTCGCACGCCGGAGGTGAGGCGTGCGTATGCGACATCTCCGACGTCGGGGTCTCCCAGCCCACCGTCAGCCACCATCTGAAGAAGCTGCGCGAGGCCGGACTGCTGACCTCCGAGCGGCGCGGCACCTGGGTCTACTACCGCGTCGCGCCCAGCGTGATGGCCTCGATGGCGCGCAGTTTCTCTCCTTCGGTCTCCGCCTCCGCCTAGTTCCGGTCCAGGGCCCAGTCCGGGTCACAGCCCGGGTCACAGCCCCGGTCACAGCCCGGGACCGGGACCGGACCGGCCCTGGTCCCGGTCCGGTCCCGGCTGTCGTCTCTGCTGACGCCTGACGCCTGACGCCTGACGCCTGACGCCTGCCCCCGTCCCGCAGCGGTCCGCTACGTCAACTCCCTTGCCGGTCCCCGGTGTTCGTACCCGGCGTAGAGGCCACGGCATCGCACCGGGGCACGCTGCGGGGAGGTGCGCAGTCGGTGGGGTGGTTGTTGAAGACGGCGCTGCGGATGAGGTTCACGGTGTGCGGCGTCTGCTTGGTGGAGTTGCCCTTGCTCTGCTCGTGCCTGGTGCCGGTCGTACCGATGAAGAGGCGCAGGATCCGCCCGGAGTTCTCGATGCCGCCGCCGGCTGTGGGGCCGCCGTTCGCGGTGTTGCGGGTGACGGTGCTTCTGTAGAGGGTCGTCGGCTCGTCCGCGCCGGTGAGGAGGCCGCCGCCGTCCGTGCGGGCGATGTTGTCCTTGATCCTGGTGAAGCTCATACGGAGCGGTCCGGTCTCGTTGTTGATCGCCAGGGTGACGATGCCGCCGCCGTACTCGCCGGAGTCGTTGCCGTCGACCGAGACGTGGTTCAGTCTCGTCTCGCCCGCGTTCGCGAGGCCGCCTCCCCAGAACCCGCCGGTGTTGTCGCGGAGGGCGCCGCCGCGCATCGTCGTCTTCCCGTTGGTGGCCACTCCGCCGCCGAACGTGGCCCTGTTGTCGCGTACGTAGGTGTTCCTGAGGTCGAGCGTTCCGAGCTGGTTCCAGATGCCGCCGCCGGTGCTGGCCCTGTTGCCCCTCACCGTCGAGTCGGTGAGGGAGAGCGTGCCGCGGTCGTTGAAGATGCCGCCACCGTGGGCGCCGCCCGCGGTGCTGGTCTCACCGCCGCGGACGGTGAGCGACTTCAGGGAGAGGCTGCCGCTCTGTCTGACGTGGAAGATGCGGAAGCCGGCGGCGGAGTTGCGTTCGACGGTGGTGTTGTCTCCGTAGATGCGTACGTTGCCGGTGATCTCGGGAAGGCCGTCGCCCTCGTTGTCGGCCTGGGTGAGGCTGTAGACGCACCGGGGGGCGAGAGCGATCGAGCCGCCGCTGGTGTTGGCCCGCTCGATGGCGGACTTCAGCGCGGCGATGTCGTTGCACGGGACGCGGGTGGGGGCCTGCTGAGTCTGGGTCTGTGCGTGCGCCTGTCCTGCGGGCAGAAGGGTCAGGCACAGGCCGAGTCCGGTGACGGCGGTGACGGTGACGCGTCTCAAAGTGTCAGTCATGCGGCTTCCCTTGGCTGTGGGGGATGGGCGTCTAGCGGTCTCGCGACGGCCGGGGCCTCCGCGGCCCTCGTTTCTGAGCGCCACGGAGCCATGTCAAGAGATCTATAGGAGGGGGGACTTCGGTGCATTTGCGAGTGGGCCGTCTGGCGGCCGTCCGGCGTTCCCTGCCTCCGGATGACTGCGCTCCAGTGGCCGGATCGGCCCGACGCAACGGGGCGACGCAGAAAGGAGACGCCAGGGTCGGCGCAAGGGGCTTGACCGCCACCGTGCTTCATCGTCTATCGTCGATTAACGATGAAGTCAGCGCAGCCTCTCGACCGCGCCACCGCCCGGGAGTACGCCTCCTGGTTCAAGGTGCTGGCCGACGCCACCCGAATCCAGATCGTCTCGCTGCTGGCCCGCCGCGGGCAGCCGATGAGCGTCGGCGCGATCGTCGATGCCGTGCAGGTCGGACAGTCCACCGTCTCGGCGCATCTCAGGCAGCTCGCCGATGTCGGCTTCGTACTGGCCGAGCAGGCCGGGACGGCCAGCTACTACCGCATCAACGACGAGTGCGTGACCTGCTTCCCGTCCGCCGCCGACGTCGTCATGGGGCGACCCACACCATCGGCCGTATCCCCGCAGTCCTCCACAGTCACGAGCGAGGAGTGATCGCCATGGCAAGCGACCAGCGGCCGGGCCCGGCCCCGAGCGACCGGCTGGAAGAGGTGGTCGGCCGCTACGGTGCACTCGCCCGCGCCGCCGAGGCCGGGGAGCGCGTCGTCGACTGCGGGGAGGACGCGTTCGGCGAAGGGTGCTTCGGCGCCGCCGGGTACGAGGGTTACGACGAGGCCGACCGGCTGCCGGAGGGTGCCGTGCGGGCCAGCCTCGGCTGCGGCAACCCCGTGGCCGTCGCCCCGCTCGCCCCGGGCGACACCGTGCTGGACCTCGGCTCGGGCGGCGGCATCGACGTACTGCTCTCCGCGCGCCGCGTCGCCCCGGGCGGCAAGGTCTACGGGCTGGACGCCACCGCCGAGATGATCTCCCTAGCCCGTGCCAACGCTCGCGAAGCGGGCGTCTCCAACGTGGAGTTCCTGCACGGCAGGATCGAGGAGATCCCGCTTCCGGACGCATGCGTGGACGCGGTCGTCTCCAACTGCGTACTCAACCTCTCCGCCGACAAGCCAAGAGTTCTGGCCGAGGCCTATCGAGTGCTGCGCCCCGGCGGCCACTTCGGGGTCAGCGACGTCCTCGCCCACCCCGGGCTGACCCCGGCCCGGCGTGCGGAGGCCGAACGGGCCACCGGCTGCGCCACCACCCTCACGGCAGACGAGTACCGGGAGTTGCTGTCGGCCGCCGGATTCACCGGCGCCGTCATCACACCGACCGCCGACGCAGGGCTGGGCGTGTACTCGGCGATCGTCAAGGCCGCCAAACCCGCCGCTCCCGAAGGCGTCGTACTGCGGCCGATGCGCGCACAGGACGCCGACGCGGTGCTGGCGCTCTATCAGGCCGGAATCGAGGAAGGCGACGCGACGTTCGAGACGGCCGCACCCGACTGGGAGTCGTTCGACGCGGCGAAGCTGCCCCTGCACCGCTATGTGGCCGTAGACGACGCGACGGGTGCGGTGCTCGGCTGGATCGCCGCAGCTCCCACCTCGTCGAGGGACGTGTACGCCGGGGTGGTCGAGCACTCCGTCTATGTACGCGGCGACACCAGAGGCCGGGGCATCGCCCGCGCCCTGCTGGACGCGCTGATCGCCTCGACGGAGAGCGCCGGGGTGTGGACCGTGCAGTCGGGGATCTTCCCCGAGAACGCCGCCAGCCTCGCCCTGCACCGGGCCGCCGGTTTCCGGGTCGTAGGCACCCGAGAACGCGTCGGCCGCCAGCACGGCACATGGCGGGACGTCGTACTCCTCGAACGCCGCAGCCCCGTCGTCGCCTGAGCGGGCCGAGCGGCCGTCGGAATCGCCAAGACCGCGACCCGGGGCGGGGAGTTGGGCCCGAGCGTCCGGGCGTCGGGGTGCCCGGATGTTCAGGCCCTCCGCCTACCCGGCGGGTCGCGCGCCGAGGTGGTGAGCGCTGCGCCGTCTCAGTACGACCACGGCCAGCAGCGACGCGATCGCGGAGGCCAGCAGGACTGCGCCCCTGGCGTGGGTGAGGTCCGGGGCGCCGGAGTAGGAGAGTTCGGCGATGAGCAGGGAGACGGTGAAGCCGATGCCGCCGAGGATGCCGACGGCGGCGATGTCGGCCCAGCCGAGCCGCGGGCCGAGATGAGCGCTGGTGAAGCGGGCGGTCAGCCATGCGCCGCCGAGGATGCCTAGGATCTTGCCGCCGATCAGCCCGGCGACGACGCCCCAGGTGATGGTGCTCGTCCAGAATCCGCCCGCCCCGTGCAGCGGAATCCCGGCCGACACCAGCGCGAAGACGGGCAGCGCCAGCCCCGCCGACACCGGCCGCAGCAGCTCCTCCGCGCGGTGGGACGGGCTGACCGATTCGCCCTCGCGCACGGTCGTACGCATCAGCAGGCCCATCGCGACACCGGCGATCGTCGCGTGGATTCCGGATGCGTGCATCAGCGCCCACACGGCGGGCGCGAGCAGTACATACGGCAGCGGACCCGGCACGGCAGCCCGCACGCGGCGCACCGCGGGGCCGCGCCCGCTCTGCAAGTAGCCGAACACGGCCAGACCGGCGGCGGCGAGCCCGAGCGCGGTGAGGGACAGTCCGCTGGTGTAGGCGACGGCGATCACTATGACGGCGGCCAGATCGTCCACCGTGGCCAGGGTCAGCAGGAACGTACGCAGCGAGCCGGGCAGGCCGCGCCCGGCCACGGCGAGAACGGCCACCGCGAAGGCGATGTCGGTGGC